>NZ_JAGJEE010000023.1:0-81129 GCF_018100885.1 Pseudoalteromonas sp. MMG013 | reverse complement strand
TAACGATAGATGCTAACGTCTTAATGACCGAAAAGGCATTTACTTCTTCAGCTCTTAATCATGTAGCTGGGTACCAACACACGACAGCTATAGATATTGAACTAGCTGATGCTTTTTTAGGTAAGCCGTTTGAAGCTGGAATAGATAGATTAGGTTTACCATCTAGCCTCAAAAAATTTATGTTCTCGAAAGAAAAGCCAGTTTCCATATATGCTGGTGCGGTAGGAGGGCAACTGCACACTAGAGCGCCATCTTACAATACAAAGCTTTCAGATACCCAAGGTTATCGATTAGGGGCTTCTGCTGGACTAAAGTTTCATGGTACTGGTCCTCTGCTTGTTACAGATTCACTTAGCTTTGCTCCTGAGCAAACAAGCCTATCCGTTAACTTAGGCATATTCGGTAAAACAGTTTATGCATTTAACAATCTATTTCATAAGGAATAAGTAATGAGTAGTAATTTCAATTGGGTTTCCCTTTATCAAGTTGGAGGTGTTACTGGTGAAGAATATCTATTGTTTTTCACACTGATTCTTGTTTGTCTCGGCCTCATTAAAGTTAGATTGCAATATAACTCAATGATGAAAACATGCTTTGCTCTGATGGCAACATTCTTAGTAGGGGTAATTATTAATGGTCGACTTGAATCCTTTACTTTAGAGCAAACTCTGGACTCTAGTGCCGATGTGCTTATCTTGGAAGGTAAATTAATTAAGGCTGAAAACATCAATACTTATGACCCATATATAGGCGAGAAAGTTACCATTGAAGTTGTTGAGTTATTTAGGCCTAGTCCTACCCATCACGCAACGAAGGTGGGTTGTTGGAAAGGGTATATATCTGACTCAAAAGATTTTGCCGTAGGAGATGAACTTAGATTACATTATCTTTGGCTAAAGGGAGAGGGGCCTACAGCAATGGTTGAGGGGGAAAGGCGACAGTTGGATATTCCTTGCATATTAAAAGTAGAAAAAAGAAATAACGCTTAAATATTGCAATTAAATAAATTTAAAATGACATATATGGACACTCCCAGTATGTCAAACAAAATAACTCTGGCGGGGTAGAATAAACTACCTCGTTTTTTCATTTCGTCGCTGCCACTGTTTGACGTTTGACCCAATTGCAATAAAGCGTTGCTCTGACATATATCCGGGCTTAACTGTTATTTCAGTGCCCCTAATGAGCTTCGAGCCCATACACCCTAATTTGAATACACCCAAGCGGTTTATATACCGTGCCTTTGTCGGGTTTTGTATAGGCAGGCTAGGCCTTTTTTTCATCTAACTGTAGCGAACAATGATAGGCGATTGGTAAGTGCTCTCAACACCCACTCGGGTTAAGTTACCCTTGTCATTTACGAGCTGCTTGCCAATCTAACTCTGTATTTAAACATCACCTTGAACCTGGTTGCATGAACGTATGGGTCGGTAATATTCATTTTTTTGAAGTAATATCCACATCAATCTTGCCAGGCGATGTGCCATTGCAACCGCGGCTTTATTCACCCCACGCCTTTGCTTGATGGCAGTGACCCATAGGTTCAGGTCATCGTCTTTTTTATGTGCGTGGTTTACAACAGTTCGAGCACCATGAATAAGTTGCTTTCTGAGGTATCCATCTCCACGTTTAGTAATTGTGCCCAAACGATTTGTTTCACCAGATGCATATTGCCTAGGCGTAAGGCCAAGCCAGACGCTAAAATCTTTCGCACTTTTAAATGCTTGGCCTTTATCGATGCTGGCGCTGAACGCGGAGGCAATGATAGGGCCAATCCCTGGAATTGATTGCATAATTTCTGCACTGGTGTTGTGGGTATTAGTTTGTTGGAACAAGGTATCCATGAGTTTAATTTTTTATCATAGTTTTCTAACTCTTGTTGTACCTCTAGCAACATGAGGCGAATAACAGGCTGGACATCTAGTGATAAAAGTTCATGAATATGCTTTTTGAATACAGAGTATGCTTTGGGAATGTGAAACCCAAATTCGAGAAGTAAACTTCGAGTTTGATTTATACAAGCAGTACGAGTACTGAGTAGCCTTTCTCGTATTCTATGTAGACAAAGCACAGCTTGTTGCTGTTCACTTTTAATGGGAACAAAGCGAATGTTAGGCCTTCTACTCGCTTCATATATTGCCAAACAATCATTTTTATCATTTTTGTTACCACGTACAAATGGGGTGACATGTTGTGGAGGAATTAAATTAACTCGATGACCAGAATTTAAACATGCTCTGCCCCAGTAGTGAGAGGGTGAACAAGCTTCCATAACGACTTCACAAGGCGGTAAATTAAGGATTATTTCGTGGAGTTTAACTCTAGAAACCCGCTTTGAGAAACAAGGTTTTCCGTGTTCATTAATTCCAAGAAGTTGAAATACATTTTTTGCTAAATCGATGCTTAATATACTAACGTTATTCATGATGGATGCTCCTACTAACTATCGTTATAAACACACCTTTAGTTTGGCGCATTGACGCCGATTTGGGAGTGTCCATCTCATCACCCACCCAAAGTTGTTGGTTTTTTTGATGATGTATGAAATTAGCTTACTTGATTTGTCTTGGCCTTTAGTGATTGGGAATTTTAAGTGACACCCAACCAAATTCGGCTAGCTGTTATAGTTAGCCGGTGTCTTTGGCAATGCGTTGGGGAATAGTATAGTAGGTGGAATCCAACGCTCTGAAGCTGAAACATATAACCATAACCGTTACATTGAAGCTATGAGTCAAACACTCGCTGCGGTTAGCGCGCATAAAATTGACGGGCAACTTGCAACCAATTTAAACAAGTCTACTTACGCTAAATAGCTCTGCGTCGATGCAATATATTATTCTTAAGTAAAAAGTATATTTATTAACTATTTACATTTGAAATTTTTTAGTTAGAATGCGGCGGGAAAATAAAAGGATTGTTATAAAATGTATAAAAAATTGAAGTTCTTACCGTTAGCATTGGCTTTATCAGTGGTTAGTACGAATGCATCTGCTTCTTCTTATGTCAAAGCGACACCAGCGAAGATAAACTTGAATGAATCCGTAACGATTGATTGGTCTCGCTACTACCCAAACAGATTTCCAAATCAAACCTATAACCTTTATGTATATAAACCAAATGGTCAACCAAAACATAAATATCGTAGGGGCCTAACATCGGTTAGTGATGTTCGCGGTCCAAATACCATAAGCGGTACTCAAACGGTAGAAGTTGAAGTATGTGACCAGTTTGGTCAAAATTGCTTTACGAGTTCTCATGGTCGAGTCCGATTCTCTGTTGATCACCAATGTGAATATAACGTATCTAGCAATCAGGGCGCGTATTATTGTGGCGGAACGCGTGTTACACAGTATGCACAATATCAACCTTGGCCTCTTGGCGTTAATGATTCTATGTCTGGGTTCATTTCTGTTAAAAATAGGGTTTATTGGTTATATACAAATCGTATTAATAGTGCCACAACTGAATTTGCATGGTATACAAATTGTCGTTCAGGCGGGAGTGTTGAACGAGTCACTGAGTTAGTGCGAAACACCTCATCTACCTCTGGTGGAAATTCGTTCAGTCGCATAGACAATTTCGTACCGCTTCATAATAACGATACAGCTGAGTGGTCTTACTATGACGCTTTTTGGAAAAGGTCGTACTCACGTACAGCGTCTTTCAGTAAATGTAACTAAATTCGTTTAATAACAAAGACAGTGAAGTTGCAATAACACTACACTGTCTTTGTCTTTGTCTTTGTCTTTGTCTTTAATAGAATAGAATGTAATAGCTTTACGGTAATACACCTGATATTTATTGCGCTTTTTCTAGGTTACCTCGTTATACGGTTACCGAGAAATCTCACCTCTTAAATTGTCTTGCATTAAATGCCTGACAGTTTCAATTTCTAACTGTTGGCTGAATAAATAATGCAATTTGGCGATACACGCTTCTAATGTCATATCATAGCCACTGATCACACCACAGTTGAGAAGGGCATTTCCTGTGGCATAACCGCCCATATTTACTTGACCTTGAATACATTGAGTTAAGTTTACAATGACGACGCCTCTGTCATACGCTGCTTTTAAAGCATTTAGAAATGGTGGTTGTTGTGGTGCATTGCCAACACCAAAGCTCAGTAAAATGAGTGCGCGTATATCACCGTCAAGGATATTACTGACAATATTTATATTGATCCCAGGGTAAAGATAGAGCACGCCCACAGGTTGAGGCGTGATAGGCGTCACTTGCAGTGCTTGCTCTACATAAGGACTTAACTTACCCTCTTTTAGTTTTATGTTGATCCCTGATTGTGCAAGGGGGGGCAAGTTAGGTGAAGAGAATGCGTCAAAGCCATCTGCATGTGCTTTGGTGGCGCGGTTGCCTCTGAATAGCTTATTGTTAAAGAACAAGCTGACTTCTGCAATTGGATAGTTGGCCGCCAAGTACATTGCATTTAATAGGTTCACTTGTCCATCAGAACGAAGTTGAGATAAAGGGATCTGTGAGCCTGTCACAATGACCGGTTTGGTTAGATTTTCAAACATGAAAGACAAAGCTGACGCGCTATATGCCATGGTGTCGGTACCGTGTAGCACAACGAATCCATCGTATTGATCATATTTGGCTTTAATATCATCCGCAATCAATTGCCAATGATGAGGTGACATATCAGAAGAATCGATTAACGGGCAATATTCATGAATGTCAAACAGCGGCATTTCTTCACGCGTGAACTCAGCGTTGCTTTTTACCGTTTCAGTTAAATAGCCTTCGGCAGGTATGTAACCACGGCTAGACTGCTTCATACCGATGGTACCACCGGTATAAGCGATGTATATTTTTTTTCTTTTCATATTAAAAAGCCCAGAATCGATTCTGGGCTTAGTATATCAAGTATCGCTAATTATTGCAGCGAATGATCAATATGTTATCTGGCATACTACACATTGTGTATAGATACCGTTAGGGTCATTCATTTGTGATAACGTCGTGAGATGGTGACTTAAATCAGTGCTTATATTGCCAAAGCCTTGCTCTATTAATTTTAATAAACTCGATTGTGGCGCGAGTGCACTGAGTGTATCGTGAACCATGGCTGAGCCAAAAATCTCTCTTAGTAATAACTCTTTTTCAGATAACGTTTGTTCAATAGTGATGATGTCGTAAAACTCTAAGTTTGCGAGCTTGGCAGCTGCAGAAATAGCGTCTTTTTTGTCACCTAAGTTATCAATAAGACCAAACTCTTTCGCCTGTGTTGCAGTCCAAACACGCCCTTGTGCGACTTTATCAACAGCCGATTTTTCAAGGCCTCGAGAGTTTGCCACCACACTAATGAATTTGTCATAGGCGTTTTCTACCCCAAGTTGGAGTACTTGGGCTAGTTGCGGGTTTAAACCGCGTGACAGTGAAATATCGTGTAACTCGGTAGTTGCTACACCATCAGAATAAATACCTAAATCATTTAGTGCATTCTCAAATGTCATTATTAAACCAAATACGCCAATGGACCCAGTAATTGTACTTGGTGATGCCCAAATTTCGTTTGCGGATGTGGCTATCCAATAACCGCCAGATGCAGCCACTGACCCCATCGAGGCGACAACCGGTTTCCCTGCTTCTTTAATAGCAAGTACCTCATTACGGATTATTTCAGAGGCGAACATACTGCCACCACCTGAATCAATACGGAGTACAACAGCTTTAACTTTGTCGTCAAGACGTGCTTTTTTGAGTAATGCAGCGGTTGACTCTCCGCCAATACGACCCGCTTTTTGCTTACCGTCAACAATGTTACCCCTTGCTACGATAACGGCCACTTTTTCGGTGACCGGGTTTACCATATCAACTGCTGGTGTGATGTAGTTTAGGTATTTATTGAATGATACTTGTTTGTAGCTTTTGCCTGATTTGTTTTTACCGACTAACTCAATCAGTTCTTGTTGCAATTGTTGATCGGTTTTTAATGTATCGACCCAGCCATTTGACAGTGCATACTGTGCGTAATCACCATCAACTAGCTCTATTTTTGTTAAATACTGCTCTGTTGTTTCATCAAAGTTTGACACATCAAATGATCGAGAAGCGACAATGTCTTGTTTGTATTGTGCCCAAAGTTCATTTAACCAAAGTTTACTCGCTTCTTTTGCGGGTTCAGACATGCTGTTGCGAATAAAAGGTTCAACAGCCGATTTATATGTACCCACGCGGAAAATGTGTTGCGTTACTTTTAATTTTTCCAATGCATCTTTAAAGTACAGTGGGTATGTTGCAAAACCGCGAATATCGACACCACCATATGGGTGTAGAGAAATAGAATCTGCTTTTGATGCCAGATAATACTGGCCTTGTGAATAATATGAACCATGGGCTAAAACTTGTTTACCCGACTCTTTAAAGTCTTCTATTGCAATTGCAATGCTGCGTAGTTTGTCTAAGTGCCCACCTCGCAAGCCTTTTAAATCAAGTAATAAGACTTGAATGCGGTTATCATGCTTTGCTTCATTGATCACACGTAAAACGTCATCCAATAAAATTTCTTTAGGCTGATCGTTAGAGTTGGTTGCATCATTTAATGCTGCGTCAAAGGGATCAACATATGTAAGCTCTTCAACTAACGCACCTTGTAAATTGAGTCGAAGTACGCTGCTGTCATCAATAACAACTTCATCTTTTGTACTTGATGCGCTTATCACAACGCCAACAATTATGCCTAAAAATAACAAATTCAAGACAAGGCGGCGAGAAAAGTTAAGGCCATGCCATAGCCCTTTAAAAAGTTTACCAATTAAATTCAAAATCAGACCTCAATATATAGGAGTACCTAAAATGTTCGCTATTGTGATATTACCTCAGAAAATATAAAGGTGTAACGATAAAAACGTAACGAAGTATTTATAGACGTCTAAACATCCTAAAAATGTATCAATAGCGTGAGAAACTTAGCAATAAAACGTCATTAATGGAAATAAACAATTAATTTACTTCTTAAGGTACTTGCTAATTCATGGGAAATTGATAATGTTGCACAGGTTAGACCAGTTAGCCGGGGCAGGTAATGTTAGAAAAAAAAATAGAATTAAAACACACTGAATTACGTAATCGCTTAGTTATGGGTTCAATGCACACAGGGTTAGAAGAGGGATGGCATAACCGAAAGCGTTTAAGTGCATTTTATGAGGCCAGAGCTAAAGGTGGCACTGGACTGATTATTACTGGAGGGTATAGCCCTAATATTAGAGGAAAGTTGACGCCAATTTCTTCTTCTTTTAATAGCTACTATGATGTTGTTAAACACCGAGCCTACACACGTGCAGTTCATCAGCATGGGGCTAAAATTTGTCTGCAACTTTTACATGCAGGCCGCTACGCTTATCATCCTTTTAATGTTGCACCAAGCGCAGTTAAGGCGCCCATTAATCCATATAAGCCTAAAAGCATGTCATTGAACATGATCCAAAGCACCATTAAAGCTTTCGCACATTCGGCAAAACTTGCGGAGAAAGCCGGTTATGATGGAGTGGAAGTAATGGGATCGGAAGGGTATTTGATCAATGAGTTTATGGCCAGTCATACCAATAAACGCAGTGACAAATACGGTGGTAACTTAGACAATAGAATGCGTTTAGCGATTGAGATAGTCAAAGCAGTTAGGGAAAATGTATCCGATAAGTTCATGATCATTTTTAGGCTGTCAGTGATGGATTTAATTCCGAATGGTTCAACGCCTGAAGAAGTAACAACTCAAGCAAAGGCGCTCGAGGCGGCGGGTGTGGATATTCTCAATACTGGGATAGGGTGGCACGAAGCACGTGTTCCAACGATAGCGAGCATGGTTCCACCAGGCGCATTTAAAGAAGCATCAAAGCGCTTGAAAGATGTAGTAAATATTCCTGTCATTGCTGTTAATCGCATTAATACGCCCGATATTGCCAATGATATATTACAAAATGGCGAAGCCGATTTAATTTCAATGGCTCGGCCACTATTGGCAGATCCTGAGTTTTTTAACAAATACCGCAATAATCACAGTGAACAAATTAATATTTGTATTGGCTGCAATCAAGGGTGCTTAGATCATGTTTTTAAGGGAAAGCGTGCGACATGTTTGGTAAATCCACAGGCAGGGTTTGAGCTAGATTATCCATTAGAACTCGCTGAAAAGCCGAAGGACGTATTAGTAGTCGGTGCAGGTCCAGCTGGGTTGTCGGTGAGTTACTATTTGGCAAAAAAAGGCCATAAGGTAACGTTAATTGATAAGAATACGCACCCAGGTGGTCAGTTCAATCTTGCTATGCAAATTCCGGGTAAAGAAGATTTTAAAAAGACATTGGCATTTTACTTATCAGAACTTAAACGGCTAAAGGTAAATTTGACGCTTGATACCGCATATAGCGAAGAAATGCTCAGCAAATATGATGATGTTGTGTTTGCAACCGGTGTAACGCCTCGTTTATCTCCTATACAGTGTTCAGACGGGAAACAGGTGTATGCGTACGATGAGGTAATTAGAGGTGAGGTGGAGCTTGGCGAGCGAATCGCCATTTTGGGTGCGGGTGGTATTGGGTTTGATATGGTGGCGTTTCTAACAGAAACACCCGAGCAGTCAATTGATGATTTTAAGCTGCAATGGGGAATAGAATGTGAAGCAAACCAAACCAAAGACCCTCGCAAGCTCTATATGTTAAAGCGCAGTGACGGTCGATTCGGCAGTGATTTAGGTAAAACAACGGGGTGGATACATCGACAAGTAGCAAAGCACCATGATGTTGAGCAAATTGCTGGGTGTGAATATGTTGCTTTTTCAGATAAGGGACTGTTGGTAAGTGTTAATGGCAAAGAAACTTGGCTAGAAGTTGATACTGTCATTGCGTGTATCGGACAAGTATCAAATGATAAGCTATTTAACAAAGAAGCCTTACCCGATAATCAACATGTTATCGGCGGTGCCAAATTGGCAAGCGCAATAGATGCTAAACGAGCGATTTATGAAGCGCTACAGGTTGCTAGGGTGATATAAAGATAAAACTCATACTTTTTTCTTTATTCTTGTGCAATAAAATTTTTCAAAATGCGGTCTACACTGATAACTAAGTTTTAAATATAACAATCAGAAGGCCGCACATGCTGTTACAAATTCACGCCCTTTATCAAAAAATTCTAGACAAAATACACGTTTTAGATGGGATCCCCCCGTTATTATTTCGGCTGATACTAGCCCCAATCATGATTATAGCTGGGTTCAATAAATTGAATTTAGCGAATGAGGATATAAGTTTTCCAAGTACTTTGTTGCCAGACTCAAATGTTGTGGCCTGGTTTGGCAATAGTGAGTGGGGGTTAGGATTACCGTTTCCTGACTTATTGGCATTTCTAGCAGGTTGGTCTGAATTCTTAGGTGGCTGGCTAATTTTAATCGGCCTTTTTACAAGAATTGCCGCGATTCCACTTATGTTTACAATGTTTATTGCTGCAACTACAGTGCATTGGCACAATGGCTGGTTTGCTATTGCTCCTACGAACCCTGATACAAGCGCCGCTCAAGTATTTGAGTGGTTGAACATACCAGGCGCTCAAGAAAGTTTAGATAATAGCTTAGAGGTCGGGGAGCGATTAGATAGAATAAAGGGCATTGTTAGTGAGCATGGATTCCCAGATTACTTGTATGAAAAAGGGTCGATAGCTGTACTTAACAATGGGATAGAATTTGCTGCGATTTATTTTGCGATGTTGCTTAGTCTGATATTCAGTGGTGGAGGGCGATTTGTGAGTGTTGATTTTTGGTTGAAACGTAAACTCGTCAATAAGGGTAATTAATAGGGATTTGTTAGGATATAAATAAATGATTTATATCGAGTTGTCATAGCCCAGCCACACATATAATGGTATCCTAAATAACACTCATTACTCATTAAAGGTTTGTTATCATGGATGCCATTGAACTCTTAACCACGCGCCAATCAGATAGCAATTTATCATTTCCTGGGCCATCTCAAGCACAACTAGAGATAATAAAAAAAGCAGCGTTAAAAGTGCCTGATCATGGTTCACTTAAGCCATGGCGATTTATTCTTGTTGAAGGTGATGATAGGGATAAACTGGGTGACATATATTATCAGGCCGCTGTTGAAGAGCAGCAGGAAGAGCGCATTATTAATCGTGCTAGAGAGCTTCCTCAAAGAGCGCCTATGTTAATTATTGCCATTTGCCCATTTCAAGAGCACCCAAAGGTGCCGCGTATCGAACAAATAGAAAGTGCCGCGTGCAGTGTGTTTGCTATGCAACAAGCTGCATTCGCACAGCATTTATCTGGTGTATGGCGCACTGGGTATTTTGCACAAAGCCCAAAAGTTAAAGCGCTTTTAGGTATGAAAGCAGAAGATGAGATTGTAGGGTATTTATATTTAGGTACACCTACTGTAACTTGCACTAAGCCAATTAGAAGTACACCAGAGCAGTTTTTCGAATCCCTATAATAAAAAATCACAATGGTTTGTTAGCACAAACCATTGTGTATTTTACACCACCTTCTCTGGTAATATTTTTTACGTGGAAAGTACACTGCCTACTAATTACCTCTATAATAATGCCATTACTGTAAATATGGAAAATTTGATGGCTTTACACACAATTAATCACCCTCTAGTTCAACATAAACTTGCGTTGCTTCGACAGCAAGGGATCAGCACGAAAAGCTTCCGCGAATTAGTTGCTGAAATTGGCACTTTATTAACGTATGAAGCAACAAAAGATCTCCCTTTAGAAACTCAAACAATAAAAGGGTGGGAAGGCAGTGACATTCAAGTTGCTAAGTTACATGGAAAAAAAATCACGGTTGTGCCTATATTACGAGCGGGGTTAGGCATGATGGATGGTGTTATGGAGCTAATACCAGCGGCAAAAGTAAGTGTTGTAGGATTACAACGAAACGAAGAAACGCTTGAACCGGTACCGTATTTTGAGAAGTTGGTGGGTAAAATTGATGAACGCTTGAGCTTGGTGATTGATCCGATGTTAGCAACGGGTGGTTCACTCATTGCGACGATAGATATGCTTAAAAAAGCCGGGTGTAAGAAAATAAAAGCGGTGATATTGGTTGCGGCTCCGGAAGGCGTTAATGCAACGCTCAGTGCACACCCAGATGTTGAAATATATACCGCATCGTTAGATAGTCACTTAAATGAAAAGGGATATATTGTGCCAGGACTTGGTGATGCTGGAGACAAAATTTTTGGTACGGTATAACACACCTCACTTTACTGTGCGCCACGCAGACACGGTTTGATTTTTTCATGAATCGCAGTATATAGTCCTAATGAGGCCCATTGATCACGGATCTTTTTTTTAGGCCATTATGTTCTGTAAACTTAAGTGATTTATAACGATATGATGCAAGTTGGATAAAAATATGGAATTAGTAATACCAACTGAAAAACAGTTACGTACACTTATGCTGTGGTTTGAAGATAAGCAAGCTGTTCGAGAGTGGGCTGGCCCTAGTTTTCCGTTTCCATTTAATTTTGAATCATTCAAGGAAAATTTAAACCTTAATAAAGTGTCATCTTATGTTTTGGTTGATAATAAAGAAGAGTGTTTCGCATTCGGTCAAGTTTATGAACGGCTTGGTCGGTGTCATTTAGGACGTTTAAGCGTTTCGCCACAACATAGAGGCGAAGGTATCGCCAATCATCTGATCTCGTTACTCATAAAACAAGGACGTACACTTTTTCATTTAGAAGAAGTATCTTTGTTTGTGTTAATGCATAATTTAAGTGCTATTCGTGCGTATGAAAAAGCGGGTTTTAGGTTTGCTACATACCCTGGCACAATTCCGTACAATGAATGTCTATATATGACGCTTTCTTGTCGTTAATCTGAATTTTGTAAGGCCTTACATGGACAACTTATTAGCAGTTGCGTTATTTGCTATTTCATCTTCGATTACACCTGGACCAAATAATGTATTAGTCCTTACCTCTGGTGTTAATTTTGGTGTACGTAAGAGTATGCCATTATTAATAGGGATAAGCGTCGGGTTTGCAACAATGTTGTTACTCGTTGGATTTGGGTTTGGGCAGTTGTTTGTGCTATTTCCTTCGTTACAGTTATTTATAAAGTGTGTTGGGGTTGTGTATTTAGTGTATCTGGCTTGGCTCATTGCAAAATCTAATACTGATATGCAGTCAATAACACGTGCTAAGCCTTTAACATTTATGAACGGTGCATTGTTTCAATGGGTTAATGGAAAAGCGTGGGTAGTCGCTAGCGGGGCAATAGTGGCTTTTACGAATGCAGGAGATGCGTATTTATCGCAAAATGTGTTGATTGCGTTAGTCTTTTTAGTTATTGCGTTTCCGTGTGTTGGAGTATGGCTTATGTTTGGCACTTTATTAAAGAAAACATTGCAGACTCAAAAGCATCGGCGATGTTTTAACTACATTATGGCGACGCTATTGCTGGTCTCGGTTTTGTCTGTCTGTGGTGAATTAGTTCATGATATGCGGGCTGCGATTGAATATTAACAAATCATTCAGGGGAGGCTAAATGAATTCAGCGATTGTTTTGCTTGGCAGCCCAAATAATGATGATGGTAGCCTTTCAAAGATTGCGATTTCGCGCTGTGATCACGCAGTGACTGTATTTGATGCAAAGCGAAGCCATAAGTTGTTGTGTACTGGCGGATTTGGCGATAGTTTTAATAGAACAAACATTGCACATGCTGAGTACCTGCGCAGCTATATGATTAAAAAAGGTGTGCCTAAGCAGGCCTTTTTGGAAAATGCATTGAGTCGATATACATATGAAGACGCGACATTATCGCAGCGTATCCTTAAAAAGGCTCGAATTTATCATATTATATTAGTTACCTCCGATTTTCATATGCCCCGGGCTAGCTATGTGTTTAAAAGTGTTCTAACTAATTGTAGTATTGAGATATCTTCAGCTGACAGTTTTGCACTGCCAGCGAATAAGCTCAGCCAGTTAGTGGCACATGAAGCAGCAGCAATGGAAAGAGAACAACGGAATATTCTTGCTGAAAAATCAAACTTGAGATCATAATTCACATTAATAACAAACCTTGATGAGGTTAAGGTTACAACTGTGCAGAGTCTGATGAATCAACTAAGCTTGTGCGCTGTACATTGACAGGGATACTAATCACAAAATGAGCGCCTTCGCTGTCATCAGTGCATTCTACGTCGCCTTTCATAATGTGGACGACAGAATTATAAATAATATTGAGGCCCAGTCCTAGGCTGCCTTCTCCGAGCCTAGTCGTATAAAATGGGTCAAATACTTGTTTGTGCTTTGTCTTAGGGATCCCCGAACCGTTGTCTTTGTAGTGGATCACAACTTTGTTATCATCTATATGAACGATTTGCACATCGATGCGCGGTGTGACTGTATTGCCAAAGCCGTGTTTGACGGAGTTCTCGACAAGTTGTGTGATAACTTTTAATAGCACCGACTTGTAGTTCGTTATTTCTATGTCAGCTCCATTAACATGAGACGAAAATGCGTGTTTATGAATTTTTACCAAACTTGCGATATTATCTTCTAAGAAAGGCACCAAGGTAAACGTGCTGAGTTCGCTAATTTGTAATTTTGAAGACATCATTTTAAAGCGCTGAATTAAATCAGCCGCTTTTTCAGTGTTATTTTGGCTAAGGGCTAACAATTCAGTAGAGCCGCCAATGAAATCAGCAAGCTTTTTTTGTGTAAGAGTTTGCTCCGAAAATTGGGTAGTGAGAGTGTTTACTTGGGCTTGCAGAGTCGAGTTTGCAGTGATGACTAAACCAAGAGGCGTATTGAGTTGATGTGCCATACCAGAGACCAAGGTGGTCATAGCACGCATTTTTTCTGACTCAATTAATTTGTCTTGTGTTGCTTCCAGTTGCTCTACCAATGTCTGTAATTGATGCTTGCGTTTATTTAGACGATATAAAAAAAAGCTTGAAATAAGAATTATTATTACAGCACTGATCAGCAATATGAAATCTCGTTGTTGTTGCGCACGTGCCATGGATAACGTTAACTGGTGTTGTTGTTCTAGTTGTTTAAGCGCAGTTTCTTTTGTTTGTAATTCAGTTTGCGATACCATATACGCTAACCCTATTGAGGCTTGCTTCTGTGTAAACTTTTTCGCCACAAGATTATATTTATCAAGTGCAATAAGGGCATCAGCCAATAAACCTTCTTTACGCGTCAATTTACTTTGTAACATTAACGCTTCTTGTAGCGCTGAAAATTGTTGGTATTGGTAGCCGATGTCGACCACTTCTTTAAGCATATTGATTGCTTCATCAGTTCTTTGTTGTTGTATGTATGCTTTAGCGAGCTCAAGCTTGGGTTGAATCGTTTTTGATACGGCGTTTTGCTTGCGCCAGTTATCAATTGCTTGCTTGAGGTATTTTTCACCTCGTTGGTAATCTTCTCGTTTTATGTACACACGGCCTAAATTGTAAAGTGACCATGATTCATGATATTCGTAACCATGGGTCTGACGGATCACTAAAGCTTGGGTATGAAGGTCAAGAGCTTTATCCAATTCACCTTTTAAAAATGCTGCTTCTCCAAGATTATTAAGCCCTGTGCTTTGTTGTGAAGGCTGATTTAAGGCTAATGCTGATTCATAAAACCGTTGAAAATAGTTTTGTGCTTCGTCCAATAAACCAAGTTTTAAATAAATATGGCCAATGTTGTTTTCTGTCTGATGAATAAATTCAGTACTTTGTAATAAAGGGGCTTCTTCATAAGCTTTTAAGTTATTTTCCAGTGCAAGTTCATAAAGTTCTACATTGGAAAACGCACTTGCCGAAATACTGTAGTAGCTATACAAAATACCAGGCTCTTCAATTTCTCTGGCAAGTAACCGTGCTTGAGCTAATGTATTCATTGCTTCTTTGATACGATCGGCGTTAATTTGGTACCAAGACTTTAAATATAGCAACCTGATTCGTTGAGCTGGCACCAGGCTTAAGCTGTGATGTACCATGAGTTCATCCACTTTAACAATACCAGCTAGTGGAGACTTTCTACTGGCAGTACTAATTTTTGTTCGTAGTTCACTAAATGCCTCATCTGACATCTTAGCGGTTGTAAAAAGTGGATAAAACGTCAAAAAAAGAGAAATCATAAAACCACAACATTCTTTCATTCAAGAAACCGCTTGTTGCATATACTTTTATTGAGTGTAGCTAAGATTACTCTGTTTACGAATTCGAATGGTGGGAAATACTTAATCAAAAATACGTATTTCCCACATATCAAAAAAATGAGGATAACAAATTATTGGTCAGTTTTATGGCAATGTATAATTTCTTTAACGAGAGCGTTGGCCAAGGGAGAGGCTAGGTTGTTTTTTGACGTTATCATCACAACAGGGATCTGATATGAGTATCGACTAGGTAGAATAGGTTTAAATAGCCCTTTGTCTACCCAATAACTGGCGTAATGCTCTGGTAAATAGCCTATAAAATCACCTGATAGGATCAAATGCGCAATACCTTCGTCGTGATAGGCAATAGCCGTACTTTGGTAGTTGAGACCATCATTTCTTGTTTCTTTATCTCGTGTATAGTTACTGGTAATAACCTCTGCATTTTGCAGGTGCCGTTCAACATCTGATGGGTTGCAAGCAAAAAGAGGGTGGCCAACACCGCAATATAAATAGTTATTCTCGTTATACAGTGGATGGTAATCGAGACCCCTTATATGATGCCTGCTGACGCCAAGCCCGACTAAAGAACGCCCATTCATGACAGATGTTTCGACTTCTTTGGCCTCACACACATTGATATCAAATTGGATATGTTCACTTTGCGCTCTCAGCGCTGAAATAGCGCGTGCAACCCCACAGCGTGGATCGCTCACCATAGTGTCTATCGTAGCAATAGTGACTCTACCAGACAGTTCATTTTTCGAACTCGCAATAGTGGTGGTAAAAGCCTCACACTGTTGCAGGAGCTCAAGCGATGCTTGATATGTGACTCTGCCAGGTTCGGTTAATTCAAAGCCGCTTCTGCCTCTTTTACACAGCTTGATCCCAAGGCGAACTTCTAGGTCTGATAAATGCGAACTGATAGTGGAACGGCCAATATTTAAACGTGATTCGGCAGCTGATAAGCCGCCACACTCAACAATTGCAACGAATATTCTTAGCAATCTTAAATCAACGTCATGAACTTGCACTTTATCTCGCTTAATAAGTTTGGTAATACCGGAATGAATACCGATTATTATGCATTTATGAAACATCAAGAGCAAGCTAGGATAACGTTATTATCAGTATAAAAGTACATAAGAAGTTGATTTTGGAGAGTGAAATGACGTTTAAGTATGGTGTAGATCGCCTTAATGTAGATATTGTAAATGCAATCGCAGATGGCAGTGTTAAAGCACATTTATGTCAAGAAGCATTAGATAAAGTAAATAAAAGTAGACAAAACGTCGACAAAATGGCGAACTCTGATAAAGCAATTTATGGTATCAACACCGGGTTTGGTCCTTTATGTGATACACAGATCTCTCCAGAAGAAACCCACTTATTGCAGAAAAATTTACTGATCACCCATGCTGTTGGGGTTGGTGAACCAATCGCTAAACCAATATCTAAATTAATGTTGATTACCAAAGTTCATGCTTTAAGTCAGGGGTTTTCTGGGATCCGCCTTGAAGTAATACAAAGAATGCTGGCATTTATCGATCTTGATCTCATTCCTGTGGTACCAGAGCAGGGTTCAGTTGGTGCATCTGGTGATTTAGCACCTTTATCGCACTTGTTTTTACCGCTTATTGGTGAAGGAGAGTTTTGGCAAAATGGGGAAGTTGTCCCAGCGGCACCTTTGTTGCGTGAGCACGGTTTAGCGCCGCTTGAGCTGCATGCAAAAGAAGGGTTAGCGCTCATTAATGGTACTCAATTCATTTTGTCGCATGCGATTACTGCATTAACAAAAATGGGGTATTTGCTCGATCTTGCTGATGTCACGGGTGCTATGAGTATTGAAGGTATGCAAGGCAGTGAATCGCCATTTAGAGCTGAGCTACATGAAATTCGTGCATTTGTAGGTAATGTTGAAGTTGCTGCTCGTATGAGACGCTTTTTCAAAAACTCGGAAAATATGGCTGCTCACCAAGGCTGTGAGCGTGTTCAAGACCCTTATTCATTGCGTTGTATCCCTCAGGTGCATGGTGCATCGCGTAATGCGTACTACCATTTGAAAGAGTTGGCTGAAATTGAAATGAACTCAGTGACAGATAACCCTATCGTTGTCAGTGCAGAAGAAGCGATCTCTGGGGGAGGGTTCCACGGTCAGCCGTTAGCTATGGTATTAGATTACGCATCAATAGCAGCTGCTGAGTTAGGCAATATTTCTGATAGACGTTGTTATTTGCTTTTAGAGGGGCTGCACGGCTTACCTCGGTTACTCACTAGTTCTGGCGGGTTGAATTCAGGAATGATGATCCCTCAATATGCAACTGCAGCACTTGTAACCGAAAATAAGTCTTTATGTTTCCCACCGTCGGCGGACAGTGTGCCTACCTCTATGGGTCAAGAAGATCATGTGTCTATGGGGAGTATTTCCGGTAGAAAGCTCAACCAAATTTTAGGTAACATTGAAAAAATCTTCGCCATTGAGTTGATGTATGCTGCCCAAGCTATTGAGTTCAGACGACCAAATAAGTGCTCTGAATTAATTGAGCAAAATTTAAAAGTGATTAGAGCTAAAGTTGCAAAACTTGAAGAAGATAGGCTATTAAAGCCTGATATTGATGCCATGATAACATTGGTTAAGTCACAAGCGTTTACAGTAAATTAAGAGGGAGTTGTGATGAATTTTCAAGAACAGATAAAACAAGGTATTCCATCTGAATTACCGGCTGCTAAACCTTATCCCGCTGATGCGAATCGCGCACCAAAACGTAAAGATATTTTGAGTGTGGATGAGAAACAGTTAGCAATTAGAAATGCGTTACGTTACTTCCCCAAAGCATGGCATCAAGAGTTGGCGGTAGAATTTGCACAAGAATTAAATGACTTCGGTCGTATCTATATGTATCGCTTTAAACCAAATTATGATCTGAGAGCTCGTTCTGTGTCTGAGTATCCAGCACAATGTGAACAAGCAGCAGCGATAATGCTTATGGTTGAAAATAACCTAGACCCAGCTGTTGCGCAGCACCCAGAAGAATTAATAACTTATGGTGGAAATGGCGCAGTTTTTCAAAACTGGGCTCAATATTTATTAGCGATGAAATACTTAAGTGAAATGCACTCGGATCAAACGTTGCATATTTACTCAGGTCACCCAATGGGGCTGTTTCCATCATCAGAAGATGCACCACGTGTAGTTGTTACAAATGGCATGATGATCCCTAACTACTCTAAGCCTGATGATTGGGAGAAGTTCAACGCTTTAGGTGTAACACAATATGGTCAAATGACTGCTGGCTCATTCATGTATATTGGGCCTCAGGGTATTGTACACGGAACAACAATTACGGTTATGAATGCGTTCCGTAAAGTACTCAACAAAGGTGAAAGCTCTCAAGGGAAAATATTTCTTACCGCAGGATTAGGTGGCATGAGTGGTGCACAACCTAAAGCCGGTAATATCGCCAAATGTATCACCGTTTGTGCAGAAGTGAACCCTAAAGCAGCAATCAAGCGTCATCAACAAGGCTGGGTTGATGAGCTAATTGATAATATGGATGATCTGATCTCACGTTTAAAAGTGGCTCAAGCAAATGAAGAAGTCGTCTCCATTGCTTATATAGGGAATGTGGTTGATGTATGGGAAGCATTTGATGAACATAACATCTTCGTTCATTTAGGATCTGACCAGACATCATTGCATAACCCATGGTCAGGTGGTTATTACCCTGTAGATATTAGTTATGAAGAGTCAAATAGGTTAATCAGAGAAGAACCTGAGCTGTTTAAAGTTAAAGTGCAACAGACCCTCAAACGCCACGCAGATGCGGTCAACAAGCATACTGCAAAAGGCACCTACTTTTTTGACTATGGCAATGCATTTTTACTTGAGTCATCACGAGCGGGTGGTGATGTTATGGCTGACAATGGTATTGATTTTAAATATCCGTCTTACGTACAGGATATCCTGGGGCCAATGTGTTTTGACTATGGATTTGGACCATTTCGCTGGGTATGTGCATCCGGGAAGCCTGAAGATTTAGATAAAACTGATGCAATTGCCGCGCAGGTTTTGAATAAAATCATGGCAGAGTCTCCTGAAGAAATTCAGCAGCAAATGCAGGATAATATTACGTGGATCAACGATGCGAAGCAAAATAAGCTCGTGGTTGGCTCTCAAGCACGTATTCTTTATGCGGATGCACAAGGGCGAATGGAAATCGCTAAAGCGTTTAATGACGCAATAAGCCGAGGTGATATTGGCCCCGTTGTATTAGGACGTGATCATCATGATGTTAGTGGCACAGATTCACCATTTCGTGAAACATCTAATATTTATGATGGTAGCCGATTTACCGCTGATATGGCCATTCACAATGTGATTGGTGATAGTTTCCGTGGTGCAACTTGGGTGTCGATTCATAACGGGGGTGGCGTTGGCTGGGGAGAAGTAACTAACGGCGGCTTTGGTATGTTGTTAGATGGTACTGATAGTGCTGAACGTCGGCTAAAATCTATGCTGTTATTTGATGTAAATAATGGCATAGCGCGTCGCAGTTGGGCGCGTAATGAAGAGGCTAATTTTGCGATTAAGCGTGAAATGGCTCGTACACCTAAGTTAAAGGTGACGCTAGCAAACTTAGTGGATGACGATATTTTAAGTAATTTGTCACTCTAATTATTGCATCAAATTGTTCGGGTGCCTGCTTAAATTAAATCAGGCACCCGCTATCGAGTTAGATTTAAGTTAGTTCATTGATACCTTCCTATTGCCTACGATTTAATGCCCCGTAATTACTGTGTGTTTCGCTAGCTGTCTTTCTGTGCAATTATACAAATGAGCACATTATTCAATGGATAACCCTTTATCTTTATACCCTGATTATAATGGGTTAATGTAATTTTTGTGGTGAGTAAGCTTCTATCCTGAATAGTATAGCAATCAAAACGACGTGACTTTCAGCGTGTCAAAGCGTATTTATATACATATTAATTCGGTAACTAAGGGCATTTATGATGAAAATTGTTAATGTATTAGAGGTTTTATCGTCAAAGAATGAAGGCGTATTTATTCCAATGCTGCCTTTTAACGCTTCTTCGTTTAGTACGTGTGATATTACTGGCGAGTCACCGGTTTGGGAGATGCATCCAGATACGGATGAGTTTTTTTATATCATTGATGGAGAATTTGAAATGACCGTATTAAGGGAGGGTGTGTCATCAACGTATGTTGCCCACAGCGGAGATGCGTTTGTTGTCCCTAAGGGAGTATGGCACAAGCCCTCTGCAAATAAAGGCTGTAAGTTCATTTATCACACACCAGGGCAATCAGTACACAGTGAAAACCCCGAGGAATAAAGCCAGTAGTACGTTACGCTACTAACTTTATTAAGTTGAACTGACCGAATTTACATTAACCAATATAACCCATAGCCCACTAGAAGCGCAGGGATAGCGGAATAGCAGGTTGCCAGAATCGCGGCTTTTGGCGCCATTGCAATCGCAGGAAATAGCGCGTCGCCATCGTTTGAGATTGCATTTCCTGCTAAGGCACTAAATGGAATGATACCTTGAATATAGAGCGTAGTGACCACGATTTGTGGGCCACACCCAGGTAGTAATCCAATAAGAACAGCAATAAGCGGGGCGAATACGGCAAACTCACTGAACCATTGTTTTAAATCAAGGCCAAACAGTGTCACTGCGAGTTCATATAGCATAAAGCTGGCAACCACCCATGCAGTTACAAAGTGTGTATCTTGTAGTACTCTGGCAAACTTGGAAGGAGGCTCAAATTCTTCATCTTCTGCGGTAATTTGTTTATAAGTTTTCCCCTCTGATGATAGCGCCCACACAAGCACAGCAAAAATCGCCATAACCGCGCCAATCAGTGTAATTGATGCTTCAAATACTCCTAGATCAACGTTAAAGGCAATTAAAAAAGCAATTACAAGGCTTGGCAACAGGGCAATCTTCCAGACTTTTGTGCTGGCTATGACTACGTTACTTGGCTTAGCACAATGTGGATTATTGGCTTCTTGTGCATCGGGTTGGCAAAACTCTTGTTTATGTATTGCACTGACAATTAAGCCACTGATAACCCCTACACCTACACCTATCCCAATTATCAATAATCCTTCGAGCGGTTTTTTTGCTAATAATAAAAATGCAGCGTCGCCCATTGTTGCGGTAAGTACAGCGACTACCGATGCGAAACTCGCTTGACGTTTTGTAAACTGAGTGACAACAATAATAGCACCACCACACCCAGGCAATGCGCCAAGAATTGCCGCGAATACTATCTCAAGAGTTGGAGACTTTGCTTTTAAGTAACTCAATTCTAGTTGGGGCAACTTATCTACAAGGTAATAGTATATGAAAAGCGTACCAGCTACGAATGCGGTTACTTGAAAAAACGCATCCGCTAGCGTTGGAAGTGTTATAGCTCTAATAGGCTCGTACGCTAACGCTAAACCGAGAAGCAATGGCAATAACAAACGTTTGTTAGTTAGTTGGGTACTTAGTAAATGCACTAAGCGGGAAGGAAAATTTACGGACTGTGAGAGCATAAAGTGCAACCGGTTGATAAACTCAGTTGCACTTTAGTTTTTTTCTAAATGAAAAGCAATATCATTTGCATTTAATTTCTCTTAAACTCTGATGTTGCTTTCCATTGTGGCCATTCAGCTTGTTGTGATATGTCATAACCGACTTGATAAAATAGTTGTAGGTCTTGCACTGCACCGTTCAAGTCCCATTCATCTCTGTAGCGATCACAGGGTTGGTGGTAGCAACCTCTTAGCACAAGACTCATGCGTTTACGGTAATTAGCGGTGGCATCATCAATGGCTTCAGTACCACCGCCTGCATACATGGCCGGCACTCCCATATTCGCAAATGCGAAGTGGTCAGAGCGATAATAGCCGCCTGATGCTGGTCTTGGGTCACCAGATACCACACGTCCCTGAGCTTTAGCGGCATTGGCTAGCATGTCGTCAAGGTCAGACTTACCTATACCTACAACACTAATATCCTTTACTTTACCTAATAAATTTAAGCTATCCATATTAATGTTTGCAACCGTTTTCTTTGCAGGTATAACTGGATTTGCGGCGTAGAATTTTGAGCCTAATAAACCTTGTTCTTCTGCTGTAACAGCCAAAAATGTCATTGAACGATCAGGCCTTGTCGGGAGTTTTGCGAATGCCTCAGCAACTTCTATCATACCACCGGTACCAGTGGCATTGTCATGAGCACCGTTGTATATTTGATCACCTTTTCTATTTTTATCTGTGCCTAAATGATCCCAATGAGCAGAGTAGATAATGTGTTCATCTGGTTTCTTACTACCGGGTAAGGTAGCAATAAAGTTGTAAGAAGTGGACGTTTTAATTTTACTTTTTACGGTAATAGATGCTGTTAAGTCACCCATATCGACGTGATAAGCACCTTTGGCAGCCTTCGCTTTTGCATCAGTAAAGTTTAAACCCGCTTTTTCAAATAGTTCTTTTGCAACATCGACAGTGACCCAACCTTCGACAGCGACTCGATCCATATTTTTATTGGCTTTTTGGAAACCAAATTGTTCGCCACTCCATGAGTTTTCGACTACGCTCCAAGGGTATGATGCAGGGGCCGTTTCATGGACAATGATAGCGCCTGCGGCACCTTGGCGGCTTGCTTCCTCGTACTTGTATGTCCAACGACCATAATAGGTCATGGCTTCACCTGTAAACATACTCGGATCTTTCGTTGCAAAACCTGGATCATTAACAAGCATAACAACCGTTTTGCCTTTCACATCTAAGCCATCGTAATCATTCCAATTGTATTCAGGAGCGTTAACCCCGTAGCCTACGAATACAAGCTCTGAATCTTTGATCGACTCTAGTGGGCTGATCCGACTTGTGCCCATCACCATTTCTTTCTTATATAGGTAGTCTTTACCACCGATTTTAAGCGCCATATTGGCATCAGCTTCGATAGAAACCAAGTCCACTTCTTGCAAGAAGCTATCACCATTACCAGGCTCATATCCCAAAGACTTAAAATGCTTGGTTAAATATGCAAGGGTCAGCTCTTCTCCTTTTGAAGAAGGAGCTCGGCCACCAAATTCATCAGATGCGAGAGTTTTAATATGCTCAGCAAGTTGTTGTGTGTTGATACTATCATAGGCAGTTTTTACATTTTCAGGGGTGTTTGAGGTACTAACACAACCGCTGAGCACGGCTATTGTAAGCGCGCTTAGAGTCATTTTAAGTTTCATAATGCTTCTTTTGTTATGTATTAAAGACACGTTAAGTATAAACACAATTTTGGTTTTTTTTCGAGTAACTGCGACAGTTGGGGCTGCTTTAATTGGACGCCAACAGGACTTAAGGTAAACTAATGAAAATATATTGAACTTGTTCTATTTATGAAGAAATTTACTCCCTCTGAGCATTATGAGCCACAGTTATTGAGAGGCGGTGCATTTGCCCACCTTAATACATTATTTGGTCTAGGCAACCAGTCTGGCTGGCCTGATTTTCCATGGCTAAATGGACTCGCATATCTTAAAAATAGCAATGGACAACAAGTTAGTTTTGTACCTGATTCACAGTTTCAAGAAGAAACGCGTTACTACGAGCAGATCATTTACGAAACAGGTCATATTCCAACTCGAGAGCAGAATTGGCACGACTTGTTTGGTGCATTAATTTGGTGTTTATTCCCAAAGACTAAATCATTGTTAAATAAAAGTCATATTGATGATATTGACCAGTATGGTTTAAAACAACGTAGCAAACATCGTAATGCCTTAACCTTGTTTGATGAGTGTGGTGTAGTGATGGCCATCACCGACGAACAGATAAAAACTGATTTACGAGCCCACAACTGGCATAGCGTATTTGTATCAAAACGCACACAGTGGGGCAAAGCTATACAGCCATTCATATTTGGACACGCAAATTATGAGATGCTCACTCAACCTTTTATCGGACTTACCGGAAAAGTACTGTGTATTGTAGTGGAAACAAGTTTTAGTACATTAACCTTACAACAACAGTACGCCTACTTAGATGACATACTTTATACGCGAATTGCATATGAAGGGATTTTAAAAGACAACAGCCAAATGTCACCATTGCCGTTATTGGGTATACCCGGGTGGTGTGAGGAAAATGAAGATGCAAAGTTTTATGATAATACGGATTATTTCAGAGCAAAAAGGCGTTAAGAAAAGGATCAATCATGATTGCAGTTGATAAGTTAGCGAAGCGCTTCAAGCTAACCAAAGAGCATAAGAAAAACAAGGAATGTCATGACAGTAGAGAATATGATGGGTATTTTCACTCGGTAAAAAATGTCAGTTTTACATGTGATCATGGTGAAGTATTGGGGCTTTTAGGTCCAAACGGCGCGGGAAAAACAACGACATTACGTATGTTATCTACCGCTTTGAAACCGGATCACGGGTCAATACTAATTGAAGACGATAATATTGTTAAACAGCCATTAATTGGACGCAAAGCAATTGGCTTTTTATCTGGCTCGACTGGATTATATGGTCGCTTGACGGCACGAGAAAATGTTGAGTATTTTGGCAAGCTGCATGGCCTTAAAGGACATGCGCTGAAAGCAAAGTGTGATGAGTTGTTTAGCATGCTAGACATGACCACATTCTTGGACAAACGGGCAGAGCATTTATCGACAGGAATGAAACAAAAAACAAATATTGCCAGGGCTGTCGTACATAACCCCAAAGTGGTCATTTTAGATGAGCCAACAACAGGGCTTGATATTATGACGACTCAGACGGTTATTTCGTTCATTCGTTCTTTAAAAGCACAAGGGATACCGGTGATTTTTTCAACACACCACCTCGATGAAGTTGCCTTGTTGTGTGACAAAATAGCGGTGATAGACCAAGGGGTAAGTTGCTTTGATGGTACTGTAACCGAATTTATGAAACAGGGCGGCAGTACTGAGTTGAATCAGGCCTTTCTAAATCTATTGAGTGGGAATAAGCATGTTTGAAGTTTTTAAAAAGGAAATTATAGAATTACTGAGGGATAGGAAAACGCTTTTTTTTATCATTGCATTACCAATGCTTATTTTCCCGATTATTTTAGGCTTTGTGGCATTTTTAACGTCTCAAGCAAGTTTAAAAGCCGAGCAACAGGTTCACACATATTATATTGTTAACACGCAATTTTCGACGGCTTTTTCAGAGGAAATATTCTACCACAAGAGCTTTAAAAAATATGCAGGACAAAAGCAGTTTGACTCAGTAGAGCAGCTTTCTGAGGCGGTTAAAGAGGGGGTCATTGATGTTGGTATATTTATTCCGAATGACCCAGAACTTGCAATGCAAGCAGGAAAGCAGAGCCAGTGGCAAATTGTATTTAACGATGCAAAAGCGATTAATTTCATTTTTAATCGTGTGCGTTCCGTCGCTAGTAAATTATCGAATGAGTTAAGAACCCGAGCTTTAAACGATTTAGGTGTTGATATTAGGCATCAACCCGCGTTACTTACTCCCATTACGATCAGCAAAGTCGATACGGCCGATAAGCGGGAAAACTACGGTGAAAAGTTGGGCGCATTGATCCCTTATTTGTTGTTACCTTTGGTATTAATGGGAGCCAGTTATCCGGCAATCGATTTGGGGGCTGGAGAAAAAGAACGAGGGACTTTAGAAACATTGTTATTAACTCCCGTGACGCGCTCAGAGTTAGTCCTAGGAAAGTTTTTTACTGTATTGGCAAGTTCAATCGCATGTACATTGATTACAGTTGTGAGTTTGGCTATTTGGGTGAGCGTAGCGTCAAGTTTTGTGAGTTTAGAAGCGGTCAAAACCGCATTTAATAGCGTGACTGCTTGGGACTTTATACTTATATTTTCGTTGTTGTTGCCAGTAGCTGCGATGTTATCTTCATTGGTTCTGGCGATATCAATATATGCACGGACATTTAAAGAGGCGCAAAACTATATGGGTCCATTGAGTATGGCTGTGTTTGTGCCTATTGTTGTTTCATTATTGCCAAACATGGAACTTGATAACGTTACCGCGCTTATTCCAATAACCAATGTTGCATTGGCTATCAAAGAGGTTGTAAAAGGCACAGTTGATCAGGGTGCTATTGCACTTATCTTTATTGCATCAGCTGCATTGGCAAGTTTACTTTTACTGAGCTGTGTAAGGTGGTTTAACAAGGAATCCGTTCTATTTAGGTAATAGCGGCTTACATCGATATTTTATGAGCGCGCTCACGTTAATTTAACGAGCGCGCTCACTTTACTATGCCGCTTCATCAGAAGCATTTTGGGATGGTATACCTTGTAGACCTTCATCTAATGCAACGACATTAAGAACATGTTGAATATCTGACCAATGTAATAGTTCAATTTTACCCTCTTTATTTTCAACTAACGCGGTGCAATTTTCTATCCAGTCACCGTCATTACAATAAATGATTCCATCGCATACTTTTAAGGCGGGTTGGTGAATATGTCCGCATATAATACCATCCACGCCTTGTCTTTTTGCTTCGTGAATAGCTGCCGCTTCAAATGCCGCAATTGCTTCTCTCGCTTTATGAACACGATTTTTAAGCCAAGAGGCGAGTGACCAATAATGGCCTCCATATAAACGCCTTACACGATTACTCCAACGGTTCAAAAAGAGCAAAAAATCGTAGGCAGCATCTCCGGCAATACTGATTAATTTGTTGTATCGAGTTGCAGAATCAAAGTCATCACCATGTAGCAGTAAGAATTTTTTCCCTGCTGAGGTGGTATGGATAAATGATTTGTGGACTTCTACATTGAACAGGGTGTGACCGGCATACTGCCTGAACGTTTCATCATGATTCCCTGGAATATAAATTACTTTTGTGCCAGCCTCCGCTTTTTCTTGAATGCACTCTAATACCTTGTAATGGCTTGTATCCCAATAGAATTGCCGCTTCATTGACCATAGGTCGACGATATCACCGACGAGATAAAGTACACCGCATTCTGTTCGGTTTAAGAAATCAAGTAGGTAGCTAGCTTTACAGTCTTTGTAGCCAAGGTGGGTATCTGAAATCCAAATACTTGGATAGTACGTTGCTTTCATTCGCTCTTATCTCTAGCGTAATAAAATCAAGCATAGTGTTAGAAAGTGACAATTCGACGACGAGATAAAGAAGAGAATATGACAGTCATTGAGGCATATACTTTTTGGAATACTTATTATAAAAAAGCGAGTGACTAATAAGCCACTCGCGACAAATAATTTACTGCGATAATTTAAAGTAGCTTACTGTGAGTTAATCAACGCACAAATTTCGGTAACAGCATCGTCAATACTTAACATCCGTTTTTCACCCGTACGTCGGTTTTTAAGCTCAACTTGATTATTATCAAGGTTACGTTCACCAATGACGAGTGTATATGGTACGCCAAGTAACTCCATGTCATTAAACATAACACCAGGTCGTTCTTTTCGGTCATCAAAGAGTATGTCGACCCCTGCTTTTTTAAATTCTGAATATAAATTATTAGCAATTTCAGGGATACGATGAGATTTATGCATATTCATAGGCACAATCGCAAGCGAAAATGGCGCCAATGCCAATGGCCATTTAATACCATAGTCATCGTTATTTTGTTCAATTGCTGCGGCGACAATACGTGACACACCGATACCGTAGCAACCCATGCTCATCATTTGGTTTTTACCACTTTCACCAAGCACACCAGCATTCATTGATTCTGAATATTTAGTGCCGAGCTGAAAAATGTGACCGACTTCAACACCGCGTTTGATATGTAATGACCCATTACCGCAAGGACTTGGATCGCCTTCAACAACGTTACGAATATCAGCAACTACATAGTCTGTTACATCACGACCCCAGTTTATGCCACTGTAGTGTTCACCATCTTTATTGGCTCCAGCCACAAAGTCAGCCATGACAGCAGCACTATGGTCAACGATAACAGGCATATTTAAACCGACAGGTCCCAAAGAACCAGGCCGGGCACCAATAGCGGAAATAATATCTTGTTCTTTTGCCATTTCAAGAGGTGAATGGACTAGGTCGTGAGACTGTGCCTTTAATTCATTCAAATCATGATCACCGCGAACAATTAACGCAACCAATCCACGTCGCTCGTTTTCATCTGCTGCACCATAAACTATTAACGTTTTAACGCCACGGTGTGGTTTTACACCGTGGTTGGCTTTTAATTCAGCGATCGTTTTGGCTTCTGGCGTAGCAAATGAGTTTAGCTCTTTGGATGGGGCCGCTCTTTCTGTTTTTGGTGCTAATGCTTCTGCCTTTTCAATGTTAGCTGCGTAATCACTTGCATCACTAAATGCGATAGCATCCTCACCCGATTCAGCCAAAACATGAAATTCATGTGATAGGCTTCCACCGATTGAGCCTGTATCTGCGAGTACTGGACGATAATTGAGTCCCAAGCGTTCAAAAATATTACAATAGGCCTGATGCATTCGCTGATAGGTTTGTGTTAAACACTCTTCGCTTAAATGGAAAGAGTAAGCATCCTTCATGGTGAATTCGCGTGCGCGCATTACGCCAAAGCGAGGGCGGACTTCATCACGTACCTTGGTCTGTACTTGATACAACGTGATCGGAAGTTGTTTGTAACTATTGATCTCTTTTCTAACGAAATCTGTAATAACTTCTTCGTGTGTTGGGCCTAGTGCGAAAGGGCGATTATTTCGATCTGTGATACGCAGAAGTTCTGGACCAAACTGTTCCCAACGCCCAGATTCCTGCCAAAGATCGGCTGGTTGGATCACTGGCATCAGCATCTCAATCGCGCCCGCATTATCCATTTCTTCTCGCACAATCTTTTCTACGTTGCGTAAAACTTTCAAGCCAGAAGGAAGCCAAGTATAGAGGCCTGAAGCCAATTTGCGGATCATACCCGCTCGAAGCATAAGCTGATGACTGATAATTTCAGCATCCGAAGGCGTCTCTTTTAGAGTCGCTAAAATATATTGACTAGTACGCATGGTTGTTCCGTTCGTAATGTATTTATTTTTCGTGTTAATTCCGCGTAGTTTAACAGCGCTGACGGCGCAGACAAGTAATTATTCTATGTCGCTATTGTTTGGAAATCTCAATGACCTGGTTGTGGTTTTCATCAACCTGCCAGCGGATGTTAAAATCGTATAGAGTCATACCATAAAACTGGGTCTGTTGCTTTTGTTTTTTGTAAGCTGGGCGTGGGTCTTG
Source organism: Pseudoalteromonas sp. MMG013 (assembly GCF_018100885.1). Classification (NCBI taxonomy): domain Bacteria; kingdom Pseudomonadati; phylum Pseudomonadota; class Gammaproteobacteria; order Alteromonadales; family Pseudoalteromonadaceae; genus Pseudoalteromonas; species Pseudoalteromonas sp. MMG013. The sequence continues at coordinate 51,750 of NZ_JAGJEE010000023.1, read as the reverse complement.
CTTTAACACATTCGTTATAAAAGCACGTAATTCAGGGTATTGCTGTTGCTGAGAAATGTACGAGTCAGCTTGTTCACTGAATGCTACTGTCATTTGGGTTTCAGGGCGAGTATCAGCAAAACCAGCACTTGCGTCAGTCATTGCATCGGAATACGGCAAATAGGGTTTTATATCAATAATGGGGGTGCCATCAAGTAAATCTATACCAGAGAGCCGCAAAGCAAGTTGGCCATTTTTATATTCAATACTTTCTAATTTTACCGCGCTCATACCTATACCATTAGGTCGAAATGTTGCGCGGGTAGCAAAGACGCCTTTTTTTTCATTTCCGCCTAAGCGAGGAGGACGTACTAAAGCGGAGTAACCTTTGTCAGCGGTTTCGTGAAACCGAAACAACAGCCATAAATGGCTAAATTCATCAATGCCCCTAACAAACTCTTCTCGGTTAAAGTCTTTGGTGAAGATGAGTCTTGCTTTTGCCTGTGGCACTAACCTAGGTTGGCGGGGAATGGCAAATTTTTGTTTGTAAGGTGATTCTATATGGCCAATAGGCACGATTTGATAATTGTCCACAAGTTCTCGGTTCGTTTTATCTAAGTCATAGTTCTGTCACTATTGTACTTGGGAATAAAAAATTAACCAATGTGAAATAGGGCGTAATGCCATGTAATATCATTATTCTTTATATACGGATAATCTTATAACCAATGCAGACAAGTAGATTTAAAGCTGATAATTAGATTATGACAGAGAACAAAAAACCGACGTTAAAGTTTCCTAGCCATGTCGAGACTGAACAAGATAGTTACATCGAGTTGTTAGGAGGAAGAGCAAATGAGCTACGTAATTTACTTTCCCAAAGTAAGAGTTTAACTGAAGCGTTGAAAAGTCAAAATGATAAGAACGAGCCAAAATAAGGTCGATTGTTTCGAAAAGCTACTATTTAGTTGTTGTGAATCAAGCTTACAGCAATACTCTGTGCAAGCTAGATATGAATTTTACCTAAGTTTATTAGAATACAAGAATGAGTTGTTAGAGCTATATACCGTATTTGTAAGTACAGATACATCTGCTGAAAGTTATGAAGAAATTCTCGAATTAACCAAAAACAAACTGCAGTGTAATATGGAAGGTGCGCACAAAGCGCCTAGCGATATTGCGCCAATGCTTAATCATACAGTTTACGGGTTAGCACGCAATGCGTTACAGTGCGCATATTCCTAAATTAATAAACACTGACGGTAAAAAATTTGAAATTAACTTATTAATTTGCGTTGAACCTATCTGTTATCTTCATAACTAACGCTTTAGCTTGGACAAATTCAAAGTCGTTAATTAGCTCTTCTAGCTCACAAGAGTCATCGCTAGACATAAACTGAAGGCCGTTTAGTTCATTAACGGTCTCAATTGCTTCGACATCGTTAGAATCTATCAAGTCAGTAAGCAACTTTAATCGTTGGATTATTAGGGGTTTATTAAGTTTATCGGTTGGTTCATGCTCTTGTTTTTTTGCCTCATAATTAGGGCGTTTAGTTAAGCGTATAGATATTTCTTTTAAATAGGCAATAATGTCGTGAATATCATTCATATTTACGCTACCACCACTGTCGATTGTTGATTCAAATAGCCCTCCAATATCAGCGAGTCGAGTCGCACATAAATTGGCTGCAGATCCTTTTAACGAATGTGCAATCCGAGATGCGTGCTCTGTATCACCAATTATGAGTGCTTGCTCTAAATTAATCATTTCTTCTATTTGGTTTTTAATAAATTTAGTTAAAATTGACCAATAGGCTTTTTCGTTTCCACCAATACGTTTAATACCTTCCGCATAGGCAATCCCATCCAATGTAAACGATTCTACTTCTATCTTTTGTGTATCTATTTCAACGTTATCAATAGTACCAGTTGGGGCTATATTTTGTGGTGTTTGTATGGGTTCTAGACAAGCGTGGATAGTTGCTAACATCGCATCAAAGTTTATCGGCTTTGCAATATGAGCATTCATACCTGCTTGGGTACATTTATGTATGTCTTCTTGCATTGCATTTGCTGTCATTGCGATTATGGGCAATGTATCAAGTGACTTGGTTTTACGAATTTCTTGCGTTGCAGTGAGCCCATCCATAACTGGCATTTGCATATCCATTAACACCAAATTGAACGGTTGCTCTTGTACCATATTCAGGGCTTCGAGGCCATTATTTGCAATCGTTATATGTAAATTGACGGATTGCAGCATTTCGTATGCAACTTCTTGATTTGTGATGTTATCTTCAACTAATAAAATACGTTGACCTGAAAAACCGACATTTTCTATTTCAGATACTGGGCTAACATGATGCTCTGATGGTCGCTGTAAGCCGTAACATTCCATTATTGTGTCTAGTAGTATGGAAGCGTTAACAGGTTTAATAATCAACCCATCCAGCAGGGTGGATACTTCTTTATTCATGCCCACTTCTTTTCCATAGGCGGTCACTAGAATGATCACTGGCTGCTCTGCAATCGCCATATTACGTATATGTTTTATGGTATCTATTCCGTTCATGCCGGGCATATTCCAATCCATAAAGACTAAGTCATACTTAGCGACTTCTAACTCACTCACCGCTTCTCTTCCACTGCTTACGCTATTGACCGTCAGACCCATAGCTTTTAACAGGTTGTATAATATAGCCCGCGCGCTGTCATTATCATCTACTACCAAAGCTTTTTTATCTTTGAGATTAGCTTCAGGACAAACAAAATTTCTGACTTTCGCTTCTTGGAGGCCGCATTGCACAGTAAAGAAAAACTCCGAGCCTTTGTCGACTTCACTGATTACCCCAATTTCCCCGCCCATAAGCTCAACGAGATTTTTAGAAATACTTAAACCGAGACCAGTACCGCCATACTTACGGGTAATTGAACCATCTGCTTGAGAGAACGCACTGAATAGCTTTTCTTGTTGTGCTTGGGATAAACCTATGCCGCTGTCTTTAACGCTAAACCTCAGTACAACATTATCGTTGCTCTGTTTCGCAACTGTAATTGCGATAACGATTTCGCCTGAATCAGTAAATTTAATCGCGTTACCACACAAATTTATTAAAACTTGCCCTAATCGCAAGGGGTCTCCTATTAAGCTTATTGGTATATCAGGGGCGACATCAAGTAATAGCTCTAGGTTTTTATCTTGTGCTTTGACAGCATTAACTGTCACTACGTTGTCTGTTACTTCATCAAGCAGAAAGCTAACCGACTCAACGGTCATTTTACCCGACTCTATTTTAGAAAAATCGAGAATATCGTTAATGATCCCTAACAGGTTTTTCGCGGCTTGATCTATTTTTGTGACATATCCGAGTTGTTGCGTATTAAGGTCGGTTTTAAGTGCCAAATGGCTCATTCCAATAATTGCATTCATTGGAGTTCGAATTTCATGGCTCATATTGGCAAGAAACTCGCCTTTCGCTGTACTCATTTGGTCAGCTTGTTCTTTTGCAACAATTAATTGTTGTTCCATTTCTTTACGTTCGGTCACATCTAAGATTAAGCCGACAATGCCCGCTACTTCACCATCAGCATTACAAAAGGTAGCCTCGTAAATCACCACATCTCTAGGTTGCCCTTCGATATTAATTAAAGTTAACTCATAGTTATGGCTGCCAGGTTCATTTAAAAGAGCTTGCTCAGATTCGACAAACTGTTGTGCAATATTTTTGCTAAAAATCTCACTGGGAACGGCACCAATGACATCAGCGTCAAATGTGCCTATGAATTCATGAAAAATTGAATTTACACCCAAATACTCGCCATCACGATTGCGATAATACATGGGGTTTGGAATTGCATCGATGATCTGCCGATTAAGTTCAAGTTGTTCTAGCACTTTTTTCTCTGTACTGCGTTGTAATTCTATATTCTGAGTAAGTTGCAAACTAATGGCCAAATCTTGAATAACGGATTCGACCCATTCAAAATCTTTTGCTGAAACGGGTTTTAGACTGCCTAATTCAAGTAGCCCTACGCATTCGTTGCTGACCATCAGAGGGAAGTAATAGAGTTCAGATAGGTATAAGCTCTCTCCATTGAGCTCGATAGCATATTGAGACTCTTGCAACGACATAGAATAAGTTTGTTTGCTACTGAGTACATGAAAATGAATTGAATCATAGTTATCATAATAAGTAGGGGATTTTTTACAGTAGCCAGTACCTGCGACGCGAAATAGCTTGGCATCGTTGAAGACATAAAGTCCAAGCAGAGGAACGGATAGCCTACGGCCAAGAAACTGCATAAGCTCTTCCCCTAACTCTTTGGCGGAGTTTTTTCCTCTTAGCGCAAGTCCGAAGTCTTTCATTATGGTATTAAATTGCAGTTGTTTAGAAATGTTGTGAAGTAACGTGTTCATTGCGCGTGAAAAGTTTGCGAGTTCCCCCTGTGTTTGAGTATCAAGCCTAAAATCATAGTCGTCTTCTTCAACATGAGAGACGACCTTCTTTTGCATCTTAGAAACAGGGTTGATATACATTTTCCAAAGTAAATAGAACGATAATGCAATACTGACTATTAAAATTATACTCATTATCTTTTGTAGTTTATGCGCCCATATTAAATCATTCGCGTTATTGATAATTCGGGTTTCTAGTTTGCTTGCCATATGCCAATGAGCATCGTCTATGGCAGCCATAATTTTAGCTTTTTCGATAAAATACTCATCACTAAAAAGTAGACGTTGTGCCGCTGGCAAGTTGGGCTCACCTTGAACGGTCCAATTTCCGAATATGTCTTGTTGCATCCCTGCAACTAAATAAAATGCGTGACGCTCCATACTGACAAGCGCATCAGATGTCGCTAAGGCTAATTTCATTTGGCTGAGTTCATAATCATCAATTCCAACTATCTCAAAACGTTCTATAATTGATGGGCCATTGAAGTTACTTGAGATATCCGGAGGGGAGGCATAAGGGGATGCCAAAGCATCCCAATAACTAAAGCTTAATTCATTTGGTGGAGGCGCTTTACCATCTCGAACATTGAGGACATACTGGAATAGCTCATACCAACGGGTGTTTCCTGTTAAAGCGTAAGTTCGGGCGAAGTTAGTTAGCTGATCAGAGCTTTGTTTTAGTTCTTGTGTGAGCTCACTTAGCTCCAACAGTTGTTTGCTATCATGTTGCTCTAATGTTTCCTTTTCCTGCATGTAATATGCAATATATTGAATTGCGACACTGATACTAAACATCACTGAAAATATAGATATAAATAAAGTACGTACACTGATCATAGAAAATAACCTAACTTTTTGGCACGATCACAAGAATAGACCTAATATGATGATATTGGCTAATAATATGTAAACAAAGCAGGCTCAGTAATGTCAGATAAGTACACTGTACTGGTTGTGGATGACGCGAAGGAAAATTTAGCAGTAATGTCGCAACTTCTGAAGGAAGACTACCGGGTTGTAGTTGCTAAAAGTGGAGAGCAAGCGTTACAGCTACTTACTTCACAAAAAATAGATATTGTTTTATTAGATGTTGTTATGCCAAATATGGATGGCTATCAAGTAATTACACATATAAAGTCTCAAGATGCTTTACAAGATTTGCCGGTTATATTTTTAACGGGCAAAGACAGTGTTGAAGATGAGGAAAAAGGGTTTGAATTAGGCGCGTGTGATTATATCAACAAGCCAATCAGTCCACCCATTGTAAAAGCACGGGTTCGAACGCACATACAAAATAAGCGGACTCGAGATTTTTTGAAAGATCAAAACACCTTTTTAGAAAAAGAGATAATAAAAAGAACAGAAGAAATGTCTAAGCTTCAAGATGCGACTATCACTGCGATGGCGAGTTTGGCAGAGACCCGAGACCAAGAAACTGGTAATCATATTCGTCGTACGCAGTTATACGTAAAGTTACTTGCTGATAAACTGCATAAAAAGGATAAGTATAAAGACCAGTTAACCGTTAAGCTCATCAATATTTTCTATAAATCTGCGCCGCTACATGACATTGGTAAAGTTGGGATCCCTGACAATATATTATTAAAACCCGGAAAATTAGATTTTGATGAATTTGAGGTGATGAAACAACACACCGACTTTGGGTTTAAGGCCATCGAAAATGCTGAGTCGGAAATGGGGGCAGACGATACGTTTTTGAAAGTAGCGAAAGAGATTGCGCATTATCATCATGAAAAGTGGGATGGAAGCGGTTACCCTGATGGATTAAAGGGGGAAGCAATCCCTTTGAGCGCGAGGTTAATGGCCATTGCTGACGTTTACGACGCACTGATTAGTAAACGGGTGTATAAAGATGCGATGACCCATGAACAAGCAATGAAGATAATTGCAGAGGGTCGAGGGTCTCATTTTGATCCTGACATGATTGACGCCTTCTTTGAAATAGAAACCGAATTTTACGAAATTTCGCAGAAGTATACCGATGGTTAACCCAATAAGAGTTGCTAGTAACTAACCTCAGCTCTGGATAAGCGAATTTGCCCAATAAAGCTTATTGCCCAATAAAGCTTATTTTTCTGACTCTCGGCGTTGCTTTCACTTGTAATAGGCAGCTATTACTGCATAAAAGCGCCTTGATATTGAACAAAATATCATCATTAGATTGTACGTAAGTTTGTTTACAAAACATTGTCTATTCCAAAACCCTTACCCAAACCTGAGGTCAACTAAATAACCGCACAAGATTGGCACGGTTATAAGGTATAGATAAGAAAGTTACTCGTCTTCTATCGTGCGATGTAGCAAAGACTCTGTTTCGATCGCGATTTCTTTCATTTTTATCGCATAAAGCTCTAGCTTTTTTTCGTCTTCTGTGGAGGGTTCAAACAGAGGGACGGGAATAGGGTAGCCAGCTTGATCCATTGCAATGAAACTAATAATACAGTGGTTACTTTCGGTTAATACTTGCTTCTGGGGGTCACCACACCTTACTCGTACAAATATTTGCATACTCGTTTTGCCTGTATGGGCAATTTTTGCTGAGACTTCTACAATTTGGCCTACTAAAATAGGGCGCTTAAAGCGTACACCCGCGACCGACACAGTCACTGAATAACTGCCGCTCCAACCAGCCGCACACGCATAGCCTGCCTGATCGATCCATTTCATTACAATGCCACCATGTACTTTCCCGCCGAAATTAACGTCGGTAGGTTCTGCCAAAAACCGAAAAACCACTTCTGATTTACTGTCCATTTTATGCCCCTGAGACTTAAATTATTATTTAAGTATATGCAAAATTTGAATTTTTGCGTCAATTCATATGAGCATAAAAAAGGGCCGTTAGGCCCCGCAGTTTGGAATTTTGAGGATGGGTTTACATATTTGGGTAATTTGGGCCACCCGCACCTTCGGGCGTCACCCATGTAATATTTTGACTCGGGTCTTTAATATCGCATGTTTTGCAATGTACACAGTTTTGAGCATTAATAACAAATTGAGGTTCATTGCTATCGTTTTCGGTTATCTCGTATACCCCAGCAGGGCAATAACGCTGTGCCGGCTCGTCAAATTGCGCTAAGTTGACCTTAATTGGGATAACTGGATCGTGTAATTGTAAGTGACATGGTTGTGACTCTTCATGGTTCGTATTGGAAAGAAACACAGAGGAAAGCTTATCAAAACTGAGTGTGCCGTCGGGTTTTGGATAGTCAATTTTTATTGAATCTCGTGCTGACTTTAAAGTATCGTGATCAGCGAGATTATCTTTGAACGTAAAGGGCAATGCCCCAGAAAATAAGTTTTGATCTAACGTGTTATATGCACCACCAATAATTTTGCCGAACTTGTGCATCACAGGGCCAAAATTCCGAGATTGATATAACTCATCATACAGCCAACTCGATTTGAATTTTTCAGTGAAGGTACTGAGATCGGAAGCCGGTGACTCTGAAGCAAGGGCTTCAATGATTGAATCTGCTGCAATCATACCTGATTTCATTGCGGTGTGATTGCCTTTTATTTTTGCGAAATTTAAGGTACCAGCATCACACCCAATGAGTAATCCCCCAGGGAAATGCATTTTGGGCAATGAGTGAAAGCCACCCTTGGCGATTGCTCTCGCGCCATAAGAAACCCGCTCAGCGCCTTGCAGCGTGTTTTTAAATACTGGGTGGTGCTTCATACGTTGAAATTCATCAAATGGGCTTAGGTAAGGGTTGGAGTAGTTTAAATCGACAATGAGTCCAACAACAACTTGATTGTTTTCTGCATGGTACATAAATGAGCCACCATGGGTATCACTTGTAAGTGGCCAGCCAGTGCTATGGACAACAGTACCTTCCTTATGTTGTTCAGGTGGAACCTGCCAAATCTCTTTAAACCCAAGCCCATAATGTTGTGGACTTGTATTTTCGTCAAGCTTGAACTGTTTAATAAGTTGTTTACCTAAATGACCGCGACATCCTTCAGCAAACACTGTGTATTTAGCTCGTAATTCCATGCCAGGCATGTAACTGTCTTTAGGTTGTCCGTTGTTGTCAACGCCCATATCACCAGTGACAATACCTTTTATTTGGTTATCTTCGCAAATAATAGAATGTGCGCTAAACCCAGGAAATATTTCTACGCCTAAGTTTTCAGCTTGTTCAGCTAACCATCGACATACATTGCCCATAGAAACAATATAATTCCCATGGTTTTTAAACGTTTTAGGAACTGCTATGTGTGGAATGGATAAGGCTTTTTGCTCATCTTTAAATAGATAAATGTCATCTTGAATGACTTTTGTGGTGATTGGTGCACCCATTTTTTTCCAGTCGGGAAGTAATTCATCAAGAGCTTTTGTTTCAAATACAGCACCAGATAAAATATGTGCGCCTACCTCTGATCCTTTTTCAACGACACAGATCATGAGTTCTTGCTCTTTTTCTTGTGCTTGTTGTGCAAGCCTAATTGCACAAGATAGTCCCGCAGGACCTGCGCCAACAACTACTACATCGAATTCCATGGTTTCACGTTCAACCATAATTACCTCATTATCTTTGACGGTATTTTAACTAAAGCAGGACTTTAGTTTGTATAAAGTTAAACTAAGGTTATTTTAGGTTGACGTTTACGTCAACAGGAAGTAGTCTGAATCTATAAAATAAATATGTTGACGTTGGCGTCAGCGGTATGAATAACCAGATGATGGAGTAACTATGAAAGTACTTGTGCCAATCAAACGCGTGATTGATTACAATGTAAAGGCAAGAGTCAAGCCAGATAACACTGACGTTGATTTAACTAACGTAAAAATGGCAATGAATCCATTCTGTGAAATTGCGGTAGAAGAAGCAATAAGGTTAAAAGAAGCGGGGACTGCGACCGAGATTATTGCGGTTTCAATAGGTGATAAAGCATGCCAAGAGCAATTACGTACAGCACTGGCACTTGGCGCAGATAAAGCGATTCATATTCAAACCGACGCCAAATTAGAATCTCTCCATGTGGCAAAGCTTCTCGCCAAACTTGTTGACGAACATCAACCGGAATTAGTTATTTTAGGCAAACAGTCAATTGATTCCGATAATAATCAAACTGGACAAATGCTGGCAGCGTTAACACGACGTAGCCAAGGAACATTTGCGTCGAAAATGGTCATTGATGGTGACAAGGCGCTTGTTACAAGAGAGGTTGATGGAGGCCTACAAACTTTATCATTGTTACTACCAGCAGTCGTCACAACTGATCTTAGGCTTAATGAACCGCGCTATGCATCTTTGCCAAATATCATGAAAGCAAAGCGCAAGCCGTTAGAGGTCATTGAAGCTGACACATTAGGTGTTAACCTTACACCTCGAATCGAATTATTAAAAGTCGAAGAGCCAAGTAAACGACAAGCCGGTGTGATTGTTGACAGTGTGGAAGAACTTGTATCTAAACTTAGAAATGAAGCAAAGGTGATCTCATGAGTGTATTAGTCGTTGCAGAGCATGAAAATGGTCAACTTAAAGCAGAGACCGCTAAGGTTATTAATGCAGCCCTTAAAGTGGCGGGAGGCGTTGATGTATTAGTTGCAGGCTATAATGTTGATGATGTTGTCCAATCAGCAGCCAACATAGCCGGAGTTACAAAAGTATGTGTTGTTGATAATGCGTTATTTGAATACCAATTAGCAGAGAATACCGCTGATCTGATTGTAGAGATTGCTGGTGGCTATACTCATATTTTAGCAAGCGCGTCTACTACTGGTAAGAACACGCTGCCACGTGTCGCGGCGCTATTGGATGTGTCGCAAATATCAGAAATCATAGATGTTATCGACAGCGAAACATTTAAGCGACCTATTTATGCCGGCAATGCTATTGCAACGGTTAAGTCGAACGAGGCTAAAAAGGTTATCACGGTTCGAGCAAGTGCTTTTGAAAGTCAGTCTGAACAAAGTGCATGTGAAGTCGAAATATTATCCTTGGCGTTAGATAATACCTTATCGAACTTTGTGAGTGTCGAGCAAACAGAATCAGAACGTCCAGAATTAAATGTTGCACCAGTTGTTATTTCAGGTGGCCGTGGTATGCAAAATGGTGAAAATTTTGCGCTACTGAATGGTATTGCTGATAAATTAGGTGCTGCCATAGGTGCTTCAAGAGCTGCGGTAGATGCAGGGTTCGTACCGAATGATATGCAAGTTGGCCAAACAGGTAAAATTGTAGCGCCTGACTTATATATAGCCGTTGGGATAAGTGGGGCGATTCAGCATTTAGCAGGAATGAAGGACTCCAAAGTGATTGTTGCTATCAACAAAGATCCGGATGCGCCTGTATTTCAAGTTGCAGATTACGGCTTGGTCGCGGATTTGTTTGACGTACTACCTGAATTAGAAAGTGCACTATAAAATAACTAGGTAAGTATTAAATTCTGATTGTTAAGCCGTTGTACCGTTTGGTCGCGGCTTTTTTATTATAAGATAGAAGGTCACTAAGCGCCCTCTCGAAAGGGACCTGTCCAGTAAATTAATGAAATATTAACGCCGGATGCCAACCAAGAATAGTGACTAAGTTTTACGATAAGATCCAATAAAAATATAATTCCATACTTAATTCCATATAAAGGCCTTGAATATACGGGTTTAATTAGTTGATTTTAGGCTGTTAATAAAGCTGGGTAATATAAACGTACGCAAGGCATTACGGCGAACAGTGTGAATAGAAAGTTCGAGGCATCAGAAGTTAAGCCACTTGCGCAATGGTGGCGACAGTGCGAATTAAGTAGGTGAAAATATGAGAAACCAATTTATGCAGAAAAATCGAGGTTCAAAATAATCAAGCAAGTAATTGATGAGCATCACTCCATAGCAGATGTACCAGACACTATCAGGTGGAGTAAACTGTAAGTTAGTACAATGAGGTCGGTTAGATAAGTACATAGGAAATGAGGCTTGTGTACAAGTTACAATATAGAGTGGATAGCGACATAAAGCTAGCGAATAAACACACAAATGGTGTGAGACGTTTGCTCATGTGATAATTACTTACATATAGATGCGCTAACTATAAAAAATTTACTTGGAGTATGATATGAACTTTCGAGAAATCTAAACGTCAGCGCATTAAATCTATAGATTTTAGTCGTCTAAAGTTACCGTAACGTTGAGGTAAGATAAATGAATTCTCTATATGGTGCTAATGCCTAAATTGCGCTAGACTAATTATTGAGCGATTTGGAAGTGTATCTCAAGGATGACGTGTTTCATGAAATAAAGCAGTAAGGCACTAGAGAATATTAGTGCCTTTTTCAGCGGATAAAAACAAATCAAAAAAATCAACTCAAATATCAAGTTGTTATGTTTATTCTTGTCCTCCTTTAGTACCATATCATGACGCTGGCAGTTATGAGATCGAGTATTCAGATGTAGCGATAATATTAGTGTCTGTAAGCTTTTATTAAACAAGATGAGATCGTTATAGCCGATACAAAACTATAAAATACTGTTATTGAAATACTTTTTAAGTGAAATATAAATGACAAAAAGATGAATGTTTTTTTACGAACTATATTGGATAAACGATGTTTCAGTATTACTTTTTCTATCTACTTTATCTGGTTTTTTATGTTTTTTTGTGTTTTTTATCCCTTTTTTGGCTTTAGCAATAAATATTGCGGTTAATGACATTGCACCGAATGATGGAATATGATTTATTTAGTACTGAGTTTACGTAAAGGCTTTAGTTTGCAAAAGCTGAAAGCAGTATTCAGAGGTAATCAAATATGGTTTGATATGCCACTAGTCTAAAATATTCAATAATAAAAGGTGTGAAAGGTACACATCGAATTAAAAATTTTTAACACTTATTAGGTCATTACACTACGTGTTGTTGATGCACTAACAAATGGAATAAGTTTGATATTTGTGGCGTTATTAGCTATTCGTTAAATGTTGTTGTCGAATTTGATAGCAGCATCATTGCAGATATGAAAGGTGAGGATTTTTACCTATGAAGAGACAGAAAAGAGACCGTTTAGAAAGAGCGCATTCTCAAGGTTTTAAAGCTGGATTATCGGGGCGGTCTAAAGATTTATGTCCATACCAGCAAATAGAGTCACGTTCTGAGTGGCTTGGTGGATGGCGAGAAGCCATAGATAATAGAAATATGTTTAAAACATAATAAATAGAATTCATGAGATAACAGAGCCCCTTATATGGGGCTTTGTTGTTTATAAACAAAAATTTAAAAAGCGCTGGTATCTTGGAATAAACCGACTTTCAAATCTTTTGCTTCATAGATCACGCGTCCATCAACTTCAACGGTGCCATCAGCCATACCCATAAATAACTTACGCTTAATAACGCGTTTCATATCCAATCGATATGTCACTTTCTTTGCGTTAGGCAAAATTTGACCAGTGAACTTTACCTCACCCACACCCAGTGCGCGGCCAAGACCTGGTCCACCGGACCAACCTAGGAAGAAACCTACTAACTGCCACATAGCGTCTAGTCCTAAACAACCAGGCATTACTGGATCACCTTTAAAGTGGCAGTCGAAAAACCACAAATCAGGGTTGATATCAAGTTCAGCAATGATAAGACCTTTACCATGCTCGCCGCCATTATCGTTGATCTCTACAATACGATCCATCATAAGCATATTGTCGCTAGGTAAACGGCAGTTACCTTCGCCAAACATCTCGCCTTGACCACAAAGTACTAATTCTTCTTTTGTATAGCTATTTTTTGGTTCCATAGTTCACAATCTTTGCTTAAAAATCCACGCTACTCTAGCGTACACTTGTACGCTAGACAACTCCGAACAGTTAAATTTCAATTTTCTATAAGAATAATTCGCATTTAAATTGAATTCTAACCACTTATATAGGCGATTTTTATCTTAAAAATCTTTATAATATCGCCAGAATTAAACTAATTTATCGGAAGTTTATGATCCTTTTTGTAGATGCTCTAACCGTGATCGATTTTTCTTACTTGTGTAATCAACGAGGTGCAGTAGGCGAAAGCTGGATCGTTGACTTAACCCTTCATGGTAAACTCAATGATGAGTCCATGGTTTTAGATTTTGCATTAGTTAAAAAGCAAATAAAAAAAATTATTGATGAAACAATAGATCATAAGCTTGCGATAGCAAGCCTTGGTGTCAAAGGGCATGTTAATGATATCGATGGGCGAGTAGAGTTAGACTGCACTTTTGGTGAGCAACATCATTTAGCAATGAGTGCCCCGAGTGAAGCTGTGTGTTTGCTTCCATGTAAAACGATTAACGAAGAATCTGTTATTGAATTTTTAAAGTCGGTTATTATGCCGAGTATGCCTAATAACGTTAAAGATATAGGTATTGAGTTAAGACCAGAGCCTGCGACAAGTTTCTACTATCATTACAGTCATGGATTAAAGAAGCATGATGGTAATTGTCAGCGAATCGTTCATGGGCACCGCTCTCTGATCGGGATTTCTTTAGATGGGATCAGTATGCCAAGACTTCAGAAAGAATGGGCGGCTAAATGGGAAGATATTTACTTAGGTACGCAAGAAGATGAGATTGATTCAGCAGCTGTAAAATATGTTGCGCCTTTTGCAAGTGATTATTGCTTTGCTTATGAAGCCGCACAGGGGTACTTTGAATTAGCCATTAGTAAAGACAGGTGTGATATTCTGCCTTGCGATACAACTGTTGAATGTATTGCTGATTATTTAGCTACCCAAGTCAAAAAGTCATATCCAATGCAAAAAGTAATGGTTAAAGCATATGAAGGAGTTGGGAAAGGAGCGATTGCATATGCTTAAGCGGGCATTCTTTTTTACTGGTGCATTGCTGAGTACTTGTACGATAAGTGCGTTAGAATTAACGGGTCACCTCACTCAAGGTGGTATGGTGATTGGTAAAATAGAAAAAGTTCAATATGTTGAGTTGAACGGACAAGCAATAAAAGTTACGAATGAAGGTCAGTTTGTTTTTGGCTTTGGACGAAATGCGCCCACAACACACACATTGTCATGGGTAACAACTGATGAGAAACGACATTCCACTGAACTGCTAATTACATCGCGAACTTTCAATATAGATAGAATTACTGGTGTGGAGAAAAAGTACGTATCTCCTCCTGATTCGGTATTAGAGCGTATTAGAGCTGAGGCAAAGTCAGTGAGAGCAGCAAGAGCCAAAAGCTCCGACCTAGTGTATTTTTTAGAGCCGGTATTAAGGCCAGCCAAAGGTCGTATTTCTGGAGTTTATGGCAGTCAAAGGTATTTTAATGGCAAGCCTCGTAATCCGCATTATGGGTTAGACATTGCAAATAAGACTGGCACGCCTGTTTGGGCGCCATTAAATGGAACTGTTGTATTTTCTGATAATGATCTCTATTACAGTGGTGGAACGGTCATCATTGACCATGGACATGGAATTACCTCAACCTATATTCATTTAAATAAAATACATGTAAAAGTTGGAGATAACATATCTGTAGGAGAGCATTTTGCAGATATTGGTGCTACTGGACGTGTAACAGGCCCTCATTTGGATTGGCGTTTCAATTGGTTTGGAGAACGGCTAGACCCTCAATTATTAATGACTAACACACTGGCGAACAAAAGTAGTAAAAAATGACAGATTTAGAGAAAGAAAATATTATTGTAAAGCGTATCGAAGAGTCGATAACATCCATTACTAAGACGGTTTTTCCGGGTAGAACAAATCACCATAACACCTTGTTTGGCGGGGATGCACTCGCGTGGATGGATGAAGCCGCTTTCATCGCTGCAACTCGATTTTGTAGAAAACCGCTGGTGACGATATCATCTGATCGTGTTGACTTTAAAGAAGCTATACCAGCAGGAACATTTGCCGAATTAGTGTCGAAAGTAGTGCATGTTGGTAATACAAGTTTAAAGGTGGAAGTAAAAATCTATTTAGAGCGAATGCATAAAGATGATAAGCACTTGGCTATTTCGGGCAGCTTTACATTTGTTGCGGTAGACGACAATCATCGACCTACGCCTGTAGTATGTCAAAAAATGTTAGACGGGTTTAATTAAAAAGATGTAGGAAGGGCTCGAGTTAATAAAATTATGTCCTTCCTTCATACTTTAAGAACACATCATACAACCTATTTCAATTTAAATCTCTCTTCTCATTTGCACAACTTTAATTTAAAGCTAATCATATAGGAGATAGGAGATTCTATGATCGTTCTTTTGTGTAGTGTTTATATTGCAGTGTGTGCAATAGCATATGGTGCTTTAGATTCATTTTATATGGGTGACCTTTTACACAGCTTAAGAGGGCAGTTGCTGCTGAGTTGTATTTTATTAGCAGTACTTTTACAGATAAAAAATAAATATCTAGGTAGTGTGGCTTTAGTCATATCCGGTTTGTTGATCACTTCACATTATTTTTATAGCTTAGGCTTTGATACTGAAGTTAAAAATGACGTATTAAGTGTAAAGCAAATTAATCTGCGCTATACAAACAATAATTTAATTGAACACTTTGCTGATTTTAACTCTGACGACCGAGACCTATTTATACTGTTGGAGTTTTCAGATAGAAACCGAGCACAGTTTGCTAAAATAAAGCCTTTATTTTCTCGATATGGTTATAAAGAAATTGAAGGTTTTCCAATGGGGGTCGCTGTGATTTCTAGATATCCAATTGTATACAGGCAGTTTGTCCAAGTTGATGGTCCAAAGGTTGGATACGTTCATTTAAAAATTTTGGTTACTGATAAAGTTGTAGACTTAGTCGTATTACATCCGCCTTCCCCTCGCAATGAAAGGCTGTGGAAACAACGTAACAAGTTGTTGACTGAAGTAGGCGCACTGTTAAAGGATCTAGGTAACCTTTGGGTAGTGGCGGGAGATTTTAATACTGTTTTTTGGTCACGTTATTTAAACACCACGTTGGGGAAGTGGTGTTATGCTACAAAAGGTTATCACACGACCTGGCGCAGCGTTGAAAGTATACCCGCTATTATAGGTGGATTAGCAATTGATCACTGTGCAGTAAGTCGAGAAATAAATATCAATGAGTTAGATGTCTTCTCTTTTATTGGCAGTGATCATTCTGTATTGACCTATAAATTAAGCTTTTAACTGTGTCAGCAATGCTTTATTTTTCTTTTTCAGCTCACTATTTTCTAGGACTAACTTAACAACAGATTTAAGCTCAAAATTATCCCACGGCTTTGACACTATCATGTGTGCAAGTCCATCATGTACCGCGTTTTGACAGTCTTCAATATCAGCATATCCACTTACAAGTATCCTCCCTGCATTAGGCTGATGGGTTTTGAAGTGTTTCAATACAGCGAAGCCATCCATATTTGGCATGCGGATATCGGATATAACCAAGTCAAAGTCATTCACTTTCATACTTTCAACAGCTGTCAGAGGATCACTGTGTTGCTCTACTTGATACTCCCTATTAAACAAACGGCCAAGTGCTCTCAATACTGCTTCTTCATCGTCTATTATCAAAATCGAATGCATAGTGCTTCCTAATTTATGCGGTTAAGCTTTTTATATCATGTAATAGGTGTCTTAAATTGCGTTTGTGGGGGTATAGGAAAAACGCTTTTAACGCCCATATCAACGCTGGAACTTTTTGCCCCATTTCTCTGTAATATTCTCCGTAACACTCATTCAAGCGTGCACCTGCTTTTATTTGGGTTATCCATCCAACGTTATTAGAACTAACAAATCGTTTTAATATCAACCTCATAGCATCTATTCTTTTTATTCTATTTGATGTAATTGAGTTCGAACGCATTAAGTAATCCATTGCGCATTGATAAGTGTACGCAACTTCTCCTACAGATGCTAACTTTAGCCAACAATCCCAGTCACTTGCACTTTTTAATTCGTTATCAAAACACATCACAGATTGAATTGCATCACGCTTTACCATAACGGTAGACGTACCAATCACATTTGCGTAAAGCAGCATATCTTGGCTATTACTAAGATATTGATACTTTGTCGTATCTTTTAGTTCTTTATTATAAAATTCGGGCCAGTAAGAAAAACAATCTATGATTTTGTTATACTGTTCATCAACGTGCATATAGTTTGTAAAACTCAACGTACATTTTTGGTTAGATTTCATATAAGCTAGTTGTGTGGCAAGCTTATCTTCGTTCCAGTAATCATCAGCGTCGAGAAATGCAATATAGTCTGCTTGTGCAATTGAAATTGCCTTATTTCGAGCAGCAACAACACCGCACCGTATTTGTTTTACCAATATTAAATTAGAGTACGTTTGCGATGCTTTTTCAAGCCATTCAACACTCCCGTCAGTTGAGCCATCATCTACAACGATGATTTCTAATAGAACATCGGTTTGCTTAATTACGCTTGCTAACGCTTTACCCAGATACGCTTTGCAATTGTAGTTAGGAATTATCACAGAAATATCAGGCTTCATTATTTGTACTCCACATTAATTGTATTCCTGTATACGCAAGTAAGACGCCAACTTTATTTGCTCTTTAACCGTTCATTTTTATCTCAGATTCTACGAATGCATTGCATTTTGCAAATGTGATTGCAATTAATAGCCAATTAGGTGAGGTTATTAGTGATTAAAGTACGGCATGGCAATTGCGTATGTAAAGCATGACCTAGTTGGAGGGTAAATTATGAAACATATTGGTATTTTGGTTCCAAGCTTCCCAGTCGCTTCTGAAACATTCGTGGTTACTGAGATCAATGCGTTAGTCAAGAGTGGACATAAAGTAACGGTAATCACATTTGAAAATATGGGAAAATCTGATGTTTTAAGCCCAAGCGTTGATGTGGTAGAAATCTCAAAGCCTTCTCACCAATCACTGATTATGGGTTGTCTCAACTTATCAGCTTTATATCGGGGGTATATGTCTGCATCGAAAATGGCATCCATTCCAACGCCATCACTTCTTGCTTATGGCAATAGTATTGCTCAAATAATAAAGTTTACAGAGATTGAACATCTTCATTGCCACTTCATGCATGGGTCACTCGCCTACGGCATAGTGGGGGCAAAACTTGCGAACATTACGGTATCGTCGATTGGTCATGGCCACGACGTTTATGTCAATCAAGCTGATATACCTCAAAAGCTCTCTCTATGTGATTTTTCAGTGGCAGTTTGTCAAGATATGGCGAATCAATTTAGTCGGTATGCTCAGAGTCGCGTTAAGCTCCTTCATTGCGGTATAAATTTAGAGTGCTTCAATCAATCACCTTCATCGGCTTACAGCGATGTGAAATTATTATTTATTGGTCGGTTAGTAGAAAAAAAAGGATTACAGTTTTTAATGCCCGCGTTAAAAAATGTGTTGGTACAGCATCAAGTGACTTTGGACATAGTGGGTGATGGGCCCTTAATGAATGACCTGAAATTTATGGCTGAAGCATTGGGTATTGAAAAAAATGTAAACTTTTTAGGTCGTAAGCCGCCAGTTTGGATTGCTAAAAATACAAAAAACTATTCAGCATTAGTTGCTCCGTTTTGTATTGCAAAAAATGGGGACAGGGATACTGGACCGCTCGTTTTAAAAGAGGCCATGGGCTCTGGTATAGCAGTCCTAACAACAGAATTAATGGGAGCAAAAGAAATCGTCAATCAGAAAGTGGGGTTCAAGTGTAAACCATCGGATATTATGAGCCTTTCTAAAATAGTGACAGATTTTTGCGAACTTTCCCCTTACCAACGATTTACAATGGGTCAAAATGGTAAGCGTTTCGTTACTAAACATTTTAACGCTAGAGCACAGGCCGAAAAGCTCTCTCATTGGGTACAGGCATTATAAGTTAGTGACTAAAAGTAGCAGTAAGGAATGAGCATGAGTGGACTAAAGCAAGTTGCGTATTATGGTGTTGCTATGTTGGTACTGAAAGGCTTGGGCTTTTTGATGCTGCCGATTGCTACCCGTTTATTAACGCAACAAGAATATGGAAGTTTGAATTTTTTAGTCACAATTTCAGCTGTGTGCTCCCTACTTTTAAGTTTAGGATTACCAGAGCTTTTATTTCGTCAGCATTATCAAGATGATAATCAAAAAGTAGCATTTTTCCGCGATTGTTTGGTTGTGAGTATAGGGGTTTGCTTCGTTTTTTTGATTGTGGTTCTGGTATTCACTCAAAGTATAACGAACTTGTTACCAGGTGATGTAGACCTCACGAATTTAAGATTGTTAGCTGTTAACTTGTTTGCTTCGTCCGTGTTAGCTATTCCATACAGTTATTATCGATTAGTTGGCAATGCTAAACACTATTGTTACTTGGCTGTTGTTCATGGAGTATTTCAGACTGGATTGAGTATTGGGTTGTTGTTTATGGGTTTTGGGGTAACGGGAGTGATGCTCTCGGGGGCAATATCGGCTTCTTTAGTACTAATTGCTGGGCTATGGTTATTAATTCCCCTTATAAAAATGACACTGACGCAGTTTAAATGGCAAATCGAATCTCGACATCTTTTGTTTTTAACATCGATTTTAATTTCATCTCTGTGCCTATACGGATCTAATGGTGCTGAAAATTGGTTCATCGTTGCATTAGAAGGCGAAAGAACATTAGCTGTCTATTTTGTCGCTGCTCAATTTGCGTTAATGACGTCATTCACATTTGAACCAATTAGAATGTGGTGGTTTGCAAAACGATTTGATGTGCTCGCTAATGAACCAAATGAGTATGGATATATGGCGCTACGAAGTCTAAATTTAGGGTTGATTCTCTGTGCAATAATGATGGTTGTAGTGCCAGTTATATTTAAAGTCACGTTACCTGCGAGCTATTATGGCAATGATATGTGGCTTACAGGGTTAATTTTAGTTGTCGTGCTGCGCCATCATAGCGATATATTCAATATCGCATGCTATAAATATCGCAATGGGGTTTGGGTCACATATATCAATGCGATAAGCGCTGTATTAGTGGTAAGTATGTTTTCTTGGTTGATCCCAATTTATAAAGTTGACGGGGTTGTGAGCTCTTTGCTCTTAGTTCAAGTGGTCCGTTGTCTTGCCTTTATATTAGTGAGCCAAAGGCTAGAGTATGTTGATTATAGGTTTCAGTCTTTATTTATTGTTTGGCTAAGTCTAGGTGCGTTAACTTGTCTATCGTATATTCAACCCACTTTTATTTACGCTTATCAGGCCGTAATTATCGTCGTATTACTTGCCATTGTTGCAAAGCAATACAGCGCGGAAGTGACTCAGTGTATAAAATACCTTCCCAAAAGGGGAGCCTATGTCTGACTGGTTAAAAGCAAATCATCTATTAATTAGTGGCGGGTTGGCGGCATTATTAGTACTTGTCCTGTATAAAACGATAGGTCCCATCGCTGCTTTTGCCATAATTGTCATGCCTTTTGCTGCATTTACAGCAGTACGAGTGAGTACAGCCTTTGTTATTCTCTTCATTTTATTTAGTTATTTCAGGTTACATGAAGCTTTTCCAGTACTTATGCCGTTTAAGATCCCAAAATTGTTGGCGCTTGCATCATTACTCGGAATTTTTTGGCACTTATTTATAACAAAGCAATTGAAACCTCACTGGAACTCCTGCCATATTTTATTTTTTGCTCTCTTTATTTGGTTAACTGTCTGTGTTTTTGCGGCATCTAACAGAGGGCTCGCAATAGAGTACTGGGCTGGAATTTTGACCAAGGTTTTCATTATGGTATTCGCGATTAGTTGGTGGATGACAACATTGTCTCATTTCAACTTAGTTCGTATTGGTATTATGCTATCCGGAACATCTATTGCGCTGGTTGCGTTGCAAAATAAGGCCAATGGTATTGGGCTGGTCGAAGGTACTCGGGTCACAATTTCAAGAGACATTCGCTCTCAGTTGGGAGACCCAAATGACTTATCTTTGGTGTTAATGTTTCCTGTGTCGTTTTTAGCGGCTGAGTTATTTGATAGCAATGGCCATAAATGGCGGAGAATCTTAGCCTGTACGGGTTTAATCTTAGTGGTCAGTGGCGTGATCGCGACGCAAAGTCGTGGAGGGTTATTAGGTATAGCAGCCGTTCTGAGTTTTTTTGTCTATCAAAAAATAAAAAACCCCATAATCGTAGGGGCAATCGGTGCGGTTGGCATGTTAGTCATGGTCATTTTTGCAGGTATCACAGACAGACAAAGTGGCGGTGCTGCTGAAGGAGGAGTCGATGCGTCGGCAATGGGCCGTATTTATGCGTGGCAAGCTGCAATTAATATGGCTTTGAGCAACCCGTTAACAGGCGTTGGGGTGAATAATTTTTATTCAAATTATTTCTTTTATAGTCCGCATTGGGATGGTAAAAATCATGCAGTGCATAGCACATGGTTTCAAGTCTTAGGTGAAACCGGATTTGTTGGCCTTATGGTGTTTATATTGGTGATTGTGGGAATTTATAGAAGTTTAAACAGAACAATTGTGAGAAATTCACTGAACTTTGACCCAAAAATAGCTATTAATGCCTACGCTTTAAAAGCGGGGCTAATTGGGTTTATGGTCTCCGGTACATTTTTGACTCAGGCATTTACTTGGCCATTATACATTATTTTATCTTTAACTATTGCTTTAGAAAAGCTTGCTACTGACAACGCTAAGGAAAAGGATTATGGTAATTTCTCTCAAAACATGGCTTAAAAATAGTGACAGTGCATTAGCTAAACAACTATTTAAATTAGCAAAAAAAATTCGAAACCCTCAAATGATTGTTATACCCGGTATACACCATTTACTTTTTAAGCTGCATCATTTCCTTATTATACTGTTTTCTGAGCTCTTAAGAGTTTTTTATTATACGCCTTTGTTTAAAAGTCAGGTAGGTGGTAGTAAAAAACGCTTATCTTTGTATTGTGGATTACCGCAGATGCTAGGACCTATCAATGTTGATATCGGTGACGATGTTCGAATGTCTGGTATTAGTACATTTTGTGGTCGTTACTGTGATTCTCATGTCGCTACTTTGAAAATTGGTAATAACGTTGACGTAGGCTGGCAAAATGCATTTTCAATTGGTACCACTATCGAACTACATGACGATGTGAGACTCGCGGGTCGTGTTTTTCTAGCTGGTTTTCCTGGACACCCTATAGATGCTAAAGCACGGGCACAAGGGCTCCCTGATAATGAGTCACAAATAGGGTCTATTATTATTAAGAAAGGGGCATGGCTTGGCACTGGGGTGACGGTGCTTGCCGGCGTAACGATTGGTGAGGGGGCCATTATTGGGGCAGGCAGTGTTGTTACCAAAGATGTTCCTGCATTTACCATTGCTGCTGGCAATCCAGCCAAAATAGTGAAGCAGATCCCGCAAGAGGTAACAGTATGAAATTTGTCGTTTTCGGAGAAGATTGGGGCGCTCATCCAAGTAGCACTCAGCATCTATTTAAGCAATTGTCTAAAGACCATGACGTTCATTGGATAAACTCTGTTGGGATGCGAAAACCTCGTCTAAGGTTTACAGATTTGTCTCGTGTATTCAATAAGGCAAAAAATTATTTCAGTCAGTCACAGGGTGAGGCGCAGGTCGGGGGCGCTGCGAGTAGAAATGACCAGCCGTCTGTCTATAACTTGGCCGTACTACCATGGCATGACAATATTTTCGTGCAATCATTCAACGAATTTGTATTTTCTAAAAAGCATTTCGATTCAAACGAGCCCATTTTGTATTGGATTAGCGTCCCTACTGCGATCACAATGATTAATGTGCGGCCTATTGATAAAGTTGTTTACTATTGCGGCGATGATTTTTCAGCGTTAGCCGGCGTGGACCATAAGATGATAGCGCCTATAGAGCGAAAGCTGATTGCCAAAGCAAACTTGATATATGTGATCAGCGAACATTTATATAACAAGATGCCAAAGCATAAAACTTATATGCTTACTCATGGAGTCGATTTCGAGCTATTCACAAAACCAACCATCATAGCGAACGAAATAAAACATGTTACACGGTTTAAAGTTGGCTTTTATGGCTCTATAAATGAATGGCTAGACGTTGATCTGTTAACCAAATTGGTAACGGAAAGACCCAATTATGAATTGATTTTAGTCGGTACTATTACACATAACATCGACTTACTATTGTCATTAAACAATGTCACGCACATCGAAGCTGTTGAACACCAGCGACTTGCTGAGTTTTCTCAGCATTGGGATGTGTCTATTTTACCATTTGTTGATAACCAGCAAATTCAAGCATGCGACCCACTCAAACTCAAAGAATACTTAGCTGCAGGTACTCCTGTAGTATCTACCAACTTTCCTGCTGTTAACAAATATTTAGAAACGATATTGGTTGCTTCTACCGATAGTGGCTTTATACAACGTATTGATTCAGCAATTGCGTTAAATCAAGTTTTAAATAAAAATTGGAAAGAAACACAATCGTCCTTGGCAAAAAACCATAGCTGGAGTGCAAAAGCACGCTCAGTAGAACAACAATTAATTGCATTTCAGGGTGAGCAATAAAAAGTGGTCTAGACTCTGCAATATTACAAGGGAAGCACGAAAAATTGGATATTTTTCTCATTATGCGAATGGAACGACAATCGTGCTTTGCAATTTGCAAAAGTAATAGGTAGGGAGTCATGCTAGTAAAAGAGCAAATAAAAAGACTAATGTACCTCGCACTGTATGCTTTATACAGCCGAGCGAAGCTTTTTGCTGTGCCTTTACTGATTGTGCCTTTTGTTGTGTTCTTTTTTGCCGCCACAGCACAAAAACAATATACCAACCATGCAACAATTTTAATTGAAGAATCATCGTTACTGAACCCCTTTCTTGATGATTTATCGTTCTCGTTTGAGCTATCCAATAGAATGGCAGCTCTTCGTACCTTGGTCATAAGTCGTAAAGTACTCACTTCTGTAGCAAAAGAAGCTAGTTTATTATCTGACGCTCCAACTTCTCATGAAATTGATTTGGTGCAGCAAAAACTAGCACAAGGTTTGTCCCTTTCATTGGTAGGAGATGAACTGGTCCGTATACATTTAAAATGGCATGAGCCTTCACAAATGAAGCTTATTTTAGAAAAAGTAGTGGAAAAATTCATTGAGCGTTTATTGGCGCCGACCAAAGCATCGTTAGATACCTCTGAACAGTTTTTCTACCAGCAGCTAGATGCTTTAAGAGGTGAATTAGAAAAGTCAGAAGATGAGTTAGCTAAGTTCAAAGTCACCTACAGTGATACGTTGCCTGACGTATTAAATAGTAACCGCCAAATGCTGGATAAGCTCATAAACGATAAACAGCAAAAGTTCGTCATTTTATCAGGCGCTGAAGCAAAACTTAAAGCACTCGCGAGTAAATTAGGGCAAGCAAACCCAATTTTGGGACGTCTTGAAGAAAAAATCATTCGCTCGGAGTCAGATTTAAGCTTATTGAAAACAAGATATACGGATAAACACAGTAAGGTTATCGAAAAGACGAGGGAGTTGGCTAACTTAAAACAACGCCAGCAAACATTGTTGAGTCATGGTACCGACTTAGACGTGACGGACTTAGATAAGCTATGGCAAATGGCCAATACTTTATCCATCGGATCAAATGGAGAAAGTACAGTATTAGTATCGCAAATCTTAGCGCTTGAAGACGCAAAAAATATGGTTCAACAGCATCAACAAGAGTTTGATATGTTAACAGAGCAAACTGAAAAGTTGAGTCAACGGCTGCTTATCACCAGTGATATAGAAAAGCAGTTACGAAAGCTTGAGCGTGATTATGATGTAAAACAAACCCTATACAAAGACATGTTAAGTCGTTATGAAATGGCGAAAGTGACAGGAAAGTTAGTGAAGTATGAGGGACCTGACAAAGTGAAAACGATTGAGCGAGCATATAGTCCTACTAAAGCCATAAACACGGCGTTATCAGTATCAGCAGTTGTGGGTGTCATATTGGGTATTTTTACCGGATTTGCTTGTGTGTTTGTGGCAACACTTTGTGATAGTCATTTGAAAGACTTGGCGACGATTGAAAAGCTCGCCGCTCAACCTGTGTTGACGGTGTTACCCATTATCAGACTTGATCAAGACCAGATTGTAAATGGTCAGGTGGTAAGTCGACAGATAGAAGGTGAAGAATCATGAGAGTATTACATTTAGTACAACATTTGAAAATTGGTGGGCTGGAGAAAATGGCAGTGACATTAATGCAAAAGAGTTGTTTTGCACAAAACAGTGTGATTGTCGCGCTACAAGGCAGTAAAGTGGAATCTTTGACTGATTGGCCACAACTACAAGAAATGGAAGAGCATTTAATTTTTTTAGATAAAAACCCAAAGTTTGAGTTATCAGTTGTAGATAAATTGATAAAGATCATCGAAGAGAAAAAAATTGAAGTGATCCACAGTCATCATATTGGACCTATGCTATATGCAAGTTTGGCTTGTTTAAAGCGTAAGGAGGTTAGACACGTATCGACAATTCATGATGCATGGTACTTAAATAATTTCAAGCAACGCGTGATCACAAAGTTACTAAACCGTATATGTGCTATTCATTGGGTTGCAGACGCGCAAGTGGTTGCCGATGATTTTACATCTAGAACTGCTATATCAACACAGAACACCATTTTAAATGGCATTGATTGTACTCAATTCGCTGCAATCAATATGGAACATGCCAGATATCAACTTGGGTTACCTAAGTTTATCAAGCTCGTAGGTTGTGCGGCTAGATTAGAGCCGGGTAAAGGTCATAAAGCGCTAATATCGAGCCTAAAAGACCTCCCTGGAGATTATCATTTAGTACTTGCGGGGGATGGGAGCTTAAAGCAAAGTTTACGAACACATGTTACCTCTTTAGGCTTGGAATCACGCGTCCACTTCTTAGGTAACGTTCAAAATATGCAGGTTTTTTATTCCGCGATTAATGTTTTTTGTTTATTTTCTGAACGAGAAGGGTTACCTCTGTCAATTTTAGAAGCTATGGCGTGTGGACTTCCTATTGTTGCCAGTGATGTGGGAGGAATTCATGAAGTCCTAACACCTAAACAAGGAATTTTATTAAGCCCTACAGCACATAGTGGCCTGCCATTTGCTCTTACTAAAGCGATAAAGCTAGAACGTGGTCCATCTATACGAGCACATGCAATCGCAATAGCGGATGTTTCTCAAATGAGTTCGCAGTACGACCAATTATACCGAGGCCTTAATGCATAAGGAATAAATAATATGTCAGTATTTGCAATTGTGTTTTTCGTGTTAATTCTGATAGCCATATATCATCACATAGGGTATATGGCTGTACTTAAGTTAATGAATAGTATGAAAGATAATAGCATAGGGGTAGTTAAACCTAGCGATAACGAGACTGAAACACCAACTATTGCTATTTTGATGTGTGCCTATAATGAGGCTAAATATATAGAAGAAAAGCTGCATAATTTGGGGTCATTACTTTACCCTAATCATAAATATGATATTCATATCTATTTTGATGGTTGTACTGATAACACGTATGAATTAGCGAAATCAGTATCATTTCAGCTTGAATCTAACAATGTGCATTGCAATTTGCATTTGCAAATTGAGAATAAAGGCAAAACCGCGAGTTTAAATTCGTTGATTTCTATGACTCGAGATAAATACGACATATTGGTATTTACTGACGTTAGTGCACTGTTAAGTATCGATGCACTCAATAAAATAGAGCAGGACTTTAGAGATAATGCCGTGGCTGTAACAACGGGTCAGTATACGCTGCAAGAAGCAGCGCCGATTGCGCAGCAATCTTACTGGCAATATCAAAATACCCTAAAAAGGCTTGAGTCTAATGTAGGTGCTGTGATTGGAGTGCCTGGTGCGATGTTTGCTGTGCGTGCAGAATTAGTGACTGTACTGGAGCCAAATGCTATCAACGATGACTTTATATTGTCAATGCGAGCATTGGCTCACGGAGACAAAGCGATAATCAATGATGAGGTGGTCATGTATGAGTGTGACTGCGATGACCAAGTACAAGATTATACTCGCAGAGAGAGAGTCGGAGCTGGGAATTGGCAACAAATTAAACTGTTAATGCCTTTAATGAATTTCAAGTTAGGATGGACAAGTATTAACTTCCTATCCCATAAAGTATTACGTGGTTTGATGCCAATTCTCCTTCTTGGGATGTACCTTGCATTGACCGCTGAGGTGATAGTGTCTCAAACACTATGGTCTATTATTGTCAGCAGTGGGCTGCTAGCTATCCATTTAATAAGTTGGTTCAAGCTTCTATTTAACACTAAAAAGCGATTGGTCATTTTGGACCAAATAGCTTATGTACTAAATAGTTATTGGATAGCTTTAATCGGTATTGTGAAATTTGAATATGGGTATTTTGACTCGCCTTGGAAACGAGTATCGAGCGCCACAACGAGATGTAATGGTGTTAAGTGTGCGAAAAGAGTACTAGATATTATTGGAGCCAGCGTTGGTATACTGCTTGTGTCACCCATTATGTTAGGTGCAGCTATGGCGATTAAATTATCGTCTAAAGGCCCTGTATTATTTAAGCAGCTAAGAGTCGGTGAAAGCACCGATGAATTTGTGTCATTATTTTATGTGTATAAATTTCGCTCTATGGTGGTCGATGCTGAAGCGAAAAGCGGCGCGATATGGGCCAGTAAGAACGACCCTCGTATAACGCCCATTGGCTCGTTCCTACGGAAAACGAGAATTGATGAATTACCTCAACTTTGGAATGTGCTGATAGGGGAGATGTCTTTAATTGGTCCTCGACCAGAAAGGCCTGTTTTTTATGGTAAGTTAGAGAAATCCATACCGTATTTTTGCCATAGAACTTATGGGTTGAAACCAGGGATATCAGGTCTTGCTCAAGTAATGAATGGTTATGACGAATCAGTGGAAGATGCAAGAAGTAAAATTGGCTGGGATTATGCCTATGTATTAAGTATGTCATCACCTTTGAGTTGGATTAAAATGGAATTCACCATACTATTTAAAACCATACAGGTTGTTGTATTAGGAAAAGGCCAATAACGACAATCTGCTTTGCAAAATGCAATGATTTTATTAAATTCCTTTGCATTTTGCAGTAATTATCAATTATTTATTTATAAAACAACATATTGTTTAAAGTACAAAGTTGGCACTATAGTTGTAATAGTAATCATAACTTCTATTATAAACTTGGTGATGATCATGACTGAAGCAACTTACTCAAATACCCCTCGTGTTTTACCTTTACCTCGCGACTTTTCTGGCTTTACTGTGGATAGCTTTCGGGATGAGTTTGAAAAACTCGCTGTTTGTGACAATACAAACATCATTCTAGACTTTTCAGAAACGGAATTTATTGATTCTTCAGGTATAGGGGCTATGGTTTTCTTATACAAACGAATTGAAAAGAAAGGACAAAATCTTGCTTTGTTAAAAGTAAATGGGCAGCCCTTCAAATTAATGAGTTTACTAAGGGTCGACAAAACGATTCCTTTCATTGAGCAGCTTGAATTGTAAGCAAGGAGAATTTATGAAGCACATAACACTATTTTTATCGGTAATAGTCATGATAGGCGGATGTGCTTCTTGGCCTGAAGAAGGGCAAGGAGGTTGGGCAGAACATTACAGTCAGCATAAAAGTGAGGACGGTAAAAAGCATTTGGGTGATACGGATCACGTATTTTCTGATGACATCAATGTTGTTACTAACGAATTTGAGCACCTTGTGATGAAACTCGATTTGCTAAAAGCTCAAGGGATCCGTGATTGTATGCCTGCACAACTGTTAAAAGCACAAGTCTATGAAAATCGCATTCGCCGCTTAATATCAGCACAAATGTGGGCCGATGCGGAACATGATTTACTCATTCACTACCATGGTCTTAATCAACTTTCGGGGCATTTTGAAATGGTACAAGCGATGACGCAGTGTGCCCCTAAAAATGATGTAGTAATCGTGAAAGAGGTGCCTGTTAAAGTTAAAAATCAAATAACAGACTTATTGAATAGTGATAACCAGTTTGCATTTGATGACTATCAAATCACTCCTAAATATATGGGGAGAATAGCCCAAGCAGCGGATTTAATTAAGCAAGTTTCTGATATTTCAATATTATTAGTTGGGCACACAGACAAAGTGGGTAACCATGATAACAACTATGAACTCGCACTTAAGCGGGCTGAAACCGTAAAGCACTGGCTTGGTGTGTATGGTGTACAACAACAGACGATCACAACGTTAACACAAGGCAGTTTACAGCCATATAACAATATAAGTAATAGTGACGCAGAACGACACTCTGATCGGCGTGTCGAAGCAATAATTTTATCACTGACGGAAATCAACAACGGTAAACCTGTCAAAGCAGGATCGTTAGTTGAATGGACAAAGGTGATTAAAGCAACTAAGGAGTAATGTTATGCGGCTGTTTCTTTGCTTAGTTTTATTATTGTCGTTTTTAATATCTGCTGATACTCATTCAAAGGGTACAGATACAATTCAAATTGGTAATAAGTTATTTCTTTACGTCCCAGGTGAAGCTGAATTTGAAGCCGTGTTTGAAGTCGGTAAAGACGGGGCAATTGTATTACCAGAAGTGGGTCGTGTGCAAGCCGCTGGTAAAACAGTTCAACAATTCCAAAATGAGGTGAAAATAACGCTTGGAAATGTTTATAGGGCAATGGATGACTTTTATATAGAGCTACGAGCCAAAGATATTTTCATAACAGTGTTGGGTTATGTTAATGCACCTGAACAAATTAGCATCCCTTTTGATGGAAACATTCAAACTGTAATAGCGAAAGCGGGTGGGTTAAAACCAGGAGCGCAGCTTGATAGACTTCAAATTAGACGCGGTGAGTCTATTATTGAATTTGATTATAAGGCTTACTTAGACTCGGGCAATGTCAAGATACTCCCTAATTTACAAAGTGGAGATATCGTATTCGTGCCGGTATCCCCGTTACTTGGTAATGTGCAAATAGACTTTGATGCGCAAACTCTCAGTGCAACCGGGGATGCTAGTGCAGGCAGCGCAATTACCCTATTGGGGGAAGTACATAACCCTGGTAGCTTTTCATTTAAAGACGATATGAGTGTATTAGACGCCATAATGCGAGCCGAAGGCGTTACTCGATATGCTGATGTTACAAAAATCAGAGTTATTGTAGATAAGACCCCTCAAGTATTTGACTTAAAAGCATACTTAGATAAACCAAATAAAGACAATATGCCTGATTTAAAAGCAGGTTCAACCATTTATGTTCCTATCATGGTGGATGATGTAAATACCACTGCGCGGACTGTCTATATTATGGGGGAAGTCCAGAAACCGGGGGCGTATGAAGCACCCGACAATATCAATTTCCTCGATATATTGGCGAATGCAGGCGGCCCAACACGGTTTGCAGAAACCCGACAAATTAGAATTTTAACACCTGCTGGAGAAAATATTTTATTTGATTTGCAAGGATACAGTGAAGGGATTGTTTCAGCAGAGATTCCTTTACTTAACCCTGGAGACGTTATTTTTGTACCTGAAAAAACAGATTTAAACGAGAAAAGTTGGTTAAAAATTCCGCCGAGTCGGGCTATTAAAATCATTGGCGCAATTTTCTCTCCTGGTAGATATGAGTGGAGTCAGGAGATGGACTTTACAGATCTATTAGGTCATGCAGGAGGCCCAACAAAAGGTGCCAACATTAATGATATTAAAATAGTACGAAATGGAGAGGTAACGAAGCGATTTGACTTAGAAAAGTACACGATATCGGATGGGAAAACGCTCTTACCCAGTCTACAAGCAGGTGACACAGTGATTGTGGAAGAATTGCCGGTAGATCCTGCTGACAATAAATCACAATGGATCCGTCAAGAGTCAAGCAAGTCAATATATATTATGGGTCAGGTAGGGTCTCCAGGGCGATATTCATTTAATCACAATATGCACTTCATAGACATCTTGGCAGCGGCCGATGGACCAAATGGCAACGCGGATATAAAAAACATTAGAGTGACACATAGAAATGAAGATAAAGCCAGAGTGAGTAAGCTCGATTTAGCATTATATTTTGAAACAGGAGATGAAACTCTGTTTCCTAATGTTCTACCTGGAGACACTATTTTTGTCCCTGAAAAAACTAAAGACTGGTTGCGAAAACCAAAGGAACAAGTGGTAAGAATTATGGGGGCAATTCAAAAGCCAGGGCGCTATAATTTTGATGACACCATGACTTTGTTAGATATACTCGCTGAAGCTGGCGGACCAACAGGGTCTGCATTAATTGACAAAATAGTGGTTGTGAATCATTCATGTTGTAAAGAGCGTTCACGGGTTTTTGATTTAGAGGCTTTTGTGAAAAATCCAAACTCAGTAAATATACCGGTACTCAGAGCCGGAGATACGCTATACATACCAGATAAAGGTCAAGATTTAATGAGTCAGTTTAAAGATAACTTTGTTGATTTTATAACTATTATAGCATTAGTGGTGGGCTTATGAACCTTATTCCTCATCAATATCAAGAAGTTGAAGACATTGGTAATGAAATTATTGATAACAATGCTCGATGTGTCACATTTATTTCACTTGAGGGAAATTCAGGCTCTTCAACTGTATGCGCAAGTGTTGCTCAACGATTTAAAGCGAACGGACACCGTGTATTAATTATCGATTTAAATCCAATAACCCCCCTAAAGTTAGATGAAATTGCGCAACCTACGGGTCCTGAATGGTGTTTCAGCGATATTACCTGTCAATTGAATATTATTGAGCATAATCAAGTCGACTTACTGACCATGCAAAATCTATCCAATTTGGAGTCTGCAAAAAATAAACAAGTTATGAAAGAAGCGGTCGAGCGACTTTCCCAAGAGTATAATTATATTCTTTTAGATATGTCACCGGCGACAAAAATGAATAGGGGAAACGTGCCGTTACATGCACTGAGCTTGTGTAGTGATATGACAATTGTAACCGTTGGTTTGGGCATAAATGATGAAGAGTCGCTATGCACCAGTATTAAAAATATTAAACAAGGTGGACATCAACACGTAAGAGTCGTAGTGACGCAACATCATTTCGCACCTTTAGGGGAAAAACTCATTAACGCATTAGAGCGACACCGAAACCGTTGGCCAAGAATAACACAATTTTTAATTAACAAGGTAAATCGTCAAACTTGGCTATTTCATCCACACTAATTATAAGTCAATCATGAACGAACCAATATACCACAGACGCTTCAGTTTAATCGCACCCGCTGTTACTGAGATCCGGCACGTTCTTAAACATGTTTTGAGTGGGTTAGCCGTATTGAGTGATGACCTTGATGCTGCTGGGCTCGTTATAACTGAGTATTTAACGAACCTTTTACGGCATAGTAAGGGAGAAGATGAAACGATTGTGTTACTCATAACACGAAATAAAGCAGGAGATTATACATTAGAAGTGATTGATAATTTAACGCCTTACGATTTATTTGCTTGTAATGAATCTGACTGGGATATTAACAGCGGCATACTAGTTGAGGGAGGAATGGGTGTTGAGCTTATAAGGCATTATTTTCCAAAAGCGGCATACACGAGCAAGCGTAGTAAAAACCACTTTTCTATACCACTAACCCAAGGCAAGAATAAGCCTAAAGCCGTTTATGTTGACGACGATCTTGCTCAACTGGCATTAATAAATGCATACCTAAAAGACGACTATGACGTAATCGTTTGCCAAGAGTTGAGTGAGGCTTGGCAAGCGATCACATTGCATGATGTACAGGTATTGATTTTGGATTA
The DNA here is from genome assembly GCF_018100885.1 of Pseudoalteromonas sp. MMG013. Taxonomy (NCBI): domain Bacteria; kingdom Pseudomonadati; phylum Pseudomonadota; class Gammaproteobacteria; order Alteromonadales; family Pseudoalteromonadaceae; genus Pseudoalteromonas; species Pseudoalteromonas sp. MMG013. Next base: position 18,593 of record NZ_JAGJEE010000023.1, on the reverse strand, counting down.
CCAATTACAAAAGCAAACATCAGAACCATTGCTTACGAAGTTAAATGGTTCTGATCATAGGAGTACACTGTCCGTAGTCATGCTAACAGGCACAGATTCTGATGATACGATTACCCGTATAAACCGTTTGGGTATTGACGATTATTTAGTGAAGCCAGTTAAAAAAATTAGATTACTGCAAAGTTTAGAGCGAGTGACCAATAGGGTTAAAGCGTTTGAGTATCAAATAGAAGCGCCACGTAGTATCGATAATTACCGACTAAATGAGGGCTTTAATGCCCATTTATTTGGCTCAATCGAGGTAGGTGATGGCGGTGATTTCTTTATGCCTATCCCAAATCAACAAAATGGATTTATTTTAGGTGATATGATGGGGCACGGCATTCAAGCGAGAAAAGAAAGTTTTGCAATTAAAGGGTTTGTCCGCGGTTTTTTGGCAAGCAAACCAAATTGTAATGAATTGCTCAATACGCTTAATCAAGCGTTATATGAAGAGCAGTTATGTAAAAATAGCTTGGTCACTCTGCTTGCAGGATATGTTTCAGACGGACATTTTTATTGGCTGAATGCAGGGCACCCGCCGCCGATAGTAATAAAGTCAAATGGGACATTAAGTGAGTTAGCCGGTGTAGACCCGTTATTAGGATTGTCATCTGAACATCAGTACGAAGTTTACTCTGTGTCACTAAAGGATGTATTACATATTTTGGTTTATACCGATGGGTTGTTTGATAATCGAGAAACAGATGAAAGCGAGTTACTGCAACTTAAACAAATCTTACCTAATCTATCTTTGAGTCAGAGCGAATTTGCATCTACACTTTGGCACAATTCTCAAGTTAGTTTGACAAAAGAGATTGACGATGCATCGCTAATCGTTATTAATTAGTTATAATAAATTCATAAGCATAAAAAGAAGGAAGTTGCCTATGCCGCCAAAAATTCTAATAGTTGAAGATACAGAGTCTCTGGCTTTGATGTACCAGTCGTATTTAATCCCAACAGGGATGACAACACGGGTTGCAGCCACAGGTGCAGATGCTTTGGCTACCATTGCTGAATTTACGCCTGATCTTATTCTACTAGATGTCATGCTACCAGATATGAATGGGCTGGATATTCTTTCTTCTTTACAAGGTGATGATCAGCCGCAAGTTATAGTACTAACGGGGCATGCGACTAAAGAAATGGCAATACAAGCCATAAAGCTTGGCGCCAATGACTTTTTAGAAAAACCCATAGAAGCTGACCGCTTTAGGATCACAATAAATAATGCTCTGAAGTTAAAAGACCTAAAAAGTACGGTCGAAAAATATCAAGCAACATATGAGAATGGACGCTTTTTTGACTTAATAGGCAGTTCTCGCGCCATGCAATCCGTTTATCAAATCATTAATTCAGCAGCAGTCAGTAAAGCAACCGTATTTATAACAGGAGAAAGCGGGACAGGTAAAGAGCTATGTGCAAAAGCGGTACATCAAGCATCACCTCGGGCCAGTAAACCCTTTATTGCTCTCAACTGTGCCGCAATTCCTAAAGACTTAATAGAAAGCGAAATATTCGGGCATTTAAAAGGGGCATTTACAGGTGCAATAGCAAATAGAGAAGGGGCTGCTGGTCAAGCTAATGGGGGGACTTTATTTCTAGACGAACTCTGTGAAATGGATATAAATTTGCAAAGCAAACTTCTTCGCTTTATACAAACGGGCTGTTATCAGCAAGTTGGGAGTGAAAAAGAAACTAAGGTAGATGTTCGTTTTGTTTGTGCCACAAATAGGGATCCATTACTAGAGGTACAAGCGGGTCGATTTAGAGAAGATCTTTATTATCGTCTTCACGTGATCCCGATAAATTTACCCCCTTTACGAGAGAGGGGAAGAGATATCATTGAAATTGCTGAGGCGTTATTCTTTAAAATTAGTAAAGAAGAATCACATCCCTATAAAGGTATTTCTGACGATGTTAAGCGGGCTTTTTTAGATTACACATGGCCTGGTAATGTTCGCCAATTGGAGAACACCGTACGTAATACCTTAGTGCTCAACCCAGATGAATGGATTGATCTGGATATGGTACCTGCTTTACTGAGTTCGCAAAACACCAATGCTCAACCTTTGGTGCAATCGGCCCTTAATGTGGCTCCGTTAGCACCAACTACTAGAAGCGTTGATAATTCAAGTTTAGAACAGCGAACGACGCTGGGAACGATGCAAGATATTGAACCTCTATGGGTTATAGAAAAGCGGTATATAGAGCAAGCGATAGCGCTTTGCCAAAGCAATATTCCAAAAGCAGCAGCCTTGTTAGATGTTAGCCCTTCTACAATTTATCGTAAAATCAAGGGTTGGGAAGACGCACAGGCATAATGATTATATGCGGGATGGGCACTGACCTGAGTACGCTTCATGTAAAAGTGTCCACTGTGCATGGCCCGAGAATCTTTGCGCCACAATGCTATGTGCATATTGTTTCATCATAATCAAATTTTCTGGCGCGATCTTCGTTATTTCTTCAATTTTTCTAGTTAATAAATCAACATCATAGGCCGGCATGACCCAACCACTTAGGTTGTTTGTAATGATGTTTGAGACAGCACCTACATCTAAGCTAATGACCATAACGCCATGATTCATTGCTTCTAAAATAGCCATTGGTAATCCTTCTTGTCTCGAGGTTACGCATAGCACATCAATATTTTTCCAAATTTTTTCAGATGGGACCACTCCATGACAAACAACATGTTCTGGTATATCAAGTGTTTTCTGCATATCTCCATCACCAAACATATGCCACTCGATCATGTTTTGTTTGACCATGTGGTTTGCAACTTCAATGAACCTGTCTGGGCCTTTTTCGTATGAAAACCGCCCAACAAAACCTACTTTTAGCTTGTTCGCGCTGTGATAAGTAGAGCTTGTGACTGCCAATGGGGTAGTTTCAATAAAGTTGTCGAGTACTTCCGCCTCTTTTAACTGGTTTTTAATTCGTTTTGATACAGCGAAATTAATAGAAAGTCGTGCGGTTAATTTATCCAAAATGTTATAAAGCCTAACCATTCCTTGACCCGTTTCCCCTGCGTGGTAAGTGCTGATACAACGTACTTTTAGATACTTACACATTAGTCTGCCCAATATACCGGCTTTGTACCCATGGGTGTGAACTACGGTGTCATTTGAAAAACTCGCAAATGCCGATTTTAAACTTGAAATGGAGCCATTTAAAAATTCAAATTGAATATTGTTAGATTCTAGCTTATTGTAAAATAGTTGGTTATCGTGGTTTTGGTAAAATAGGACTTTGCATATAACGCCTTTGCGCTGTAGTAATTTAGCAAGCTCTACTAAGTGAGACTCAATACCACCGAATATTGAAGAATCAACAAATAATACAACGTCATATTTCATATCTAACTCCAGGGGTATACATGATAGATTTAACGACCTATTCTCAACTCCAAGTTGATGTTGGCGAAGAGCTAGCCGCACAACTTTTAGGTGTTTATTTAAGTGAGTCGCAAGTTTTAATAAAAAGGCTGACTACATCGAATGACTGCGACCTACTTCAAATTACAGCACATAGTTTAAAAAGCAGTAGTCGAAGTTATGGTGCTCTGCAATTAGCCGAACTATGTGAAAAAATTGAGCATCAGATAAAAACTGTCGGTGTTTGTGATGAAGTTACAGCTTTGATTGCAGCTGCTCATCAGCAAAGTACCGTCACGTTTACTGATGCATACAAGTTAATTAATGGTACATGTTGAGTTAACCTTAGTGCTAAGTGGCAGTTTTAGCAACTGAGAGAAAACATGGCTTAGCTGCTCTATGTTATGCTGCGTACTCTGGGCATCATTTAGCTCGTCACAGTGCACAACTATTTCTTCGATTGCCTGTGGAGAAATACTTAAATCACAGAATTGATAACCTAGCTTTTCTTGCATCCAGTCGATGATCGTTTCTCCTTTAAGAGACCGAGCAACGCTATTTTCTTCTGCAATATTTTCAATAAAAATTCTACATGCAGCGGTATTTTCAATCGCATCACCAATTTCTTTAACTAATAGTGGTGGCATTACACTCGATATAATACTACCAGGTCCAATTAAAACTAAGTCTGCGTTGGTAATTGCATCAACTGCGCCCTTAGCTGCACGAACTGATTTTGATAGACCAATCGCATCAGGCAGTTCCGTCAATGCGTCTATTTCACATTCACCTACGACCTGTTCGCCGTTTGCATAGGTTGCCACTAAGTCGGTTGCTGAATCAGACATAGGTAAAATTGTTTCAGCATTCCCCAGCATTGCATTAAACCAAGCAACCGCTTCTGTTGGAGAGTCTGTAAGCTGCATCAAACCTAACAGCGTCAGATTACCTAAACTATGCCCATCCAACTCACCGCCATCAAAACGATGCTCAAATATTGAATGTATAAGTGATTGTTTGTCGGTTAACTGTAAGCAGCACCTACGAATATCACCTAAAGCAACACATTCTTGAGATTCTCTGAGTCGGCCGGTACTTCCTCCGTTATCGGTAGTGGCAACAACCGCTGTTAAATCACTACATAAAGGTCTAATTGCTGAAAGTACTTGTGCTAACCCATGACCGCCGCCTAAACATACTATTTTCATGCTATCTCCAAACTGATATTTTTTAACTAGTTATGAAAGAGCAGGTTTTATTCCAACTTTAAATAATGATTAAGCTGTTGAATTTAAATAAATGTATCTAAATATGATTTGAAATAAATGCGATTTAGAACTATCTTTGCAAAGTGCAAAGCAATTTAAAATCATGGTGTTCTACAATATGCAAAATGGAAGTTTGATAAGCCCAAGTAAGTTACAGCGAACTTTAATAAAAATAAATTCGAGCAATGATTTTGAGCAGTTATATAGTGAAATTGACAGGGCTATGGCTGAGTTGTTTTCATATCAAGCGTGTGTTGTATTAGCATCTAGGAGCAAAGGCGCTTATCGTACCATTGCAACTTCTAGCATTTTGTTCAATGATGAAAGTTGGTATGAGTATGTTGATTTATTCGCACAAGGAATATCAGAAAATGAACAATTTATACCTCATGCCGTTAGTGAGTATGATCAAACTTCAATCAGTAAAACGGTGTTATCTGGGTTAAATAATAGTTTAGTTTTTAAGTTATCTGAATTATGTGGCCAAGGTATTATTCTATTCACTGGTCTACTTAATCCGCCTTCTGACACCTACACTAATGATCTTAATTTTATAACTTTGCTAGAACAAGTGTATTTAAAAGCAGATCAACTACAAAAATCACATTCTAGAACCAGTAGTTTATTATCACTTATTGCGAACATGACCGAGCGAGCTGATTTATTTAAAGAACTAGCATCCGAGTGGTTTTGGCGAACAGATACCGATAACATATTTACGTGCGTGGATGAATTAGCACCCCATGATGATTTGTATAGTCAGTTTTTTATAGGAAAGTCAGCGTTAAAGTTACGATCTGATAATGAAATGCAGCACTTGCGAAAGTGGGCTCAATTTCAGCACATATTAACCCAACATGGTGATTTTTTTGAATTCGAGTTTGAGTTAGACAGTCAACGCCATCTATGGATATCTTTGAGTGGAAAAGCTCAGTTTACTTCCATAGGTGAATTCAACGGTTATATGGGTATCGCTAAGGATATCACCTACGCAAAAGACAGAGAAATAGCATATAAGCAAGCAAAAGAAAAAGCAGAAAGTGCCAATTCAGCGAAGTCACAATTTTTGGCTGTTATGTCACATGAAATTAGAACACCTATGAATGCGATTTTAGGAATGGTTGAATTGCTCAATGATACACAATTAACCAACCAGCAAAAGGAATGGTTATCATATGCACAAAGTAGTGCCAATTTGTTATTAGGGTTAATTTCAGATGTGTTGGACTTTTCGAAAATAGAAGCCGGCACATTAACTCTTGATAATAGTGAGGTGCACTTAAAAGAACTCATTCATAGCATCGCCGCGCAATTTGAATCTCACTCAGAGGCTGGCAAGCTCAATTTTGAACAAATTATTGAGCAATCAGTACCGGGCATTGTAAAAGGTGACAGTACTAGGTTGGGGCAAATACTATTTAATTTATTGGGGAATGCGTTTAAGTTTACCAGCTATGGTCGTGTCACTTTACATGTAAGTGTGATTGAGAACAGAGTCAAAATTCAAATTAGTGATACAGGTATTGGGATTGCCGAACAAGATCTAAGTCGGTTGTTTAAGCCGTTTAATCAAGTCAGTGATAGCGTTAAACGCAAACAACAAGGTGTTGGTTTAGGTCTCAGCATAACTAAAAAACTTATAGAGTTGATGCAAGGAAGTATAACTTGTTCCAGTTTGCTGGGGGTTGGCACTACATTTACAGTAAGTTTGCCTTTTGAAAAAGTGTGTATCCCGGAAATAGAAAACGAAGTACCAGTTAAACAAAGGACACTTTCAATACTTGTCGCTGAAGACAACAAGCCTAATCAAGTGCTTATAGAAGCACTTTTGAAAAAACTAAACCACAAAGTAACGTTAACCGAAACAGGTTCTGAAGCATTAAATGCTATAAAAGCGAATGACTTCGATTTGGTGTTAATGGATATGATGATGCCAGTGATGGATGGTCTTACCGCAACAAAGTACATACGGGAAGAAATGTCATTGACCATTCCTATCTTTGCACTGACTGCAAATGCGGGACAATCAGACAAGGTAAATTGCCTGAATGCAGGAATGAATAAAGTGCTTACGAAGCCAATTCGATTTATTGAATTAAGCAATGCTATCAGCTCACTCTATGATGCACCGGTAAAAAAATAGAACTAAAACTGTTCTTTTGTTTAACGACATCTAGTGTGCTTCTCAAGTCAGTTACTTGCTTATTGTATATGAAATTACCCATACTAATCCTTTTCACACCAAGTACTGAGAGCGCATCAAAGCTAGATAACCTCAGCTCTGGATAAGCGAATTTGCCCAATAAAGCTATTTTCCTCACTCTCGGCGTTGCTGCCATTTGTAATAGCCCGCTATTACTGCATAAAAGCGGCTTGATATTGAACAAAATATGTCCTATTCCAACACCCTTATCCAAACGTTAGGTTAGATAGTTAGGGCATACATATAACATTTACAGGTAATTAAATGGATCCAGGTATCAAGAATGTCGCTGTTATCTGTAACACAAGGAACAAATAGTCCATTGTCACCTGCTGCACGATAAAGTTTTTGGTGTTGATGTGCTAGCCGAAACGACCCCCCGATATGATTGCCCACCCTTCGGTAAAGGCATGGTCTTCATGTATGTGCGACAGACTTTAGTGAAGCTCACAATATTAATATTGACACAGTGTCAGAAATTTCGAATGTTTGGGAATGCCGGTCCATATGATTGGCAAAGTTGGGCTCATTCATAATATTTTAAACCTCAAAGAACACAGTAAATGGACAACAGTAAACTCAACAGATATGGCTATAAATGTAGTACTAAACGGGCATGGAATTGCACTTATCGTTGACTATTTGGGCGACGCAGCTATCAACAAGTCAGGGCCGCTAACTATTCCATCCACTTAATTTCCCTCACTTAAACGCCGTTGAGCGCTATTTTTTGAATTAAATTCGCCTCGGCGTGCCCGAATAGATGTATTTATGTCTTGGGTCACAACACAAATATTAAGTGACAATACCCTGTAGAACCTGTGAAAGCCCTTGAAACAGCCATGAATAACATGTTGTAGCAGAGCCTTCTATAGATACTCAATCCTTATGAAATAAATCTCGCGTATATAATTTATCGGTGACATCATCTAATTCATCGACCACTCTATTAGTAATGATTAAGTCACATTCAGCTTTAAATGATGACAACGAATTATTCAGTGAAAAATTGTCTGATAAAGGTGCATGTAAATTGGGTTCATATACAACAATTTCTGCACCAGCATGGTGTAAATGGGCAATTACATCTAATATTGCAGACTCTCTAAAGTTGTCAGAGCCTGTCTTCATAATTAAACGGTAAACACCTACTTTTCTAGGGGTTTTCGCCATGATAGTGTTAACGATGTGCTGTTTTCGTGTCTCATTTGCTGATACGATAGCCGATATCATATCGTTAGGGACACCTTCAAAGTTTGCGAGTAATTGCTTTGTATCTTTTGGTAAGCAATATCCCCCATAACCAAACGAAGGGTTATTATAATGATCACCAATTCGGACGTCTAAACTTACTCCGTCAATAATTTCTTTCGTATTAAGGTCTTTTGCTTCGCAATATGTATCTAACTCATTAAAAAATGCCACCCGCATAGCGAGATAAGTATTAGAAAATAACTTAATGGCTTCTGCTTCTGTTGAATGTGTGAGAAGTACCTTAACGTCTTGTTTATGCGCACCTTGCTTCAGTAAGCTGGCAAACGTATTGGCTTGTTCTGACAATGCACCAAGTATGATTCTTGAGGGGTATAAATTATCGTATAAAGCCTTTCCCTCTCTAAGAAATTCAGGAGAGAAGATGATGTTATCGGTACGATGTTTTGATTTCATTTTTTCAGTAAAACCAACAGGTACCGTTGACTTTATAATGATGGTGGCTAGAGGGTTAATTTCCAATGCCTGTGCGATGACATTTTCTACACTTGTAGTATTAAAGTATTGAGTATCAGGATCATAATCGGTTGGAGTTGCAACGACAATAAAATCAGCATGTTCTAATGCTAGAAATGGATCCGTTGTCGCAAAAATGCAATGTTCGCGTTGTGCTAGAAATTGTTCAATTTCATGATCTTGAATTGGAGACATGCTTTTATTTATTAAGTTAACACGATCGGGGTTAGTTTCTAGTGCTGAAACGGTATTGTGTTGAGACAGCAGCAATGCGTTTGCCAAACCTACATAACCTAATCCTACAACGGTAATATGAAAACCCATAATATAACCTTACTATTGATATTTTTTGTCTATTCCCAATACAGCAATATTTGGGCTATTTTTTCAGATTGTGTCAAATGAATTAATTTCCTTATAAATCAACAGTATAAATTTAGAGTAAGGGACTTCCGTCACCAGTCCCTTTTTTCATTTGCATAATGAAACGCAAATAGCAGCGTGAACTATAAAACCATCGCAGCAATCCAACCAAAAATAAGCAGTGGAATATTAAAGTGAATAAACGTTGGTACAACTGAGTCCCATATATGATCATGCTGACCGTCTGCGTTTAACCCTGAAGTTGGACCCAATGTTGAATCTGATGCAGGAGAGCCTGCATCACCTAAAGCACCAGCCGTTCCGACAAGCGCAGCGGTTGCCATAGCTGAAAAACCCACTTCTAAGCACAGAGGCACAAAAAGAGTGGCAATAATAGGCACTGTAGAGAATGAACTACCAATCCCCATCGTTATTAATAATCCAACAACGAGTATCATCGCTGCTGCGAGTGGCTTATTATCACCTATAAAGTCAGCACTAGTAGCAACTAAACTAGCCACATCTCCCGTTGCTTTCATTACCGATGCAAACCCTTGAGCAGAAATCATAATAAACCCAATCATTGCCATCATAGCGACACCTTTGCTAAAAACGTCTGAGCTTTGCTCCCACTTTACAATGCCAAATACGCTAAACATCATGACGCCAACAAGGCCCCCGAGTATCATTGAACCACTGATATTTTGCGCGATTAGTGAGCAAATTACCGCGATACTACCAATGATCATCACTTTCTTTGGGTTCTCTATTGCCGTTAATACAGGAGTAGAAGGCATACTTTCATTTTTATATATTCGTTTTGCTCTGTAGCTGAATAATAATGCAACACATAATCCTACAAGCATACCTACTGCTGGTATCACCATTGCAGAAGGGACTTGTGTGCTAACGATCTCTAAGCCATTATCGGCGAGGTTTTTATGTAAAATTGAGTAGAGATAAATACCGCCAAATCCGTAGGGCAATACCATGTAGGAGGTGGCAAGTCCAAATGTTAAAATACACGCGATAGCTCTTCTATCTAACGTTAGTTTGTTCAAAATAATGAGTAGCGGGGGGATAAGAATTGGAATAAAAGCAATGTGAACTGGAACCAGGTTTTGTGACGCAATAGCACAACCAAGTATTATGGCCATAATCATAAAACTTAAGGCTCTTGTATGATTATCTTTTGCACCTTCAACCTTTGTTAATAATTTTTGGGCGAGAATTTGCGTTAACCCTGATTTCGAGATAGCAACAGCAAAGCCACCGAGCATAGCATAACTCAAAGCAATTTCAGCACCACCAGATAAGCCGTCGTTAAAGGCATTGAGTGTGGTCGATAAGTCTAATCCTGCCGATAACCCAGCAACCATCGCGCTAACGGTCATTGCAACAATTACATTAACTCTAACTAAAGACAGTGTAAGCATAAGCAATACACCTATTATTACTGCATTCATAAATCTCTCTTTGTTTTTCTTTTTATTGATTTTATCAGCTTAAGCGCTGATATTCGCTGTGTCTTACTGAATGATTTTCCTTGATAGCGAAAAGAAGAAAAGTCTTGATAAAACTGCTCTAATTCAACTTCCTGTTCAGGGTAACTGTGTTTTAGCGCTTCAATCAGTTGATAGGGGCTCATATTTAGATTTGAATATTTGCTTATTTGACTTAGTCTTTCAAACAATACCACTGCGGTAGGCTTATTTACTTTACTCGGGCGCTGCATATACCAATATACGGCTATAAGAATGAACGTTACGAAAATGATAGCCACCACACCAGATAACGATCTACCGCTTTTCCCAAACACTTTTTCTAAGAATGAACGCTGTTTACTTTCATCAAAGTTCAATACCCACCTTGTCCATTGATAGTCGTATTCTTCTAATTTAAGCCTTAACCATTGCACGCCAGGAATACCTGTAAATGCGACCAAACTGATCCCTAAATTTGCTTGAAACTCCGCTGACAATGATGAGTGCTGCGATAAAGATCCTAGTAGCCGTTCAGGCGAAACCCATGCAGTTGGGTCTAATGCTTGCCAACCTTGGCCTGGTGTGTAGTATTCTACCCATGCATGCGCATCATATTGGTAAACGCTATAGTAATTATTTTTTACACTATATTCTCCCCCTAAGTAGCCAGAAACAAGACGAGTAGGGATGCCAACACTGCGCATCATCATCGCAACAGAAGACGCATAATGCCCACAAAACCCCGCTTTTTGTTCAAACAAAAACTCATCTATGGTACTTTCATTCGTCATTGCTGCAGGCGTTAGCGTATAACGATAGTTATTACTTATGAAATATTGTTTCATAAGCTTAATAAACTCAGCGGTTGTGCCTGATTGCGTATCCCACTGTTGAGCTAGCGTTTGTGCACGTTTATTCAGCTGATTGGGAAATTGAGTATTTTTTCTATACTCCCAGCGAGTAAGTTCAATTAAATTTTGTTGGTATGAAAACGCTTGATACTCAAAATTGTTTGACATCGCGTTTGAGCGAAAAAGCGTACCAAACTGGTTACGCGATACGCCACCCGTGTAACTAACGCTCGTGCCAAGCGAGAACAGCCATGGCAGGTTGCTTGATTCTGCAATCACCCGATATCCAGCACCCGACACATTTACATTGGTTCGTAGTGGAATATTTTGTTGGTTAGATTTCAACCAAGATGCGCCATCATATTTGTCGTGGATAATTGCGCGCCAATAAAAAGGCGAATTGAAACGTTGTTTATCATCAATAATTGCCCTAAAGGCAAGTTCATCCGATTGAGACAACTGTGCGATGTTAAAAGGATTGACGTCTTCAGATAGCCCTGTTTTAGCTAAACTAGGCCCAGGTAATTGCCAAAATGCTGGTAACTTAGGTAAGAAGATAACCAATAGTGCACTGATTGGTAAAATCAGGATAAGTTTCTTAAAGGCATCTTTGCTTGCGTATAAAAGTGGTTGTCTATGTGAAAGGGCTATCATTAACCCCAAGTTTATTCCCAGTGAGCATAGCACTATCAAGGTCATGTATAAGCTTTGTGAGAAAAGAAATAAGCAAGGGATTGTAAAAAAATTTAGCGTTGTGATCTGCTGAAATTGCCGTTGACTCTGTGCCTGTATCACTTTCAGTTGGCAAGCTAACACCATTAAAGAGACAAACAGCGATACGGAATTATCTACCCCAATCGAAAGCAATAATATAACCATTCCAATAACGGCCAGTACGTTAAGCGCAGTATTTGATGGAGAGGTCGTTTTGTATTTCCATAGAAAAAGGTGCCAAATGGCTAATGACCCAATGAGTGCAGTAAACGGGATCCCTAATTCAGATATTAATAGCAAACTCATAAAGACGTAAATTACTGTTATGATCATTAGTTTAGTGTTCACTTAAGATCTCCAAGCTAACTTGGCAATGTTGGCGCCCAGACCCACTATCAAGAACCCTATTAGGCAACTTCATTGCGAACGGTTGCTGATTTTCAGTTGCCTGTAACACTAAAAAACACAATTTACTCAACCTTTCTTCGACGGTACCGGTTAACAAATTAAAATCAAACCCAACACTGGCCCTTTGCTCCCCGACATAGCTCTTCACCAGCATTTCTTGATTCTTTGCATAATGACGCCAAGATACTTGATGTAAACTCATTCCCTTTTGATAATTAATAAGCTCTTTAAATTCATCGTTGTTATCTGCAGCGAGAAGGTTTTGCTCTGTTCCATTATTTGTTTCGATCGAAGACATATCGGTATTGGCATTTAAAGGCGCAGGGTAGACATGGATCTTTTGCTGAGAAATTAGATAACTCCATACTCGAACAAGACCAAACGGGTAGTGGCTAAAAACTTTAAATTTCCCAATAAGATGTACGCCACGGGGGAGTTTTAAATTGTTCTTGGTTATGCTCGTTTGCGATAAAAAATCACATATAGTAATTGCACCTGTCTTGATATGATGAATTGAGATATCAAATCGGTTTTTATCCGTTATTAATTCAAACACCGCATCCGTTTTGCCTCCAGCATGATCAGCTTGTGCGTGAATAAGCCTTAAACCAAGACCTTTGAAGTTTAAATAGCCATATATTAAGGAAACAACGAGTAATATAACCATGATGTAAGACACTGCCAATATCAGGTTATTCTGGTAATTAATGCCAAGTATAAAATTTAATAGTGCAATACTTAAAAAGCCAAAGCCCCCTTTAGAAGGTACAACGTAGATAGAGTCATGCTTAAAAACGATACTTTCGCACTGGTGTTTTTTGTTTAAAATCTTATCGAGTAAATTTTGAAATAAGGGCGGCATTAAACAGGAACCAATACTTGCTCTATAATATTTGATATGACCTTTTCTTGTTCATTACATGAAAGGTTCAATCTGTGCGCTGCAACCGGCCCAAATACAGCTTGCACATCATCAGGGGTTGCATATTCTCGTCCTTGCATTAACGCCCACGCTTTAGTCGCAGCACCTAAAGCGATACTCGCACGGGGTGAAAGCGGATCTGCAAACAAACCACTCTCTCGCGTAAAGCGCACGAGAGCCAGAATATACTCAACAACAGGCTCGGCCAATTTAACATAAGTAACCTGCAACTGAAGTTGAGTAAGCTGTTCTTCACTGATCACTTGGTGCAATTGTTTATCAATACTGTCTTTAATGCCTAAAATAAGTTTTTTCTCGGCGTCTTCATTTGGGTACCCGAGACTGATCCGCATGAAAAATCGATCTAATTGGGACTCAGGCAGGGGGTGCGTACCCGACTGGTGCAATGGGTTTTGCGTAGCAATCACAAAGAAAGGGCTAGGTAATGCATGGCTTTCACCATCAACCGTTACTTGTCGCTCTTCCATTGCTTCTAATAATGCACTTTGAGTTTTTGGGCTTGCTCGGTTAATCTCGTCAGCGAGCATCACTTGGCTAAATATCGGTCCAGGATGAAACGTAAATGAATGCTCGGAAGTATTAAAAATAGCAGAACCTGTAATATCAGCAGGTAATAAATCACTGGTGAATTGAACCCGTTGATAGCTAAGCCCTAATACATTAGCTAATCCGTGTGATAATGTGGTCTTACCCATTCCAGGTAAATCTTCAATTAATAAATGGCCTTTACAAAGTAAGCTACACACAGCATGCTTTATCTGTTCGTCTTTACCATAAATTATGTGAGATAACGCACCCAATATTGGGGTGACAAATTGATTCATGTAATTAATTCTAATCGTTTTAAAACAGTGTCTACTTTTTTAGCATTAAACGGCTTAGCAATAAATCCTTTCGCGCCCAGTTCCCAAGTATTTTGAACATTTTCAAGGCTATTGTGACCAGAGCACATAATTACATGCGTGTTAGGGTAGTTATCGTTCACAAATTCTAAAATTCGAGTACCGTCTGTATCCGGTAGTTCGATGTCTAAAAAAACAACGCCGGGCTCTTTACTTGCTAACAGTGGTTTTGCAGAATCAAAATCTTTTGACTCTAAAATTTCTTCGAACCCAAGGTTAGATAAAATCTCACATAGGTACTCTCTAATTTCTTTTACATCGTCAACAATTAAAATTGGTTCAAGTGGTTTTACAAATTCCATATAAAGAGACTTCTTTTTTACATCTGCGTTCATACTAATCCATGGATTTATCAAGCTCAATAACTTTTACTATGATTACACTAAATTACATATATCAGTAATGTACTAACCAATTTAATGTCCGATACTATATTTCTCGATTGAAACCGTAGAATGTTCCGCAAAGTTGAATGTATCGTAATAACTAAGGTGCATTATTAATTAGATACCGTACCAATTCACTTAATGCTGGATTTTTTATCCGATTAGCTGGATAGACGAGTGAAACTGGTGCTGAAGGTATTTGAAATGACTCTAATATTGGTACTAACTTACCAGTATTTAAGTAACGTCGCACCAAGAAATCAGGCAAAAATGCAATGCCGAGACCATCGGCTGAATAATCTGCTGCGATATTACCGTAGTTAACTTCAATTTGACCCATAACATTAACGTGTTTTTCTAATTCACCTTCATAGTACCGCCACCTTCCGGGTTTACGAATTGAGCTATCAATAACGCAATTATGTTCACTTAATTCCCTTGGGTGTTTTGGCGTACCGTGTTTTGCTAAATAGCCTGGACTTGCGACATATAACACATTTAACTGACTGAATTGGCGTGCCACTAAACGAGAATCAGATAATTCATGTACTCTAACGGCAAGGTCTATACCTTCCTCAACTAAATTTACATAGCGGTTGAGTAGCATAATTGTGACTTTTACCCCAGGGTTATTTATCATAAACTCACTGATTAAGCGTGTGATCCCTAGCTCTTCGGCATCAGGGGGGGCCGTCATCCGAATATGCCCTGTAATCGCTTTTTGATTAATTTCAGCCCGGTGTTCAAGCATGTCCAAACGATTAACTAATTCAGTGAATTCCTCCAGATAATACTCCCCCTCCGCTGTTAGACTCATAGCTCTAGTGGTGCGATATAACAGTTGACAACCGAAATGTTGTTCTAAGTCAGAAACCTGCCTGCTCACAGCAGAAACAACCACACTTAAATGATCGGCTGCTTTGCTAAAGCTTCCATATTCCACAACGAGTCTAAATGTATTAATGGCGCGAACAATGTCTATTTTTCTTTTCATGTGAACAATGATTTCATCTATAGGTTATTTATCCATTCTAAATTAATAGTTAACCTGATTCCAATATCAATCACATACTATAAAAGAGAAAGCTAATGAAAATTCTATTAATTGGTGGTACAGGCCTAATTGGTAAATCGGTAGCCAAATATCTTGAAACCAGTAATGAACTGATAGCAGCAGGGTATACAGATGGCGATGTAAGAGTAGACCTTGGTAGTAAGGTTTCAATTCAGAGTATGTTTAAACATGTTGGCAACGTCGATGCTGTTGTTTGTACCGCTGGTGTTGCAAATTTTGGAGCTTTTGATCAACTACCAGACGACGAATATGAACTTGCACTTAGTAACAAACTGATGGGTCAGGTGAATTTAGTACGATTTGGCCGGAATTATATTAATGATGGCGGCTCAGTCACGTTGACGTCAGGCATATTATCACGTGAACCCATGCGTGGCAGTGTTGCTGTGAGTATGGTTAATGGCGCATTAGAGAGCTTTGTGAAAGCAGCTGCATTAGAGCTAGAAGAGATACGACTGAATATTGTATCGCCAATTTTTGTTAAAGAAACGATGGCGATGATGGGAATGGACACTGATGCAGGGCTATCGGCAAGTGATACTGCCAAAGCTTACGTGTCAGCAGTAGAGGGTTCAATGCATGGAACTACGTTGAATACTCCCGATTATATTTAGATAACTAAGCTCATAGGAAGAACACAATGACAAGACTAATTACGACTTTAATCACCTTAATACTCATAATGCCAAATGTATTAGCGAGTACTATAGAAACACGATCATTAGATGAGCTATATGCAGAAGCGGTTAAGGAGGGCGGTCAACTGATACTTCGAGCTGGGGGGGATAAGGATGATCAAGCAGATTATTATCTAGATATGTTCAAAAAGCGTTTTCCCAAGATGAAATTGACGCACAGTGTTGACTTAAGTTTTTACCATGCATCTCGCTATGATAATGCACTAGAAAGCTCAGCAGATATAAATATCCCTGATGTAATACAGCTTCAAACATTACATGATTTTGACTATTACAGCGAGCGGGGATTACTTGAATCATATAAACCCAAAAATTGGGAGAAAATATATCCCGACTATAAAGATCCTCATGGACATTGGGTTGGCTTATTCGGTGTAGCATTTACCAATGTATTCAACAACAAAGTTATTGCAGAAGATAAAGCACCTCGTGATGCCTTGGATTATTTAAATCCCGCATTAAAAGGGTTTAGTGCCCAGCCCCCCCCCCAAATTAACCTTAGAGTATATAAATGCTAGATATTATCGCTGTTCTTTTCTTTGAGTCTTTTAGAAACTTTAGCAACACTAAGGGTTTGCAGGTAAGCGCTTGATTTATGCTGCTTTATTTCCCGTCAGAAAAAATCATCTAAAAGTCATAAGGACGTCAGGTGTTTGTAAGCCTGCTCGCTTAAATTGACAGCTTATTCAATCAAATCCAAACAATAATCAATATAAAACAACTGCAAGAACAATATCAAAAGGAAGAAAACATGAAAAGAACAAAGTTATTAATATTGACATGTGCTTTATTCCTAAGCACTGTCTTTGCTCAAGAAAAGACAGAAAAAGATCCTGATGCTTCTCGTTTAACAAAGCAGAGTGAACCGGCAGTTACCTTGGGAAAAATATCCTCACTTCATTCAAAAGTGCTAGACAAAAAAATTCCACTATCAATCCATTTACCTGAGAACTATGATAGTTCTAAGAAAACCTATCCCGTGCTGTATATGTTGGGTTCAGATTACCGATCTCGGTTCGCCATGTTAGCTTCCACAATAGGCTACATGGGGGATGGAGGACAAATTCCTGAGATGATACTTATTGGAATAGATTTACCCGATGGAAATAGTATTTTATTGCCAAAAAGGGAAAATCAAGACACAACAATTCCAGATAATTATATTAACTTTTTTGAGACAGAGCTTATACCGTACGTTGATAATAAATACCGGACTGCTCGATTCAGAATTCTCTTTGGCGGTTCTAACAGCGGCTTTTTTACTGTTTACACCCTGCTCAACAACCCTCTTCTGTTTAATAGCTACTTTGCAAGTAGCCCATCCATTATGGTTGTACCGGATGTACTTCAACAAAAAATAAAATCTGGTCCGTTAAAAACACTTACGGAAAACAGAACACTACACATCATTTATAGCGATGATGAGGGAATGACAGAAATTGCTTCTGAATTCTCTAGTGTTGTAGAGAAACATAAACCACAGAGTTTTACCTATAAAGTGGATGAATTAGTAAACCAGGGTCATGTACCAGCAACGGATTTCACAAAGTTTCTTCTTGCATTATATCCTGATTACAATCCCTACGAAAAATTGGACACCTTGGATAAAGTGATACAACATTTCGAAATGCTATCAAAACGATACGGGTATGAAATCCAGCCACCTATATCGGTCTTAATGGACCTTGGTTTTGACATGATAAGCAGTAAGAATTTAGATGTCGCAGAAGAAATCTATCAATATTCCTTAGAAGTGTATCCTGAAGGTAAGTTATTATATGTTGGAATGGGTATTTTACGAAAAAAACAAGGTAAGCATGAAAATGCTAAGGCCATGTTCGAAAAAGCATTGGCAATTGACCCTGATTTTTCACTTGCTAAAAGGTGGCTTCAAAGACTCTAAAACCAAATTGGCTCCCGTTAAAAGAGTGAATTTTACTAATGGGAGAAAGAAGAATAACATCCGTGGAAATGAAGTAAATTCTGTAAGTCGTGAATCAACGCGGCTTACAACAACCGTTAATGTCCGCTTTCGACTCTAAAGCGGACGTAATTCCCATGAAAAGTCGAGTGTCGCTAATGTCTCCTTCATGGTAAATGGACACTTGGTAGAGCAGGTTGCTTTAGTCTGCATTCTGGACAAAGTGA
>NZ_JAGJEE010000022.1:0-81606 GCF_018100885.1 Pseudoalteromonas sp. MMG013 | reverse complement strand
TAGATAAAAGCCCCTTCCGGGGCTCGATTTTCTTTAAGTTCGTCTTATACATGTTTTTGCATCGTAGTCTGATTTACATTAAATTGATTAAGCACTTTTTAAATTATCGGTTACAGTTACACTTGTTAAATTTATTCCTTTCAGAGTATTAGCAACTTCTGCCTCATTCATGCCTATATAAACAGTTTTACCTTCTACTTTAGTCACATTGACGTTAAGGGTGTCCATTGCTGTAACCACCTGACACCAGGAAACTTTCATTTCTTCCAGCGACTTTTTGAGTTCTTCGTACTTTTCAGCTTCTAATTCACGAATACTCATACGCGCTTCTTCTAATGTTGCCATAACATCTAGAGCAACTGCTTCCCAGGCTTGTAGTACTGGTATTAGATAGTTGATACTTTCTTTAACACTCGCAAGTAATGTTGCAAATTGAGATGTAGTCACATTCAACGTCATTACATCGTTCTCTTCAAGAGTTAGAGTTTTTTGCTTTGCCGTCAACTCCTTCTTATACTCTTCAACTTCAATTCCATCAATTATTGAAGATATAATTGCTACTGTCCCCAACAACCCTGCAAAAGCTCCAGCAAACCATCCGATAGGGCCTAGAGCGATACCTACCCCTATAGCTGTAGCATCAACAGCACCACCAACAGATCCTTCAATAATCGCTTTTTTAGTTAAGGAATGTATTGTCTTTTGTAGTTGGCTTATCGTATCTTTCGTATTAGTTACATTAGTACTTGCTGCACTATCAGCAGTATTTATTTGAGCTTGCATATTAAGAATCAAACTTTCCTGCTTTGGTAAATCAGTCTGATAACTCTTTAATTGATGAACGAGGTTTCCAACTTTGAACATAGTTAATTTAAGTTCTATAACCATAGAGTTCAGAATTGACTTTTCCGTTGATACACTTACCTTTCTAGCTTCTTCTGTCTGATCAGGATCCAGTAAATCTTCTAATGTTGAAATAGCAGCAGTGTAATCAGCAGCAAGGAGTTCATTGGTTTGGATTATCTCAAGTGGTACCGAATTGAGCTGTTCAATCACTGTAGATAGAAAGAAATCCGAAGCCGACTTTAACTTCTGATAATCATCTGAATATTCATTATAATTTGCGAATACGCTAGTATCATTTAAGTTAGGTAAAGACGTAGCCATCACAGCTGCACTGTTTGCAGATAGACCAGAAATTAACTCGGCATACGTTAGTTTATCTTTCGTAACCAATTTAGATAGATGCAGTATATTATCATTCATTGTAATTTTTCCTTCTATGTTTAAGTTCCACAGACGCTTTACGTCCAATTAATACATCGAGTTTATAAATTGTATTAGAAGAGTTATTAAATAAATATTACACGGTCCTTACATAGGTTAGCTGATAACTGAAAAGCTGATAACTGACACCCACTTAAAAATGAATGCAAATGAACAGACCATGTTCAATCTGAAATATCGTCTAGTTAATAATATTGAATTAACCACATGTGCGATAAGCTCAAGAATGGACAATGACACCCATTCAAAAAACTAATGAAAGCAGGCAATGTTCAACCTGAAATATCGTCTAGTTAGTAAAATTGAATTAACTACATGTGCGATAAGCTCAAAGATAGGGAAAACTGAACTCATGCCCAGCAATAAGGCACGCCTAACCCTATAAACCATCGTGTATTGATTATATAGTGATTATCTTGGTGGTCTCAAATTAAGCCAGTAACTTTTCACATTGCTTATAATTAGCGCGTCGTTTTATTTCTAGGTTCGCACAATAATTATCAAGCTTTTGGGGTCGCCCTACTGCACCATGGAATACTTTGGTAAATTGTGAAGTGAGTTTTTGCCAGTTTTCTGGTGCTATGTTGAGCCTATCTAAAATTGGGGAGTTGATTGGGCTTATAGCGCCCCGTTTGTCTGCTCGCATACATCGGCCTGTCAACTCTACAAGTTCTAAGTAGGGCTTTAATTCAAAAGGTACATCGATAATGGGACAGGCACATAATTATACGCTCAACATTGCAATGTAATGCCACCATATTATGCAAGAAATTTGTGACTGTTCCATCTTACTCCTTACAGCAACAGGAGAAATATCACCATATATCGTGGGCTACTACAATCATTACCGACCCCATCAACATAATGACGGTAGTTCGCCGATAGAGAAAGAAAACCCGTATTGGAAAACTTATAACAAGGTGGCCAAAAAGAGTTGACCACTACACCCTATGATTAGACCCTATTGATTACTCTGGTTACTCTACGCTTTCTTTTTCGAGCCTCTCCATTTCTTTGATCATTTCACCTGCATAGTCATGTCCAGCTTTATAAGCTTCTTTCAAGTAATAGTCTCGTTTTTGAGCCGAAAATAGCCCTAAATCGTCATCGCCATAAAATATTGCCATTAAATATAAAAAGTCTTTTTTATGTTCGACTAATTGAAATTCTTTTAGTTTATCTATACCCGACAACAGCTTTGCTCGATCTTTGCTATATAGATCAATTAAAGCATAACCATAGTAGATAGCTAACTCTTCATCGCCCTGCTTAGCACCTTTAAATAAAAAATTTAGCATCTCTTTACTTCTATCATATTTACTTTAAGAAAATAATAGATATAAATTATTTATTGCTCCTGTATGCCCTTTTTTGCAGCTGTTTCTAAGTGACTGATTGATGAAGCCAAATCTTTATCGGATTCACTTTCCATTAAAACTGTGCCTAATAAGTAACTCGCTTCGACATCACCACTTAATAATAACGGCTCAAGATATTTCTGAGTTTTTCCTATTTGGGGAGGCAACCCATATAAGCCATAACCATAGATAGCTCCAATTAAAAGATAAGCTTCAGTATTCCCTGCGGCTCCTTCCTCCTCTAAAGTTTTTAAGACAGCATTAACTTCTAACTTATTACCATCAGCAATATCACTTTTAATAGCTGCCAAGTCAAAAGACAAGACTTTAAAACTTACAAAAACGAAAACAAACAACACTCTATTCATTTCACGGCACCCTATACAAATTATTCATTGCCTAGAAAAAGGCTATCATAGCAACATTTGAATTATATCAGTACCTAATACTGATACCCATTCCAAATTAATGCCTACTGTAAAAGAATATCACAAGCGTAATGCTTAAATTATAAGTCTGAGTTTAAAATGTGGGTCGCAGATATAAGTATGGCATTGTTCAATAAAGACAAAAGGACAGTAATTAACAGTTAATGGGACTGGCACATAATTATACGCTCAACATTGCAATGTAATGCCACCCTATTATGCAAGAAATTTGTGACTGTCCCATCTTACTTTTTCAAGAAATTTGTACCTGTCCTTTTTCACTACCGTCCTTTTTACTACCCCGACGTTTTTTCTCTTTTAGCTGTAATGTCGCTGTAATGTTCAATGTTCTGCCCACAGAATATTCTAGATATCGAAAGCAAAAATGCTCTCAACTCATTAACTAACAAATTTGAAAAGGAAATATCATGTCGATATCAGCAAGCGTTACACTAATAAACAAAACGGGCTCAGCAATTAAAATTACTCAATGTTCTCATGTCAATGATGACGCAACCTTTAGCGGTATATCTGTTGGTGATGTGATTGAGAATGGCAGTAGCGAAAAGTTAAAAATGGGTAATAGTTCGGTATTTTTTGCCCCCAGAGGTTGTGGTTGTGATATTAGTTTTATCTGCCAATCCAATTTCGAAATAGGCAATATTGTTTTTGATGATCCGGCTGTTGGTGCACATTCATTTAGCTTCGGTAATACAGAGGTTTTCGCTTATACCCCAGGTGGTGATACATCCAACAGCGATTATACAGTGACTGTTTCTCTGATCTAGTGATTGACTTAACCCGAGGATAAATCCCTCGGGTTTAATGGGAGGTAATATGAATAATATCAAACATGTGGTTTATTTAATGTTGGAGAATCGCTCTTTTGATAACGTCTTGGGTTGGCTTTATGATGACAATCATCCACCTAAAGTGAATATTCCGGCACAAGAAAAGCCAACTTATGACGGATTAAAACCGACTTACTTTAATCTTGATCAACAGGGCAACAAACACTATGTGATCAAGGGAACTAATAACAATATGCACGTACCAAGTTGCGACCCTCATGAAGAATACTCGCATGTGAACAAGCAATTATTTGGTCATCAGAAAAACCCTAATAAACTAACCCAAGCTACCATGTCTGGTTTTTATCAAGATTTTTCTTATTTTTCCAATCCGGCGGAAGAATTCTCTGGTGTTGCTACCGATGAGATCATGATGAGTTACACTCCAAAAGAATTGCCAGTGTTAAATGGATTGGCGAAAAACTTTGCAGTATCTGACCGTTATTTCTCATCAGTGCCGACCCAGACCAATTGTAATCGCGCCTTCGCCGCTTGTGGTAATTCATTAGGGTTAAATAATGGCAAACTTGAAGCCTGGGTCAATAATCGCAATACTTCTTTATTAGGAGCAGGTCATCCTGAAGGGCAGCAGTTTAATCAAAAAACTTTTTGGAATGTGCTAAGTGAGCATGGTAAAAATACCCCTGCAGATTGGGTTATATATAACAGCTCTGGTAGCAAGGTAAAAGATCTTTTGGGAGTTGAAGGATACAGCTATACCAGAGATTTGATGGAACAATTACAAGATAAGTCTTTTGACCCACACTTTTCGACCATGGATAGTTTCTTTAAAA
Source organism: Pseudoalteromonas sp. MMG013 (assembly GCF_018100885.1). Taxonomy (NCBI): domain Bacteria; kingdom Pseudomonadati; phylum Pseudomonadota; class Gammaproteobacteria; order Alteromonadales; family Pseudoalteromonadaceae; genus Pseudoalteromonas; species Pseudoalteromonas sp. MMG013. The sequence goes on along the minus strand of NZ_JAGJEE010000022.1, from coordinate 76,888 downwards.
AAGCCGCCGACGGTCAATTGCCATCAGTTTCTTTCTTAGAGCCTGAGTGGGGCGGTGGTTTTAGTCAGTTGTTGGAGGGCCAAGGAAATGACTATCACCCACCGACCAATCTGGCACCTGGCGAAGCCTTTTTAAAACAGATTTATGATGCCTTAACTGCCAATCCGCAAGCATGGGAGAAAACCCTTTTTATCATCAACTTTGATGAGCATGGTGGTACTTATGATCATGTGCCCCCCCCCATGGAATGCTGCCCCGCCATGGCAAGATGGCGATACTACTCAGCCTGAACTTTATGAACATGACTTTAAATTTGATCGCTTTGGGGTGCGAGTACCACTAATTTTGGTTTCGCCTTGGGTCCCAGAGTCTTGTGTGTTTCGCTCAACATCTGAGGTGCCATTTGATCATACCTCAGTGCTCGCCACTATTCTTAAAATGATGGGAATACCCAAATCCCAATGGGGTTTGGGTAGCAGAACCGCGAATGCTCCGACTTTTGAACATGTGTTTAGTGGCAATGCATTGCGTAAAGATATTCCTGCCATCGACGTGAACCCTTTTGCTCACACCAATGAAGCTATCTTAAACAATACTGCCAAAAATGATATTCAGACCAGACGAGATCATTTTGTTGAGGGTAAACAGGGTAAACCTGCTTCCCACTGAGGTTTGTCGCAATCCATTGGATGCTTGTGGCCGACATATCAGCGTTACAGAGGGTGTCGATATCTCAAAACATATACAGTTCAGCCGTATAAGAAAACACAGTTAGTAAAGCCACCGACTGGATATTATCGAGTATTCTCAGAATCAAAACCATGTTAAAAAGCCACAAATAAACGAAAATAAAGCGCACCCACACCAATTTTTAGTGCGCTTTACTTGCCATCGCGTTATACCAGCACTTCAAGTGCGGCAACGGTGTTGTTTAATAGTCGCTCTATAATTTGCTCATTCAAAATGTGTTTGGATGCCTCAATACCAATGTGTAATCCATCAATTTCGCTTTCAGATATGGTAATTTGCACTAAATGGTATAGCACTTCATTTGGCGACAACATGAGCTCATCAAGCAATTTATGGGTACTTAACCCTAACGTTTTGCATTCAAATAAGGTGTTTAAATCAAACAAAGCGTTGTTCTCATACACAACATGCACATAGGGTCGAGCACTTTTCATTTTTTGGGCCAATGCTGCGTGCTGAGCAAAACACAGTAACTGCAAAAAGCTATGTCCACCGCTAGGGATCTCGGCAATATCTTGCTTTGCTTGCGACAGTTGTAATAATGAGTTGGCATGCCGCGTGAGTAATATCGGCACGCTATTGGCAAACCACCCCACAGACTGGCTCACATCTACACAATTATCAAATGCGGTTCTGCCGTGCATATCTTGCGATAACAGCAATTCACTTTCGCCAGTTAACCAATAAAATGCTTCCATGAGTGCCGCATACACGCCATGAATAATGTTCACACCTTGAGCGGCCAATTTTGACTGAATTTGCGTCATTTGTGCAGCTGAGAAAACAGTTTTCCGTGCTATGTATTGTGACACTCGGGTATTTTGTGCGGCTCTGCCGTTAAGCTGTGCAAAAAATATTGAGGCATGATCTAAGGCATTTAACCAATACTGAGCTTGATCATTAAAGCCGCCTTGTATTGCAATATCATGTAACTGCTTCTGCCACTGAAACAAACCCACATCGGTCTTTCGGCAAAATTGCGCCGGTGCGTGTAACAGTAACATCGTGTCACTGGATAATTGCGACAAACTGATATCGTCAACCAACATATGGTTCATCGCAAAACAAATATACTGACCAAATGCGCTGTCGAATACATGTGCTATCAGCAAATTATCGCTGATGTTCATTTGCTCCACTCTGGCACTAAAGTGGTCTTTTACCGCACGCTTAAACTCATCGTCGCTTTCACAATCCAAATGATTGTAGTGTACCTGAGTAAACGCGTTTAAATGCTGAGATGGCTCTGGATCAGTATTAAAGCCCAATCGCAAACTGGGGTATTTACGCAATAAAATAGTCATTACTTGTGAAATTTTGTCCACCTCAAACGGCGCTGCGCAATATAAGCTAAATGTCACTAACCACTTTGCCAGCGCTGGGCTTTCAATCATCGACAACTTATTAGGCAAGGTATAGTTTAATAGCGATTGATCAAATGTGTGATTGTGGGTCGATGTATCTCCTCCTTTTAATTCTTCTAGCGGTGTATCTGACAGAAGTTGCCACACTTTTACTGGTAAATCACTGCCCTTACAGCGCGCTTGTACAGCTAACGCGCGCAATGAATCTCCGCCATTGTCACGAAAACTGCGTGACACATTTAATTTGCATACAGAAATATTTAGCACCTCAGCAATGGCGCTGAATACACTACTTGGCGTCTGCGATTTTTCAACAATGCGTTGTTGCAACGCACTTTGGTATTTCACATGAAGCGCCTTTTTATCAATTTTACCTATCGGGGTTAGGGGTAAGGCATTCAATAAAATCACTTTATTAGGCTGCATATAAGCGGGAAGCTGTGCATTAATGTGCGCGTGTAATTGTGTTCTATCTAGTTGACCCATGCAAGTAACATAGGCTATCAATGTATTCTCCACACATATCACCGCGCTGAGTGTCACTTGCGGATACTTCTCAAGGACTGCTTCTATGCCATCGAGTTCGATGCGCTGCCCCATAATTTGTACTTGATTATCAAAGCGACCTAGAAACGTCAATCGACCTTGTTCATCTTGTGTTACCAAATCACCGGTTTGATAAAAACGTTGGGATACGCCATTTACGTCTAAATAAACAAACTTTTCAGCCGTTTTTTGATCGTCATGCAAGTATCCAATGGCAACACCAGTCCCTCCAATGTAGAGCTCGCCTTGTGTAGATTCATTGCCATGTTTATCTAAAATAAGTAATTGGCTATCGCCCACTGCACGCCCGATAGGAATTCGATTGATATGCCTATCTGCTGCTGTTACTTGATGTATTACCGAGGTGATGGTCGCTTCAGACGGTCCGTACTCATTCACCAGCCTACATCGTGAGAATAACCCTAACCGATGCCACTTACTTACAATACTCTGATTAAGCTCTTCTCCACCAAGTACCAGCGTTTTCAGTGACAAATATTGCCACCACATCGTAGCGCGTTCATCACTTAGCAACGACAAACAAAAGCTCGGAGCTAAGTCAGTAAACGTAATATGGTGCAATTGGCAAAACTGTACAAAGTCTTCAGGGTCAACCAATGAACGTGCACTAAAATGTAAACTCGCACCACCGAGTAACGTCATGGCTGATTGCTGAATAAAGGTATCCGTGCAACACGAGACCATACACAATGAACGGTCTGAGTGGGTAAGATTATAAAAGCGATGTGCATGCGCCAGTTTATGTGCCAAGCTTGCGCGTGATATTGCGATGCCTTTTGGTTGCCCTGTGGTACCCGATGTATACACCACATACGCAACTAAACTGGCTTCACTTTGATGTTTATACTCACTATGGTGTTGACCCCATGCGATATTATGGCCAATTAAACATGACAAACTATCTGTACTGGTATCTGGTTCCGTCAGGCTCATCAGCAAACTAGGCACTTTAAAAATCGTTTCTGTGCAGTCGGTTAGTACGTAACTTGCTCGGCTATGCTTAACCATGTAATTCACTCGTAAAGCAGGAAAGTTCGAGTCTAAACACACAAACGGGGTACGTCTGATCATACAAGCAAGCATACTCGCTATAATCACTCGTTGGTCTTTACTGTATATACCAATCGGTTTTGAGTGACACGCTACATGGTCATCCATCATTCTTAAACACTGCGCAACATGGTGCCTTAGTTGCGCAAAGTTACATTGCCATTGCGGGCTTACAATTGCCAGAGCATTTGGGTTTTGCGTCATAATATCCAACACCAGTTGGTCTAATGTTGGCGTTAAGCTATCCGACTCATTCGGGCTTTGAGGCAGTACGGGTTGATTAAGCATAAAGGGGTTACTCAAAACGATACATTACACAATCTAAGAGCGGATGGTGTGTGCCTAACCACGCTTAGGTTAATAGAGTGAATGTATATTACCTACATTCACCCACACGATTGCGGCTAATAAAAACTAGGCCAACGCCTGTGCTTCCGCGTGATTTTTAGTGCGTGTATTTTTAGCATTGCTGAGCACTAAGTAAGAGCCAATGACCAAGAAATCGATGTTTGTACGCATCAAGGTATTAACTGCATTTTGCGGTGTACACACAATTGGCTCCCGGTCATTAAACGACGTATTCAATAACATGGGTACACCTGTGAGACGATTAAATGCACTGATCACTGCGTGATAATTTGGGTTACTTACCTTATCTACACGCTGAATACGCGAAGTGCCATCAATATGAACAACGGCGGAAATTTTATCTTTTAACTGTTCATTCGCAGGGTACGCCATCAACATATATCGAGCAGCCTCAGCCTGCTTTTTTATTTCAAACCACTGATCCGCATACTCAGTCAATACGGAAGGGCAAAATGGTCGATGATCTTCACGATGTTTCACCAAACGGTTCAAGCGTTTCACCATTTCTGGGTCTCGAGGGTCTGCCAATAAAGAACGGTTACCCAATGCCCGCGGCCCAAACTCCATCGCCCCTTGAAACCAACCAATGACTTTTCCTTGGGCTAATAATTGCGCAACCTGCTCAGCCAAATCATCATGTTGGGTATATGTCACATCTGCGTTGTCTAATACCGCGCGTATAGCAGCATCATCAAATGATGACCCTAAATAAGTATGTTCTGGTTGTGGCACTCGCGTGTTTGGCTGAAGTACGCCATGATATACCCAAAGTGCAGCCCCTAAAGCAGTACCCGCGTCGTTCGCAGCAGGTTGTATGTATAGGTTTTCAAAAGGCCCCTCTTCAAATGAAACGGTATTTGCCACACAGTTAAGCGCAACACCACCGGCCATACATAAATTATTGCTACCTGTCAGTTCATGGGCCGATTTAGCCAAATGCAGTAACACCTCACTGGTAACCGCCTGTAATGCCGCAGCGATATCATGGTGTACCGCTAATAATGGCTCATGATCATGACGCCTCGATACATTAAACAAAGCCGTTAAATGACTGTAATCTTCTAACCGAAAGCACAATGTGTCTGCATCCACTTTAAAACCAAACCCCTCTGGGTATAGCAACGATTGCATCTGCTTTTTATAACGCGCACTATCACCAAAAGACGCCACACTCATGACCTTGCATGCGTCATATTCAGAAAACCCTAAATACTTGGCCATTTTTTCCCACAAAAAACCAATTGAGTGCGGGTAATTAATATGATGCGTAAATTGAATGTCATTACCTTGAGCATAGCCAATCGACGCAGATTCAAACTCACCAATTCCATCAATTGAAATAATCGCACTTTGTTCATACGGGCTTGGATAAAATGCTGATGCAGCATGGGCCATTTCATGGTCGACCCACATAAACTGGCCTGCAAACCCCAGCTCGGAAAATTGACGCGGAATGGTCATTAATTTATCGAAATACGCACGCTCAGCTTGTACAGTGCCCCAACTGTGCGGTTCACATGGTTCCTGCAAATAACGATGTTTTGCCAAACGCTTCGCCGGATTAAATGAGAATGCGATAATATCCACATCTTTCATGCTCAGCTCAGTAAACTTAAGACATTCCGAAATAGCATTATGTGGTAACACGTGCGGATTATCTAGCCCTGCTGGCTTAGCGTGCTTTACACGATTTAAACGCTCTTCTTCTATCGCAAATTTAGTGTGTCCATCAATCACTATCGCGGCGGATGATTCGTGGTATACGCCATTTACGCCTAAAATAACCAGTGGTGCATTATCGCTGTTCATACTTAGTACCCTATTTTCCTTGATAAATCGTCTTTCAAAGTGGTCATTAATTAAATTTTTTTATACCCGAATTCACGGCTGTGAGTGTGCCGTGAGCGAATGAGAGTGACTCACACTGGTATCTTTGGGCACATTCACACCGGTCAACATATTCGCCCATTGCTGTCGCTCTTCACCTTCCATCCACTCAGAGGATTCAGAGAAGCTCTGCTTAATCACAAAATGAATATGAGGAGCAACTAATGCGGCCAATTCACGGTGAAAAGTCGCGACCAATAAAGTGGCTTCTCCTGCGCATAAACCAGTTAAACACTGCTGTAATTTGGGTAACAAGACTTTCAGCTCATTGATAGACTCGCTCTCAAATTCTGGTTGCTGTTCAATACCAATATTTAAGAAAAACAACACGCGACGACTGTGCTTAATATGATTAAAAAAACGTGCGCTGATCCCATCAAATTTGGCTCTAAACGCAGGATATTCCCGCTCTAAATCACCATCAATTAACGCAAAGTCATGGGTGCTCAAAAATTGAGTCACTGGATCCCAATACTTTTTGTACTCCTTACAATCCGTGTCAAAAGGCTGCAAGTGCTCTTTTTTCAAAACATCTTCACACCGAGTGTTTAACGCCGTTATAATAGATGCCACAGCACAACTGCCTATCCAGTCAAACGGGCCTCGTCGACTTTTTAAGTCCAGTTGCTTCATAATATGTCTAGGTCGACAGTCCATACCCAAGCTATAGATACAATCATACTCTCCTGCGGCTGGGCTTAATTGCACATCTTGCGCTTGACTCATACCGTGCTCCTACTACGCAATTTTTGCCATATCATGGCACTGCTCACACTCCACCAAGTAGGCACTTCAAGCAATAAGCGGGCAAATGGCATCAGCACTAACTGCCAGCGATGTTGGGGAAGTTGCTTAAACTCCTGCTTGGCAACACGATACACCGCATAGGTTTCAATAATGCCAATCAAGCTCCATACACCTAAAAACCCCCACCCAACTGTCTCATTTAATAAGAACAAAAATAGCAATAATAAGGGCGCAATTAAGAATGTGCTGACCGAAATAATATCGAGTAAATGACGCCGCCCGAGCACCGTCTTTTTACGCATTTGCTGACCATAAAAATCGCTTTTGTTAATGGCTACCTCAATAAACCCACGTGACCACCTCACCCGTTGTTGATATAGCGCCCAAAAAGATTGGGGAGGCGCGGTCATCGCAACAACCTCAGCTTCATAGAAAACGGTATACCCTTGTTCAATCCCGAGTAAACAAGTTTCCCGGTCTTCACCGCTGCGCAAACCACTATGGCGTGCCAATAATGCTTCAATAATGGGTCTTTTATATAAACATCCCGCACCTGGCATGATTGGCACAGACCCTTCATTGGCGTTAAAATGGTACGCAGCACGCTCTAAGGCATATTCCAGCAATTGAAATTGCACCACCGGCTTTGAATTGGCAATCGGCATCATTTTAAAATAACACCCCATACAATTTTCATCTGCGGCTAACTTGCTGTAGGTGTGTGTTAACTGTGCCAAATTCTCAAGTTCAGTATCAAAATCGGTAAAAATAATGTACTCATGATCGAGTGCTTCAATCGTGCGCTGCAACGCCCCTATCTTTTGTCCATTTGGGCTCACGCTCGCCACACTCAACCTTTGATAATGGGCACTAACATATTGCTGAGGATTATCACTCGAACCATCATCAATTAAGATAATGTCTATCTCTGCAGGCAAACTACCCGCCAGCGCATCAAAGTAAGCTAGCCGCTGTTTAAAATGAGTAGCATTGCCCGCTTCATTGAAAAAAGGGACCAATATTGCGGTTTTATTGGCCTGTGTATTTTGGTGTAACCAAGATAAAGAATAGCTCATCAGTAAAGTGCTCTACATTGCATGAAAGAATGGCTGCACAGAAGGCACATAAGCATGTAACTGCCCTTCTCGCATCAAAAGGTGTTGGTCACACACATCGAAATATTGCTCGTCATGGGTGATCACTAAGAGGGTTTTTCCTGCTTTTTTTAGTTGCGGCAACCATTGTGTATAAAAAATATGTTTAAACTCAGGGTCGAGGTTGGCTGCAAACTCATCCAACACTAAGAACGGTCTTTGTTCCATTAAAGCCTGCACCAAAGCCAACCGCTTCAGTTGCCCAGTTGACAGCTCAGTCGTTGAAAACCCTTGTTCATTCCACTGTACTTTATCCGCCAAATTGGCTTGTGTTAGCCAATGCTGCAACCTTGCTTTATCTAATTTATTAACACCGTAAAAGGGTTTAAATACCACGCTATCTGCAAACACCGTCGCAAATAACTGACGATGTTCATGGGCGTATTGCGTTTTACTGAGCACATTACCATTGAGTAATATGGCCCCTTCCGTTGGGGTATATAGACCAGTTAACATTTTCAATAAAGTGGTTTTCCCTGAACCATTGCCACCGGAAATAAACACGATTTCACCCGCGTTCACTGAAAAGTTAATGGGTCCGATATTAAATGCGCCATCACTGTCGTACGCATAGTGCGCATTTTCAAATGCCAGTACGTTAACAGGCTGTGCACTCGATTGTACTGCGCTGTCACAACACACGGGTTCTTGCGCTTGCTTAGTTTGCTCATACAAATTATCAAGGGTTGCTTTAGAGACTCGTAACTGCGCTAATACCCGAAATAACTCCATACTGCTATGGAATGGGCTCACTAGAAAAAGAATGATGATCACAAAACTCATACGCTGCTCAGAACTGAGCCAGCCATATAATGGCACCACAAATACCACAACAGCCACCACAAGATACATTGCAGCCATGAGTATCATTTGATTATTTATAAACTGAGAGTCTGCCAGTACTTTGTTATCTCGTACTGAGCGCGCTTGGGTTGATATATCATGAAAGAGGGCATCGCTGCGACCTTGGTTTTGCTTATTCTCTTTAATACCTGTGAGTAAGTGATGCATACTGTCAAAAAAGCCATCTTCAGCATGACGACCCTCAGCCATCGCGTGCTCTATGACCTTTAAACGATATTTATAAGCCAGTGCTGCCAGTACAAATAATATCGACGCGATCACCGCGCCCACAGGCAATACCACACACAAATACAATAATGCTGCTATCACCGTAAATAGCTGACCAACACTCACCACAACAAAGCGGTTCAATTGGCTCATAACGTTCGCATCATAAGCGATGGCTGCCAAAATCTTTTGCGGCCCTATTTTCTCAACATTGGCTAACCTTGCAGCGCGAACTGCATCTAAAATTGACAACCTAACGCGCATTATTGTGTGTTCAGTTAGCTGCAAAGTACGACGTTGAAAAAATAGCTGGATGATAAAATACGCCAAAAACGCCACAGAAAATATCATCCCATTGTGGAGTAAGTTTTGGGTGTCACCATGGCGATGTTGTAGCGCAATATTAATGCTATGCACAATACCCAGTGTGGTCACTGCACTGATTGCACTCACCATCATCAAGCGACCACTAATATCAGCAAACAATAACTTTAATGCAGAAATCATCCTTTCACTCCTACGACACGTTGATAGACGCTTGGTGCCACCTGCCATAACACCGACTCCAGCCACAGCTTGCTGAAATAACGTATGTAGCCCTGTACTTTAAACTTGCGTTCGTTATGAACAATATAGCTCTGCGCAAGCCACCCATATCGAGCCTTGAGTTTACATAGCCGTTCACCCAAATCAGTATCTTCGCCTTTCATTAACGCCTCGTTGAAACCAGCTAACTGTTTGAACAAATGTGTACTCACAAAGCAATTTCCACCAAAAGTACGGTGTGTGTAATTAAATCGATTGATACTCTTGGCTATCCATTCTCCTAACCAATGCCCAGATTCACTTTTTAAAGGTGCACAACCATATTCAGTACCACCGCGCATTGAGTGCTTTATTGCAGCAACATAGTTTTTGGCACAGTGAGTATCAGCGTCGATAAAAACCAACACGTCTTTGGTGGCTTTTTGTGCCCCAAAATTACGTGTCTGTGCGGCTGAGCCAAGCCGCTCATCATACACATGACACGTAAAGGTACGCGCAATATCAACACTGATATCTTGACAGGTATCACACACCACGATCAGCTCATCTTCTGGGGCTAACTGTTCACATAAAGACGACAGTGTGTGTGACAACACCGACGCCTCGTTATGTGCAGGTACAATGACCGATAACATGCAAATACCTACACTAAAAAGTTATGAGCATCAGGACAGGCATTGAGTACCCTCAAAGAACCTTCACGCATTGATTTAGCCGCACGTTGGTAAGCGTCTGACGCCATTAAATCTTCCAAAGTGTCATCCAGTACACTGCCAAAAACCAGATCTGGAAATTGTTTTGTCATCACCAATTTCCCGCCAATATCAACATCTAACTTCACGCCCATTTTTAAATAGTTCTCACGAGCAGGCATTTTCCCTCGATAGTATTTACGCAATTCATCGTCACTATAATCGGGGCCAAATAGCACCGGAATTTGTGCGGGGTATTCACGTAGTTGCGCCAAAGTCGAGATAACTTTTTCGATATAGTCATGACTAAAATCTCCCATATCAAAACCAGTATATGAGTTCGGTACCACATTATACGCTTCACAAAACTTGTGATACTCACTACGCGCAAATAAATCCACCACCCATAAGTGATTGAAGATCATCCAGTCTACACCATGTGTTTCACACACTTTGAGCAACTCAATGGATTGATCTAAATTCTTTGCCATTAAGGTATTTTCAACGCCAATCAGCCAGCCTTTGCCATCTTCTTGCTTGCCCTTGGCGAGCATCTCTATGCCCTGAATGGTTTTCCTAAATGTGCCTTTGCCACGAATAGAGTCATGGATTTCACTTGGGCCATCAATTGAGATTAAAAATGCCAACTGATCTGAAAATTCACTAAACAGCTCAAAATAGCGCTTTATCAGCAACCCATTCGTACAGATATAAATAAAGCAACCTGCCTCTGCTAAGCGCCTAAAAAACTTGGGGAAGTCAGGGTGTAAAGTTGGCTCACCACCAGTCAAAATAATATCGCACTGATTACGGTCAATAAAATCGAATAAGTTGCCACTCTCATCATAAGGTATCGCCGTAGGATCTAAGCCATTGTGAAAACCGCCTTCACGCCACTGAAAACACTGCTCACATCGTAAGTTACAGCTACTTGTCATTTTAACGACTAACTTACAAATGTTTTCCTCTGCCACGACTTCAGACTCAGCATAACGTGCTAACGCATTAGCAACCCGTTCTGAACTTGCTCTATGATGCTTGATAAAGCTGGGGTTGCGTTCGATAAAGTTCAGATGCCCTTGTGGTAAATCTGAGTTTTCTAAGTGTGTGGCTTTTTTAGTCCACATGACGGTTCTCCTGATAATAATTTAAAAGCACATTGCAGATGTAATCTGGCGCATCGTGCCGCACCAATGTCGCGGCATTGTTTGTTAAGGTAATCTTTCGTTGTGTATTGCCAAGCAGCTGCTCAACAGCATCTCGTAATGACTCAACCGAGTCACATACAGCCACCGCACCGGCTTCTTTAAAAACGGCGCGATTATGCTGTTCTTGCCCTGGTAATGCTGAGCTGATCACCATGCAAGTATTGGTTAAAGATGCTTCCGTTAAGGTAATACCACCAGATTTGGTGATCAGTATTTCAGCTTGTTGATACAGGTGACTTAAGTCATCAACAAACCCCATCACCTGTAATTGCTGTGCATCAATATATGTTGAAAACTCACGTGTGAGTTGTGTAAATAAGGCTGTGTTCTGACCGCAAACAACTTGTAATCGAGTGACTTTATGAGTGCCCAGTAATGCACTGACGATTGATGCAGTAATACCTAAGCCCCAACCACCTCCGCACAGCATGACTTGACCTCGTTTTACTTGATATAGGTTATTAGTATCGCTTACAAGTGCAGGGATCCCACTGGCGTGTACCGCTGCCAAACGACTTCTATGCCAATCAAACACGCTGTTGTTGTATGCGTGCGACACAAATAAATTATCAACAGGTGTTTGCCATCCTGACGAAATACTGTAATCACCAAGTACGCCATGGATGGGCCGCTTGAGTGAGAATTTATTACAATAATAGCGCGCAAAAAAAGCACCATAATAACTACACGCTAATACTTGTTCATGTTCACTGAACAGCTTTTTTGCTATGGCTTGTTTATCATTCCCTTTAAACCACAACATACAAGGTAGTAATTTATATAGCACAGGATAAAACCAGCGGCTGCCATACAACTTACTATGATGTTGCTTACCCTCTAAACACCAGTCATAGTATTGGTCAAACAATAGCCGAGTTAGCCATAACGGTAAAATATCAGACAACGACACAAGCGTTGATGATTCGCCTCTGCGCTGTAAATGTTGTTGCATAGTCAGTGCCAATGCTCGAGAGCCTGCCCCTGACTCTACATACAAAATCAACATACTTATTGCACCAATTGCTGACAACGGGTTACATCTAACCAATGCTTACGCAAATCATCTAGTTCTAGCTTCATCACCACCATATCTTGGTTAGGCCCATAAAAACTTTCGAAGCGTGAAAGTTCAGTAAACAATAAAGATTGGTAAATTCCGAGAATATTCGATTGTTCTGTATCGGCAAAAACTTCAATATACAGTTGCTGATAATTGGTCTCTTCTAACAAGACTTTGAGTGTATCAAGCAACATGGCAATTTTAGTCATCGCCGACGCATTCGGTTGCGCAACAAACCACCCTCCCCATACGATACTTTTTGGATCCCATAAACGATAATGGAAACCCGATAAACCGATAATTTCATCTCCTTTTTTCATACACCAATATTGTCGACCATTGTCAATTTCAGCGCCTAAACAACGCTGGTGAAAGTCAATCGTTCTTAAGGCATCCTCATTTATACCATCGACCATTGCCAAACGAATAAAATCGAGCTGTTCACCCTCAAAAGTCACCGGGACTTTTTGAATGTTTTGACGTTGTATAAATGAATTGGTACGCGCTATTTTGTTAGCTAATAGCGATGCTCTTCTATCAACAAATTGTTGTTCCATAATGTTGTGCTCTTTGTAATATTTGAATAAAAATGGCGCTAAATTTCGACGGGCACAAGATGACGCGACTGACCTAAAATGTCGCTTATGAAGGGGATATTTTTGCTTATGACATGACAATTTTGTCTTCGGAAAAGCTTATGGATTAAAAAACAAACAAAAAAAGAGGCTTAAAGCCTCTTTTTATGAAAATATTAATAAAATCTATAATTAAAAAATAATGACTAACTGTAGGATTATTAATAACGATGCAAGAAAAAACAACTGGATATTTTGACGGTTCAGGTGAGGGATCTCTAAGGACATAGCACTAAATAAGTTCAGAGGATCAAACCTCACGTCTAAGTTAAAACTATAGCCCTTTCGATAGTGGGTTTTAATAACATTTTCAGGTAACGATTCATGCGAAAGAATTCTCCGTAATTCAGAAATCGCACGATTTATAGAGTTATTATCTACAAATTCTTGTTGCCAAATTTTCTCTCCAAGTTCATCTCTAGATATTACTCTGCCCGGATTCAGCACAAAGTATACTAACAACTCAAAAATAAGCGGTTCAACCTTTATCAAGGCATTCCCTAGCTTGAGTGTTTGAGAACGATTATCAAGTGTAAACGGACCCAAAAAAGCCCTTTTAAACTGATTTTTATTAGATTCTTCATAAAACATGACAGCGCTTATACTTCCTTTCAATTTAGATTATAAAAGCGATGCTGATCTTACTCTCATAAGTTTTAATAATGAATATAACACTCAACTAAAACCCATGATTTATTCTAATAATTGTTCTTGATCATAAAATACTAAAATAAGTAAAAAAAAGGACATAAAAAAAACATATTAAAGATAAATAGATCAAGATTTAAACCAACTATAGCGCATATTGCATCAATGAAAGGATAGTACCACTTTAAGAAACGGTCACCGGTGAATTTATAGGCGGAAAATTGCAACAATGATATTATGTAACATTAAAAACTTGAACAAAACTAATACACTATGAAAACAAACAAGTTTAATAATTTAACAAATGGTAATTAAAGTAAAAATAAAAAGTTCACAAAAAGTGCATTAATAAGAATATATAGTTAACCATTCCCACGTCGCTAAGCTTTGCCAACTTGCATTTTTACACAAACCTATCTACATGCTATAAATGTTTTCCTCTCATTAAGCGCGCCCTATTTTTGTACTGTTTCACCTCTAATTTTAATAATGAATCATGTAGATAGGTGACACCTGTATTTTTGATTCAGTTTAATCTGATTCTTTTTTCATAATGTCTACTAAACTCGAATTCATCTCTCTGGCTAACTCAACCACATCCTTAGCTGCTGCTTGTGATAAATCAAATTGCCTCGCTTTTTCATCCAATTCTTGCGTGTGCCTTTTTTCTTCCAATGCCATTTGCGCTAATTTAAGCTCTTTTTCTATTTGATATTGTTTTATTCTTTCATCTCTTTCGCGTTTTCGGTCAGCCAAAGCCTGATCTTCATCTTTGCCCACCGATGCCTCCCTGATCACCATGATTAACGCCATTATGACAGGTGCTATCATACCAACCACTGGCGTAAACGCTTCAACATCCAGGTAATAACCCGATAAGCAGGTTATTAGCACCAAAACGACCGTTGTTGGCATCGCCCACTTGCCTACTATGACCATAACAATGTCTTGTGGTAAGCGAGGTCGGTGCATCCTTTTTTTTGTTGTTTGGTTTTTTTCTTTTGCTGTGGGACCAAGCTGAATACGCGTAATTTCAGAATTAGGTTTTGGTTTCATATTGAGTACTCCGATCATGACTAAAAATATTGACTCAAACTGAACTTTAAAGGGGTTATTTCATAGCTGGGAACGGCCTTAAAGAGAAGGAAAATGATTGGTAAAGCTCACTTGAGAAAGAAGGGGGAGCTGATGCTCCCATAATTGGTCGCTACTTTAATTATCAAAAGCAGGAGATGGTGGGGATAAAGAAGCCAGAGTCTAGGTATCGCATTGCTTTGCACTTAGCACTTAGCACTTAGCACTTAGCACGCAAATATAAACTAGAAAACAGGGTATAAAGTAAGACTGAATTTTAGTGCCGCGTGCTGAATATATCGCCACAATAGTGATTGCCTGACACAAAGTTTGACTCTACAGCAGCGCTTTGAATGCTATCTAAATAAACAATACTCCATACTAACCACTCATCTAAGCCGCAGCTTTTACCATGATTTAGAATGTACAAAGTACTGTTGCACAACATGCCGTTACAAGGTAACGAGTAGGCATTTTGTAACCGTAAAAGTAAATTTTCTAAGTAACCTCTCACCGCAGCTTTAAATAGCAGATCAGCAACAAACTGATCGCGAATACACTCACCTTTTATTTGCTGCCAAATTTCAACACAATACTGCTGACGGAATATGGTCAGTAGCTCTGCAGGCTCAAAACCCGCTTGTTGTAACGTTTGCCAACACCCCAATGTATTTATGTCCACATTAAAAATATCAACTTCAACTTCCGATTTGGTAAATACATGATTAAATGTACTGATATAGTCAGCCATAAGTCACCTTAATGTGTTTGTTCAAATTGAAGACGTCGTAGTGCAGAATGTGTGAAGAAAAATGCAATGTGTTCGATAAACACTATGAAAAAAGTTTGAGATGCCCACAAACACCACACGATTTGCTTTGAAATAACAAACTGCAGGTCGTTGATAGGGAAGGTGTTATGGGTTTAATTTTCCTCTAATTTGTAAAAATACAAAATTAATGAAATCACTGATCACGCTATGTGATTCGCTGCCATGATCATAACAAGGTGGGCAATATTGGTGCTGTTCCGGCGTATGAGTCCAAGGCGGTCTTTGCGTATTTGATGCTGCATTTTCGTCTAAGAAATACATCATTTGTGTTTCACTTGATGCAATATCAGTAATATAACGCGCATGTATGTGCATCGAATGCTCAGCTGTAAAAAACAATAAGCGGTTGATATTATTATTTTGCTCTATCAATGTATTATCACTACTGTGTAAACCCGATAATGAAAAAGTGATTTGTGTAATGGCATCTGCTACTGAACCATCCATTGCTTGTATTGCCTTTCTCTGAACCACAATATTTGACTCAAAGCCGTGCTCAGCCAATAGTACTTTTACTGACTCCAATTGCGGTAATACATGACTGACAAACAGCGTATTTAATGTAAAGTACCAGTGCTCCTTTGTATGCTGAGCTTGATCTTCAGCTTTTTGGCGTGCTATTTCATATTGCTCATAACGTGATTGATGCTCATTGATCAGTTGGTGTAACGTCGAATTTTGAACTAGTGACATAACTGTCCTCCAAATAGTATAAATGCTTACGGTATATTGCAGTGTTAAAAGCCGCTGTGCCATTTAACATCAATTAATAACTCGGGCAACCAGGGTAACTGAATTAAGCCAAGTCCCCATGGCATACGCATCATTAGTACATCTTGCGGCTTGTTTTGAATGCTGATCGCAAGTCCTCTTTCTGTCAGCTGCACTTGCCCTTCACGCTGTAAAAACAATGCAGAGAACGTCGCAACAGACATATCTTGCAGTGCATGCCAACGCGAAATCACCACTGCGAGCATATGTTCAACTGCACTATGTTCACTTTCAAGCACCTCCTCTGGAGTTTCCACAACGCATGTAGGTGGTAACCCAAGTAATGCGTTAATGGTGTAAGTCGCGTGAACCATAGGGTCTACCCCCACAATAAAGCACAGTATACTATGCGCTTTCGCACGGGCTCGTTCGTCAACAAATTGCCCCTGCGTAGGCTCCGATTTCATATCCAATAGTCCTAATTTAGCAAACAATGGCGTTAAAAAAGGCCAGAGCAAAACAATGCCGGCATCGGCACTAACTAATGCTTCATTATCCATTAACTGGCAGCGCATCGCGGTGATGGTTTGCTCCCCCTGAACTAACAATTGTTCAAGGCCATGCTCACACAGTTGCTGCCTGTGCTTGTTGTTCTGAGTCATCAGGTTATTTTCAATCACTGAAACAGCATTTTTCAATGACTGAATTAGCCCCTCTGAGTTCGGCATTTGATAACGTGTCTCTTCACTTCCCGCATCATGTAACATTTGCAGCTCAAAAACATCGTGGTCGGCCTTCCCCTCAAACAGGGTATTATTAACCGTTGGTAGTTGTCTCGTTGCCATATGCCGTAGCAGCTCTAACTGCCTTTTCGCCTCTTGCCAATTATGGATACAAAAAATTGGCTCAATAGATGACAATACTTGATGTATCAGTGCCGACTCCCTTTGGCCTGACAACACACTCACACTGCTGTTATCATCACGCTGAGTGTCAACCTCTAAGAGCTGCTTCTCTAACGATGCAGTTTGTACATGCACGACGGGATGTTCATCCTCACTCGGTTCACAGTCACCCTGCATGGTTTTTTTCGCGTTGGTTTTACCTAACTCTATAAGCGCTTCAGCCCCCCACTCTATTAAAGGAAGAGTCCAATATATGCCGCGTTGTAATGCGCGACTAAGGCTCGGGTTGATGTCGTCAAAGCGCTTTTTAATCTCGACCAACTGTTCAATAGACACAATGATTTCATTAAGAATAGGCAAAGTATTTCTGTGCTTAACACACAATTGATATTGGCTATTAAGCCAGATCAGTAGTTCAGTAAGTCGTTCATATAACTGGTGCTGTGACGGCACAAAATCACCTTCTTGAAGTGATATAGCCTCTAAATGAATTGCCATCGACTTTATCAAATCTAACACGATTGTAGATAAAACCGGCACACCCGTTGACACCTCCTCATAGCCTTGATGACTCGAACCTTGATTATTCGCTCTTTCAACTCGCTTGCCATTATTGGTTTGTATATCATTCAATCGAGCTGCCAATGCTGCACATACACCAGCTAAATGCTGAGTTTGCTCTTTTTCAAACTCATGATTTATTTTATCCGTATCAACAAGCCCCCTTGAACGAAACCTCGTTGCAGCATTCGTCGTCGAGCTTTGCGTTGCAATGGCCATATGCTCTGGGTCTTTTATGAATTGGAGTAACCCGACATAATCATGCGTAACTAGGTATTGTTGAGCGCCCAACCATTGGCTTTGTGTTAAAAGAGGTTCAAGATATTTCAAGCGAACCCGAATATCACAATAGAAATAGTCGGCTTCACCAATATTTGCCTCGATAGCTTCAATGCCAGTCATCAATAAGTCAGTTGCCACACTCTCGGTGCGATTAACCTGAGCCCGTTCGTTATTCTGATCAATGTTAAACGCAGGCAAGTAGCTTTCAGAATGCCGCGTAATACACAATTGCACGCGTTTCTGATAGTGATCCAACCAAAGCGCAACCTCATTTAACACATGTCCCTTGCGCTGTCGCGCTACCGCATCAGACATATCATTTGATGACAGTATCAGTTTTCTGAGTTTAATAATTAACGCAACTGGTACATCTGAAAAGCTACTCAGTAACACTCTTATTTTACTTAGGTGTTGCGGCTTATCAGCAAAGCTGAGCTGTGCCACCTCACGGTTGATATAGAGGTGCAACAATTCAAGACGTTGTATTACATATCGATGCGAGTCTATTTCGGGTCTGGCCGATAACACAAAAGCTTCTAAGGCCATACGAAACTGGATGGGGAGTTGGTGGCTTCTTTGTAACTCCTGCTGTAACTGTGACCACTTTATAGTAAACATAGCCGGTAACATCGCGCCAACTTGCAATGTATTTAATAGTCGATACGTGCTTTGCAATTGATACAAACGCGCACTAAAGTGCACAGACGCGGCTCTATCAACGGCCATACTGAACAATGACGATTCAGGCAATGGGTCATAGTGAGACATATCTGTATATACATTAAGGCCTAAAGCTGGCTTTTTCTTTTCTGTTACCTCGTTTACCCACTGAATCGCTGGATTTTCACTCGCACTTTGATAATGCACTTCTATATCATCCAAAATACGTTCAAGGCCTATTAGCGCAGGATGATTGACAGTAGTACCTTGAGGGTGAAGTGCAAACCATGTATTTAGCTTTAACTGTGACCCTTTTGAACCCAAACCAGCTAATACACGTTGCAAGTGTGATTGCGTAAACGCATGGCAAAATACATAACAATGATAACTCTTGAGTATCATTGAAACTGTTTGAGCATGGTGTAATGGCTGAGCCACACATTGAATATAAGTTTGCTCTAAATACATCCAAAATCGCTCAACATCATGAACCGACAGCTTCATCAATATATCCGTGAAATACGACACCTCATTTTTGTTTCCCCCATGCATATTCCGCTCTATAACATGCAATAAAGGGAACATAATACTCGCCAAAATTGTACGACTATCATTAAATAAATTGATCAAACGACCTCGCGTAGCGGGCCAATCAGCATCTTGAATCAATTTTTCTAACATGACTTTGTCTAACTTAAAGTGACTAGCAATTACCCCCTGCAGGTTATTTCTCTGTGTATTAACAACGTCGCATGCCGGATGCGCACAATAAGTCTTAATAAAATGGCTCCAAAGCGGACTGTATGGCCCTTGTGATCCCCCTAAAGTGCCATTGCTCTGTAGCGAATAATCCCCCTGAGTTAGCATTACATCATGCACACCTGAATCAAATTCTGATTGTAAACTTGCCATGATTATGGGTTTCACAACCGCATTAAAATACGGTTGTGAATTCTGCTCAATGGCCTGCCAATCCAATTCGGGTAATACTATTTCTATATCTGATAAATGCTGAATCTGCTCTGTTGTGCCTGATAGTTCAGGCAACTCTAGTTGCAACAATGATAACCCTTTGGATAACCACTGATTAAATGTCGCCTCTAAATCAGTTAAAGACTTACCTGAGTGCACTAACACACTGTATGGGGTCTCAAGTTCGACCCCTATTTTATTAACGTGTAATTGCATCATTAAATAACCTCAGCTCTGGATAAGCGAATTTGCCCAATAAAGCTATTTTTCTCACTCTCGGCGTTGCTTTCATTTGTAATAGCCCGCTATGACTGCATAAAAGCGCCTTGATATTGAAAAAAATACCATCATTGGGTTGTACGTAAGTGTGTTTACAAAACATTTTCTATTCCAAAACCCTTATCCAAACCTGAGGTTAAATATGATCATTTCGCCAATAACCATGCGCGCAAGTAAGCGCGTGGTCAAGATACACGGCATGCCATAAATAACCCTCTTGATGCGGCTGTTCATGTAGTTCACCATGCTCACACCCAGCACTGTATATGTGTTGACCCTCTCCCCCGTTTGCGCGGTTGTTACGCCAGTGGCCTGTACACATTAAGTTCTCACATTTATACGCCCCCCCACCATAAAGCGACGCGCTGTTATGTTTTGCCAAGACTTCACTGTTATCGCAATGTGCCACAGCACCTCCACGTTCAGCTTGGCAAAATTGAGCATCAATTGTTGAGTATTTCAAGCCATAGGCTGCTCCTCCTTGGCGACCCGCTTTACATTGTCTGATGTTCAACGCTTGTACCTCAGTCGCTTCGACATCTCCATATATCGCACCACCATCATGGCTAACACAATGATGTTCTATCACACAGTTAAGTTGAATATTTTCGACATAACGTAAACTGAACGCGCCACCACTGCCTTCAAAGCGAGATGGTTCACCGGCAATCGTACCGTCAAAAGTGAAGCCTTTCATCTGTACATTTTTCACCTTCGCGTCTCGCTCTCCCCGCAGAACAAAGCGACACCCTGGGTGTGCTTTAACAATACGTGTTTCTTGCTCGTTAAAGCCGACAATACTCACATTTGAGCCTATTTCTACAGCTTGATTAAGCTTGTACGCACGGGTTACTTGAGGGTGACTGTTGTGTGGATAGAGTAAAATAGTCACATTATTCAGCGTGCCACGTTCAAACACGGCATCAAACTCTTGCTGATCATGAATCGCGATGACCTTCTTACCATGGCTCAGCTGCCAAGTATGCTCATCAATATACGCTTTTACCGCTGATTGCGTGGCCAATGTGTTATTTGACGTTTGTTCACCACCGAGTAGCGGGTCTTGAGAAACCATATTAATCGTCGGACTATTTGGTAAATTGACCGCTGCAATAGATAAATCATCAGCCGATAACGCGCCTTGAATCTGACAATCCCCCGCTATTTGCGCACCGTTGCCTACCTCCAAACGTCCCTCAACCGAAAGGGCTTCACTAATTCGCGCATCACCATTTACATCCAGTTTATGACTTGCTTGTGCTGTGCCTAAGCCTAATTGACCTTCACAATTGAGGTGTAGCTGCGTGTCACCACTTATCGCAATATCTAACCCAGCTAACCCTTCTTCGCTATTTATTGCCAATTTTGCCGACGCTCGCGTATCTCCTATATTTAATGTATCTTGCGCACTCAACGACCTTGTACTCAAGGTCGTGTTAAACTCAGCTGGACCATTCACCTGCAAACAACCCATCAGTGCTGTGTCTGGTTTTATCAATACTTTACTGTCGGCTTCTAAACCTTCAATATTAACGCCACCTTGAATAGTCGCATGCTTGCCAACATGTAAATCATCCTTCAAGCTAGTACGTTTCTCTACAGTGAGGGATTCAGCAACAGCGACATTTTTGACAAAATCACTGTCTCCTTCCACGCGAACTTTACGTGTGAATACAGCATGGCCTTCGACTGTTAAGCTATCTTTGAGTAGAACGTCATCACTTACGGTTAAATCAGAACGTAATTCAACATCCCCAAAAATCTTTGCGCCGTCTAAACACTCTAAACGACCCGCCCCTTTTAACACACCGTCTAACTCAATATCACCTGTTACAGTAACATTGCCAGTCACATCTAAGTGTGCTCGGGGGTCTTCTGTCCCAATACCCAATCGGCCCTCTTTGACAACCACAGGGTCACTGCCTTGGTGATAAACAGCCAACGCTTTATCAAAATGGTTTTGTTCAATACTTAATTGCGCATTACCCAACCTCGCTGACGATGAATCATCTTGCTGATGATGAAATGCTAAACCTACACGGGCCTCGCCCAATAGCTCCGTATTACCATAAACATTCAAGTTACTACGAAAGCTGGCGTATTCATTTACATGCAAACTGTCATCAATTTCCACACGCCCTGACACAGTTAAATCTTTATGGAAACGGCTGTCCTCAGCCACATCCAGCATGTACTCTGGTCGCTCTAGCCCTAAGCCCAAGTTTCCTTGTGAGAATACTAACCCCACCTCACCATTATGGTGATCTATGCGTAACGCTTGCGCTTGCTGTTCACAGATATGAACCCGTGCTGATGCTTCGTAAGGTGTTAAGCTCAGATCACCGCCGATGCTCACGTCATCTCTAAATACGGCTTTATTATCAACCGTTAAGGCATTATCACCCACTTCCCCTTTAATAACGACGTTACTTTGTGCAACAAGTACGCCCTCTACGGTCACTGTATCATTGAGTTGTGTATGCGCAGTCACAGTTAACGCGTCATTTAATTGCGCCAATTTACCCACTGTGAGGGTATCTGCTATGTCTGTCGCCTCACTTACCGTTAATGTGCCATTCAACACACTGGAACCTGATACCGACAATGCGTCTTTTGCCGCCTCAGCGGTGTTGTTTGTAACACTGACATCAAGGCCATTTCGTAACTCCGTTTCACCAATGACCTGTAATTTGTCTTCTATATCTGTTCGACCTTTCACCTGCAATGCTAGCTCAGGATTTTCAATTGCGAGTGTTCCGGTTATTTTCGCCTCACCCGTGAGAGAAAAGTCGGCACTATTCACATCGATGGTTTGATTAATTGCCAACTTTCCTGGTTGAGCATAAATCACCTGAGCGTTTGTCTCATCACTGATTTTAAACACCGGTTCAACACCAAGTTGCGTTAACTGCAACTGAGAGTCGTTAGTACGAATAAAATCGCCATCATCGCTGAAGACACTGAACGCACCGCGTAACTCGGTGTTGCCATACACCATAAACTGAGCATCCGTCGCATCGGAACCAACTTGTGTCTGTGTTAAGCTGGCACGAAAAGCCGGTAGGCTATTTTCGCTCTGTGTAATGTCTAGCGTGTTTCGAAGCGTAACATGTCCCTCAAACATACTTTCTGAGCCGACATGAAAATGAACTTGCGGATCTGCCTTATGAACCCCCACATACTCCGCTTTATTTACCAACACTGAGGTGGTTGCATTGCCGTTTTTATAACTGACATCGATGCCTGATGTCGTCGTCTCATCCGCCAGTACAGCAAATTTGGCTGACGTCGTAAACCCTTGAGCATACGATAACGCGGCAACTTTAATTTGTTCATTAACCAGCGAAGTATTGGCATTGACATGTCCTGAAATATCGAGTGATGGTGCGCTGACTTTGCCTGTCGCATCCATGCTGCCTTCAACACAAAGAGGTAAACTCCCCCCTTCACTGCCCAGTGTGACTTTTTGTTTCTTAACACGTAAGAGTGCTTTATCTTCATCATCTTTGATGAGTAACGTGGTTTCTTCTGCACCTTGCGCATTAATACTAACCCGCGCGTTACTTTGACCTTGTGCATGACCTACATTTAACCGTTCACGTATCACTGCGTCAGTCGCCTGCAAAGTTGTTGCTGCAGTAATATCTTGAAATTGAGCGCTGTGCTTAACAGTCAATGGGGCATTAATCAAAGCACCTGCTGCGCGTTCAGGCTCCGTGGTGCCTGATTGTTCTCCCACTAGTAATGTTTTACTTTGAGTGAGCCCTGATACCGTTGCAGAGTCTGAAACATGAAGCGCCTCTACCTCAGTATTCTGTGCGGTTAAGCTGCCCTCGACAACAGATGTTTGACTGGTCGCCCGGCCCGACACATATAAATCTTGTGCTATTTTAGTTGGCTTATATAGCGTTATTTCTGTTTCATCGGTCACAGGTGCACTCGTGACTTTAATATACTTATCATCACCGTTTTGCATGTTGAGCATGCTACCTGGTTGCGCCGCATGAATATCCAGCAATGCCTCTGGTTGATGCGTGCCAAGGCCGACTTTTCCCGATATGGCTGCATTACCTTGTGCAACAGCTCCCAGCGACGTTCCTACTGATACACCACCTTGTACTGCAAGCCCTTGTGCTATTTGCACCTCGTTATTAAACTGACTCGGCCCATCATTTTTAAGATGTACTGTAGCGCTGTCTTTACTGGCGCCAACTAAAAACGATCCATCCACATGCAAATGACTATCAGGCATAGATGTATTAATGCCCACTTTACCTTCAGAGTCGATAATGAACGGCGTGTCATCATTATTCTCATCATCAACACGTAGCAATGCATCCATGTCACTGCTTGATTTATTAATATGCAGTATTGCCTTAGTGCTGTCTTTATTGATACCAACACCCAGCGCCTTATGTGCCTCCAAATGTTGATTAAAAATGGCATTATTCGCAGTGAGGTTACCCTCAAGATTGGTTGCCCCAGTAACAGCTAAGCTGTCCTTCAGCGTAGTTGCACCACTAACGTTTAACTGCGCTGCGGTGGTGTTCGGACCTAAGGTTGTATTTGTGGTAACAATTAACTTTTCAGTGTTTACTTGATCAGCTTGCACCGTTGTCATGTGAGCCGATTCACTTGTCAGTGACTGCGTTTTAATATCACCAGCCACTTTGACCATTGAGGTATCTGCGTTCACTTCTAATACGTTGTATGCATTTAACGTGTTTGCACTGGCCGTGAAATTACCACTTTCGCCTACTGACACAGCGTCTGCTGTAACTTTCACCATGGTTGCTTCAGCATCGGCTCCTGCAACTATCAGTTGCTCTGGTGTTATGGTAATGTTCGCGCTAGGTGCCGTTGAACCTGGCGCCAAGTCTTTGCGCTTTATATGCAGAGGCGCAGTCACTTCCAACGTTTCATCGTCACCGGCGCCTGACACTTTTAAGGGATCATCCACTTGGTTAAAGCTAGAGCGAATTAATGATTCAAAATCATCACCTGTCGGGGTTTGTAAATCATCAAATTTGCCAATTAATGACGCACGGCTTTCAGGTGCTGGCGTCGATGATTCGGTGCTCGACTCAATATCTTGCTCAGTTGAGGTAGTCATAAGTAGTTCCTTGATTAGATTCGATTTGCCGTACTTTTGGCGACAGTAAATTTAGAAGCCTCTGGGCTTGTAGGGTTTATTTTTGAAAGTGAAACCGGTGAAATAGGCGTTAAATATGGCAATGGGGTATAACCCACAGTAAAACGGCGATGATTATTAGCGCTGTCTAACAGGCTGGGTTTGCATATTTCGTCAATACAGTGCTGGGCGGTCAGATAAAATACTGTATCGGCGCTAAAACCGATTGGAAATTCAAAGTTTTCGTTTGCAATAATAGCGGTAACTGAACGATGAATTTCGGGTAAAACGACGCCGTCGATCTCGAGCTCATCTGATAATGTCTGTGCTGAGTACGTCTGTAATATGTCATACATGACTTGCTTAATGGTCTCGAAATCAGCCTCCTCATTCGTTTCATTTATAATCAATGAAGCCAGCATCCAACGATGCTCGGCACTGTCCGATGCCGCATCTATTGGTTGCCTAAGAAACTGCTTTAATAGCGTATTCAGTCTCATTGCAACCGCAATAACAGACTCATTGAATTGCATGAACCGGCTCCGCTGAGCTTCACCATAAAAATTCAGCCATCCATAATACAAGCGCTCAAAAAGACTCATAGTTTCTTTGTCCAACCACATACTCTGGGCACTTTGATGCAGTGGTGTATACATCCTAATTTGAGAAGACACCAAGGCTCTAAATTCAAGGTTTTGGAACCGCGTCGGCCAATCTGGCAAAATAAAATGTAGCTGAGTCACTAAGGGCTGTTCAGATATGCTACCGGTTTTTAAATCGGTATTAAGCAAGCTTGATTCAAGCAAATAGAAGCTTTCCTTGTTATTGGTCGCAAGCGGCATTTGTCCTGGGTGGGAGAGCCCAATATGTCGCATTATATATTTACTGAGCCCAGCTAACTGATCACAGTGTGGTAAACGTGACAAATAATTAAACCCCATTCCTCGCTGGCACCCAAGCTCCCCTATTTCATTGAGTAATCGACATTTATCAATATACTGTCGAAGTAAAACTAAGCGAGCCACCAAACATTCTTCACCACTTTGATCTAATTCATTGTTTGCAAGTTCAGTCCTATACAAGGCAAAAACATTCTGGTACTTCAATGAATTAGGGTCTGGTACTGTAATACAAAAACGGGCCAATAAGTGTGCTGTACTACGATTGAGGCGCGTCAGTTGGGCTAAGCTAAAATGCGCTTCTAAGGTACGCTGCATACCTTCATTCTGATACGTTTCAATTGGTATAGTAATTAGATGCGCTAAACCACTAATTCCTTGCAGTGCCTGACTCAATTGAGAGTGAGGTAGTGCATTTACACAGGTCCAAAATGCCACACATTGCGTTTGATTAATTGACTCACTGGCCAGCATGTCATCTAATAAAGATGCAATAACCTGATAGCTGTCTGGACTTGGCAATGCCAGAATATGGGGGAGCACATCAAGTTGCTTGTGTTGGTCCGCTAGTATCTGATCGAATAAATGTAAATAACCTTTAAACTGCAACAGCTGTGCTTTTTGCCCTGAGTCAATAAGTTGATCTAAGCTTTTTTCGGTAACCGCAAACACCTTTGGTAGTTCGTGTTGCAATGAATCGTAGTGACTCAATGGACGATGCTCACCTTGTTTATGCGGCGCTAATAATATATTTCTTTCATTCAACGGTGCCGATTTGAATGTATCTAACGCAGCACGAATTCGAACTTTTTCATCTGTTGTTAACGTGTAAGCTTGCTGTTCAATGGTGATATTGATTGCATCAAAAAACAGTGGGCTTTGGAAAAATAACGCAGGCAGGCACACATCACCATTTGCATTTGGCGGGATTTTTGTTTGCCAATATTCATACCCTTGCTGAGATGATGCGGTTATAAACTTAAATTCACTAATATTGGCGATGTGTGGATGGCCATCAAGCACACTGAGAATATTTGAACTATAAAGATGCCGTTTTTGGGCTGTGTTCGCTAAATCTGAATCTAATACAAACCCATTATTTAGCTTTGGTCCATTATAAATTTGCTCTAAGCTGATGTTTTTTTGCTGTAGTTGCGCCGCGGTATATTGAGGAACACTCGGTGATATTTCATTGTCTATCAGTCGAAAAATGTCCACCAGCGTTTCAACTACATCATCGACGTTGTTTAAATCTAAGCTGACAGTCAGTAATATATGTTCCACCCCATAAAAGCCAATTTGGCCGAGTTGATGATTAACCGTTCGGTTACTGATAAATGCTTGATGGATTTTACTGATGACTTGTGCACGTATTTCATCACTACTTTGATACAGCTGAATCATCAAATCAAAGGTATCGCTAGCGCTCCCCGTTCCTGTATTTATGTCTTTGACATGCACATTTTTTACTTCTGTAATATCTAAAAATAAGCGCCGATAATCATCAGCTGTCACACAATGACTGAATAGAACCGTTTCTGGTGCGAGGAACTGCTGCCCGCGATTCGCATCACTTTGTGCACGAGACAACAGGTCTTCTACAGGAAAACTGAATTTATAGCTTAAATCTGACAGAACATAGACTAATACCTCCAGTAACGTAATACCGGGATCAAAACGGTTGTGATCAGTCCACGTATTTGGTGCAAATTGTTGCAGCCGCTCAAGTGCTTGTACTCTCAATCCCTCAAGATCTTGTCCACGATGCAAAACAAGATCATTAGAGATTTTCAATGGATTAGAAACCATAATTTACCTAATAAAATAGAGGTGATATACGCAAGACGCGCTGACCGAAAAGCTGTGAAAACTTTCTTTTAAGCTTTGCGTCGCAATGTTATGTATTCGATTAGCAAGGGGTTGCTGTATTACTGCACTTTAAAGTCATGCTCAATTTCCCATTTACCAATGCCTTCAAACACATCGCCCGAGACACTGGCTAATGAAATCTTATGGTTGCGAGCCGGTACTAGGATCTCTTGCGCATCCTTTGGTGCTAATGCACTATATTCGTTCTGATTGTCACCCGCGCGTTTCGCTCTGATCACTTGGATCATATCTACCGCAACATGTTGTTCTAACACTTGAGCTAACGTTGTTAAATAAATCGTTTTTGACAATTCGGACTCTGACTTATTCCACGGTGTTAATGTATCTATGACCAGTTGATTGAGCTCGATAACAGAGCTTTGGATATCATAAAGCGGATTAATTTTTACAATCAGCTCTACTTGCACCTCTACATAATTTGGATCTTCAACCTTCACAGCTAACCCAGGTACTGTGAGCGCTTCAATCAGATTAAGTACCTCTCGTTTTAAATATCGAGGTGCCTTTGGTTGCAACACATCTGGATCATAATTTAATGGGATCACAATCAAGGTTACCCCTTGGGAAGTATGTACCGCTCGTGTTGAATGTAATTGTGGGAAAGTTTGTAATACACAATGTTCAAAATCCCACGCTGTTAACAGCCTTCCCCTATGATGTAAACGCTCACTTACTCTTTGATTAAATGCTGCTGTCGTTTCTGTGACTTTGGCATCATAACTTGGATAAGGCTGGCTAATTTGCTTAACCATTGGATCTGGTTGCGCTAACTTTACAATTTGCTCGGCCGATAAGGGCTTCTCGTAATGTGCTTGTGGGTGTTCAATACTTTTTAATGTGACTTCTACACCCTGTGTGAACATGCCACGTATGCGTGAATAAATGGGATATATTGAAGACTCATTGGTCGGGTATTCAACGGAGTCATACTCAATACTTGCTCTAAGCCACAGCCGGCCATCATGATTAAAGCTATTCTCCAAGCCAACTTTTGGTAAATAAAAAATAATGATACCCGAGTCAAGTAAATCATAAGTGCTATCTTGCAAAATACGCCCTTCGCCTGCCTCGCCTTGTGAATCTTCTCGCTTTAATCGCTGCCAATGACCATTATCAAAATATTCCCACAAGAATTTAGGCGAGTGCCCCATGTTATAACCATCGATAGGATCTATTTGAAAATACATGCTCACTTGCCCAGGAGACACAACGTCTTTTAAAGCAATATAGAGATACCCTAATTTATCAATTTCTGGCAATAATTTAGCCTGTGCCATACGATTCAATGCTAGTGTTTGGCGACCAATCGGCGCTATATGCTCAAGCCAAATGGTATTCCCAACTACCGCGCTATGAGCGCTAGTGACGCTTTCACATTCATAATTCAACTGAACTAATTCCAAATGCGGTGTATAAGGGGGAGAAACCTGAATGGGTATGAAGTTATCTGGTGATTTGCCCAACGCTATGCCATTTTGATAAGCAAAGTACTCCACAACACGTGTGTAGTCTTTGTGACCAAAAGCTTGGCTGGTTAATTCGAGGCTGTACCATTTTGGCCACTCTTTCGCATCTAATTCAGCCATTGGCAACGTGCCATAGTCTGCCGCTACATTATTATCGGCTGTCGTAAACTCTATGGTATTTGCGGCTTTATTGTTGACAACGATTGGCAATGTATCCTGATCATAATCATCATAAAACAGTTTCGTGCTGTGTCCTTTCCCAGAAAGTGCTTCTGATGCTAGCTCACTTCCCAGCGCTTTGTCCGATTGATAGATCTTCACTTCGCTATCGGGCCAAGTTAAACAATCACACGTACTATCTAATAATGTGTTTAAGTCAAACGACGTCACAGCACTGCATACCTTTTCTTCCGCGCGAGTCGAATCAGACGCTTCCACAGTACAACGGCCACTTTCATTAAAGAACTCAGAGTTCTGTGATTGATCCGCTTGAGTAAAGAGGTAGAAGCTATATGGCTTGTAATACGTATTAAAGTCACTGGGTCTATCTAACCAAGTAAACGATAAGCTGGCGTAAGTAATGTCTTTGCACAATAACTCTGGATGGGTAAAATGAAATTTAGCCGCAAGCCTAGGGTCTAGACCAAAAGGATCAAACGGCTTTTGTGTATCCAGTGCGCCTTCGCTATTACTCGCAATAACCCCTGATGCGCCAGTCACTTTCACATTAAGTTTAATATGCTCTATGCCAATTTGGCTCAGTAACCCTTGATTCGATGCTTGTTCACCATAAACCGACAAATATGCATCGCTTTTCAATACAAACGATAAATAGGGTAAATGCAAATGGCCACCAATATATTCATCATCAGCTGGAGATAACGCAGGGAATAAAGGCGATAAGGTGATCTGAAGTCGAGTTTGGTCAACACTTTGCGCATGACTTTCAAATGCCCACGTATCAGCAGCCAATAACCTTGGTCCATCTACAGTACTGGCATAAATATCAAATACGCTCTGCCAATCGGATACATTTACGGGCGTACTTCCCAGCCTATCCGTCGCAAACTGCAATGTGACTACGCGCTCGCCGCCTAGCAAAAACAGATCTTGAGAGGCGACTTTAAACCCTAGCTCAACCTCAGGTTGACCTTCTTCGGTTGATAACGTCCCTAAGCTTGGCACACTCTGTTCAAGTATTTGCCCTGTTTGAGCATCAAAGATGACATTGCGTGCCACCTGCAATGATGCATGTTGACCCGACTCTGATGTGATCACCCGATTTAAGGTGGCTGCAAAATCAACTTGGGCATGATTAATCGCTGCTGGTGTCGTTGTATGGTAGATTAGCGCATTACCTTCACTGTCTTTGCCACCATCAAACTCAACCCCTTCAGTAAGCGTCATTGAGGCGATATCACCAAGTGTAATAACAACATGCGCACTATCCGGTTGCGCAACTTGCTTAGTAAAACGCAATACATCATGAAAATAATGATCCAAATGCCGACTCACAAACGCATTAAATTGTGCACTTGTATGTTGTAACAAATCAATGAACGTCAGCAATAACGCCAGATCAGGTCGACTCGCCAATGCCTGAGTATCAGTACTAACAACTTGGTTTTTTAGCATGTTGGCTAATGATGCTAACTGATTGGCATCAGGTAAAACCTGTTCCCAAGTCTGTAAATTCGGCACACTTGCTTCATCAATAAAACGTACTTGTTTTGCTAGCTGTTGCAGGTACACCAACCACTGCTCAATCGTGCGTGCTTCAATTTGAAAAAAAGCACTCGACAGTGGCTCTGTACGACGCTGAGATTGGCTTAACCCTTGGTGTAAAGGGGATAATATATGTACAGGATAATTAGACTTTTCAGTCATGATAAAACCTTAAGTTATCATTCTAAAATTAAAGCAATGCCTACAAATCCAAGCTAAGGTGCTGGTTTTGCAATAACCACGAAATGAATACAGCGCATAAACTCGAAAAATTCGGTACGATTAGGTTAACGTCATATTTAGCGTACGAAGCGATGTTGAATATGCAGTTCAAAAGCGTTGCGCATTGAACGAGAGGTGTAAAACGTGAACTCTTTTAGCCCAAGTAACAATCAATGAAGCTATACAGATTGCTCAAGTAGGTAAAAAGGAAAAACCATATTACTGCGACTATTCGTTTGGCGAATCAAATACTGCAATTCAATAGTGAGTATGCCGTCATATAACGCTGAGCTATCAAATACAATGTCTTGTAATGTGATCCTTGGCTCATAATTAAGTAATACAGTCGCTATCTCTTGTTTTAGGTCTGCTAAACTTTGCTCTGCGGCTTCTGCAAAAGTAAAACTAGACAACCCAGAACCCATTTCGGGCCACAGTGGACGTTCGCCAATGAGCGTGTGCAACGCCAAATAAATGGCTTGTTGCAATAGAACTTCACCTGACGCTATAGCGGGTCCTGACTCGGAGGTTGCAAAGCGTGGAGGGAACGCCCAGCCTTGTCCTAAAAATGCACTTTGTGACATGAATTTTTCCTTTATGTACTATTTAACGTCTGTCGCTTTGGCTTCTATGGTGGCATTGCCATCCGCTTTGAGGTGAATATCTTTACTTAAATCAACCATCGCTTTATCTTTACTCATCAAATTAAGCGTGTCTTTTGCTGTTATCGTGGCCATATCTTTTTGCGCAAGGGCATAGCCTTGCTTTTGCCCAAAGGTAATTGTTTGATCTTTGCTACCTTTAAGCAGTAAGTGCGGTTCTTTTAATGTAAATTGAACAGCCAACGCTGGCTCTTTAAAAAAGATGCCCCGCTGTTCATTTTTATCATCATATGCAAAAGGCGGCATGACTTTTGGGTTATGACATGCACCAATAATCACAGGATAACGCGCATCGCCTCCAATAAAGTCCACCAATACTTCAGTATCAAGGTCTGGCGGTAAGAAAACGCCTTCCTCTTTGCCTGCAAACGGTGTTAACAATCGCGCCCAAACGACCTTCTTGTTGGTTGCCGTTGGTAATAACACCGGAATGCGTTGTAACGCTTCGTCATCTTTTTGAAAAGTGGCCACTTTTGCCATAACAGGGGCTGCTGGAGGTAACGTCTGCCATGGTGACCAAAGTGTTCGTGTTAATGGCACACCCAATACATATTCACAGTACCAGCCTCGGTCACTGATATGGTGGTGAATTTCCCCCACTAAATACTCTCCAGCACTGAGCTTGCCAACGCCAGATACAGTTAACGCATCGAGTAATTTCACCCCTTTTAATGCTTTTTTACTCGACATATCAATGCGAACGCGACCTTGGTACATATCCAATAAACGAAAATGGACCTCCGCTGTTGCACTCGCGGCAAGCTCAGTTTTATCAACGGGGGCTTGCGCATGGCATAACTGAGCAGGCAAACTAAACGCGGCATCGGCATCTGCATGTTTTGGATATTTGTAACTACTCGCAAGAGGATCTGCATTCGCAAGCAAGGCTTGCTCTTTTATATCCCAACCGGTGTATTGTGTTTTCTTTAAATGGCTGCTTGTGTCTACAGACAGCTCAAAGTCAATACATCCATCCATTGCCAAATTAAACGTATGGGTGCCTGGTTGGTGTTTTTTAAGGTCAACAACATCAGCTTTGCCTTCATCGCATAATACAAAGCCATTCACCAAAGCCCGATGCATCAACATATCCCACGGGGATTGCTCAATCATTAGAAATTGGTGGTGTTTAATCTCACTTTTAGCAATCTTACCTGCTGTCGCCCCAGCTCCAGATAGCAAATCCGTTATGATGTCAGTATCTGATGTTTTTGGGTCATACAATTTACTTAGCTTTGCTTGGCAAAGCTTATTAACGTCGCCACGCGCAATCACCTGAAGGTAAGTTGCACGGTCATAACCAATCGATTGTTCGGTGATAACGCCAATATAAATTATCTGCTGCGGAGCCTCTGCAATCCCCGCTTTGACAACAATTTCCTTGCCCATTTTGAATAAATCAGCATCCGTCGTAAAAAACGACTCGGCCGCCATATCACCATCTTCAATGAGTAGCGTCAGTTGCGAAATTTGATTCACTCCCATGCACGTTTTTATCTCTCGCACGGCGACTTTTTCAGATACCGCATTACCTGCCACTGTAATGGTATACCGTATATCCATGCTATCGCTCCAACGGGGGATAAGTTATCTGCTGACCGATCTCTGCCCGTCGCACTGATGCCAGATTATTTGCTGATGCAACGTGGTGAACAAATTGCGCAGAGCCGTAGATCTGCGCCGCCTGTACCAACACCTTATCACCTGCTTTAAGCTGAAAAATATGCGTTAAATCTGGTGAGCTTTTCCCTGACTTTAATTTTATTTCTTTCTCTGATAAACATTCCGTCAAACAACAACTCACTTGGGCCTTCACCCGGCGGCCTTTGCTATCAACGAGCTCATTTTTGACTTCTACCTCGGAAAACATACCGCTAAAGCTGCCATCAGCGCCCGCATTAAGTGCCATATTGAGTGGGGTAATTGTCACAAACGCAGGCACATGGGTTTTCCCTTGTACCGCAGTGCCATATTTCAATAACGTTTTTATATGTGTTTCAGTCGTATTGTCACCCATTACACGCTGAAGCAATTGATTGGGTGTTTCAACAACGGAGTCATCCAATAAAAAAGTCATTTTCAAAGTAGATGGTGCCGACTTTTGATATTGACTGGCACCACTTTCGGCCCCCACAACGCTTGAACTGGTTACATTATTTTTGTACGAACTTTGCAAAGAATTAGAATCGTAAGGGAGCGTCAATTCAGCAATTTTATTACCTGCTCCGCGTTCAACTTTTGTATAGAAGGTAATTTTACAAAGCGGTAAACCATCCGCGGTTATGCCATTATTTTTCATATTATCTATGGCCTCTTTTGTCTTACAAATTCTGCAAATTTAAGATCAACATAGCGTTTAAGGTCCACAGCAACACTGCTTGACCATCTGGCTAAATCATCTTCATTGAGTGTTTCATTCTCAGGGGCACATTCACAATTTTCATCCGGTGTTAATGCCTCATTAATTTCGCCATTATCCACATCGGCAGAAGCTGAACTCGAAGTCGGTTCTTGTGTCTTTAACTTTGCTTTAACTTGAATTTGATCACATTTAATGTCCACGCTCTCTCCTTTGCATTCACACATCATTAGGGAATTGGGATCGATACTGACTTTAAGTCGCTATAACTAAAACTCATAGACTCAATCAGAACATCATTCCGAGTTGCGTCCAGACTGTCCCACTCCCAACTTTCTAAAAACGCCCGTTGTACAAACCATGCTTTGAGCGGCAAATTATTGTCGTTCAATAATGTAATTAGAATATCGTTACGCATCATGTACATATCCCAGTAATTCAAATTCACTAAATTACCTTCTTGTACCGTGCTTGGTACTTTCAATACCCCACGCTTAAGGACCAAAGTCCGTGCTTGCTTTGTATTGGCGATAGATACGCGATTTCCGCTACGCTCCACGCCTCGAGCTGACTTTAGTCCACTAATTTCTTTAAAGAATATATCTATAGGGTTAGGAATGCCGGCAGTCATGATCACTGCTGCAAATCGATACCCTACTAAAGGAATGCCTAGATCTTGGATCATAATATGTCCTAAAAAGGCACCGAAGTGCCTGACACAAGGAGAATGTAATGATTAATGGAATTCGATTTTAATATCGTCAGCCATCATTTCTAGTGACTCAACACTGGCTTCATTTGAGCCGCCATTAATGCTTGGCGCTGTAAGCTTTTTAGGGAAGGCATTAATCACTTTCCACGTTACTAACGGTTGGGAGCGATCTTCATTCGTCAATGAAATGGTAATGTCTTTTTTATCCACCAAATTTAGGCTAATCGACGAAATCCAATCGTAAAATTGACTTTTTTGACGTACTAAGCCGCGCTTAAGGGTGATATTCACATCTGTCGGTTGGCCAGGCATGTGTTTTTTACCATGACCATCTTTATAAGTAATTGTTTCAACACCAATATCTAGCCCAGAAACTTCTGAAAACGGGATACTCTCTTCGCCAAAACTTACCACAAAGCGGTAAACTGGAATAGGATACTCCGCTTCAATATCCGTTCTTGCTGTAGCCATATATAAACTCCAAAATTTGTATTGTGTGAGCAGCATCTGCCCATAAGAAATGAGATTGATTGAGTGGGTGTATTGATTGAATGCATAACCTCACCCAATCATTGAGTTAGAGGGCTTAGCCTTCTATGCTTTTATGTGAGAAAGTCAAGACGATAAACTCTGCTGGTCGCACCGCAGCTAGACCGATTTCAATATTCATAATGCCATTGTTAATATCATCTTCAGTCATCGTTTGGCCCAGACCCACATTGACAAAGAATGCTTGCTCTGGAGTTTCACCAAAAAATGCGCCTGCTCGCCACAGATTTTCGAGGTAGCTTTCAATCATGGTTTTAAGCTTTAGCCAGGTAAACGGTGTATTTGGCTCAAATACCGCAAAGTGCGTGGCTTTTTGAATCGACTCTTCGACAGTATTAAACAAACGACGGACAGATACATAACGCCATTCATTGTCATTACCTGCAAGCGTACGAGCGCCCCAAACCAAAGTGCCTTTACCCACAAAGCTGCGAATAGCGTTAATTGATTTGCCGGAAGTAGCATCAACGTTCAGATTTTTTTGGTCGTCGTTGTCAATGGCGACTTTAGGTGCAAGCACTTGCGAAAGCGCAACGTTTGCCGGTGCTTTCCAGACACCACGGTCTTTATCGGTCTTCGCAATAGCCCCTGCAACCGCTGGAGATGGGGGTAATACAAGGTAATTTTTACCTAATTCAGCTTTTACTAAATTATACGTTTGTGCATTATAGTCAACGGCTGCATCATCGCCTAAATCTGCCATGCTCACTATATTAAACGTGTCGGTACCGGTACCGTCATCAATATAAACATTTACGTTTGACTCGTTATAACTGCGAGCAACCGTTGTTTGCAGATATGGGTAATACGATGCCCCATATTGTAAACCAGCTGTTATTGATGAACGAAGCATTGTTGAATCTGTGGCAATATCGAAATCACCCGTGGCTGTTTTTACCATCTGCATTTGCACATCAACGAGGGCAAATCGATCCATACGCGATTCTGCATGAGCAAGTGACTTATTCTGTACAGAATAGTGGTCAACAGCGCCCAAACCAATTGATTCAGGTGTCGAAATTAGCGTGACCTCATCCACTTTGTTTAAACCAGCGACCGCAGTTTCAAAGTCTGCTTTACTTAGCCCGTTACCTGCTTCACCAACTGCAACGACATAACATGCACCGCCACCATTAGCAAAGAAGTGGCTAACAGCTTGATACAAGAAATACTGAGCCGCTGGGGCACCATTGACTTCAGCGCCACCCGCATCCAATGAAATCACCTTAAATGCCGTATTTGTGTCATTTTTTGATTTCAACATGAAGCTTTCTTGGTATGCACCCCCAAAATTAGCTTCAAATTCAATCATACTTTTAATGCGAATTGGCTTTTGTACAATTGATTCACCATTGATATCTTCTATCTTTGTTGAATAGCCAATAAACGCGGGGATTGCCGTAGCGACTTCCGCCACTGAAGGAGGCAAAATCGACTTTTCTCTAACGTAGACGTCAGGGGTTTTGTATTGAGACATAATGTTTCCTTTCGTTGAATAAACATATTCTTAAGCGCCGAGTCGGCAAGAATTTAAGGGATGGGGAACAAGTTCGATTATTTTAAAGGCATACCCACAAGCGCCGTGGTTGGGAACTTAACCTGTGGGCCAAACTTGTTCCCCAAAAGACAGTGAGCCTTTGCCAC
Source organism: Pseudoalteromonas sp. MMG013 (assembly GCF_018100885.1). NCBI lineage: Bacteria > Pseudomonadati > Pseudomonadota > Gammaproteobacteria > Alteromonadales > Pseudoalteromonadaceae > Pseudoalteromonas > Pseudoalteromonas sp. MMG013. The sequence goes on along the minus strand of NZ_JAGJEE010000022.1, from coordinate 39,605 downwards.
GGCTCCGCCACATCAGTCCCAACTGATGTGTACGTATTTATCTTTTTGTACAATGAAGACGCCATCAACCGATGGCTGTGAATTTAAATTTTAAATTAATTGCGACTACAAACGTGACACGGCAATTGGCAACATTTCACACTTATTTCGCCACGCCTTTTAACTTCTCTACAGTACGCAGCCCCGCTAAACCTAGCATGGCGAGCGTGAGCTCTAGCATGGCATCTAGAGGCAAATTCGGAGTGCCTATACCGGGCCAAATCCATTGCAAAATGGGGTTTATCACAAATGCAAATAAAAACCCGAGGCCACACACCCACATTAAAAATGGCCGCGCCCCTGCAACAAACAAACTGCGGTGAGAGGCTTGCACCTGATTAACAGTGCTTTGTACTAAATTAGGCTGCTGAGCGACCCGTTGCTTTAGTATTGCCAAATTAAGTGCTTCCTCATCACTGGTAAAAAGCTCATCTAATAATGTGCCAATAGCAACCATGGGGGCTTGTGTATTGGTAGAGAATAGAGTTGATAAAAATCCCATATTGCTTCCTCTTTACGATAAAATCAGCTGTTAAAATTGTTGAAGTCTGTTAGGTCGCTCACAAGGAGCGCCTTACATAGAAAAAGTATTGATGACGCCGAGAAGATATTAATGACACTCACAGGATATTGATGACGCAGATATGATATTAGCGACTCCCACAAAACATTAACGACTCCCCTGTCTTCCTGACGCAGGTCAGGATCCACATCTGCTTTACCTCGAAAGCGCTTAACCGTGCACATTGACCAAGCATGGACCCTGAAACACGTTCAGGGCGACGAGGTATTAATCATGCCGATCAAATATTCATTGCACAGACAAGATATTGATGACGCCAATAAGATATTGATGATGCCGATAAGATATTAGCGACTCTCCTGTCGTCCTGACGCAGGTCAGGATCCACATCAGCTGTACCTCGAAAGCGCTTAACCGTTCACATTAACCAAGCATGGACCCTGAAACACGTTCAGGGCGACGAGGTATTAATCATGCCGATCAACTATTCATGACACAGACAAGATATTAATGACGCAGATATGGTATTAGCGACTCCCACAAAACATTAGCGACTCCCCTGTCTTCCTGACGCAGGTCAGGTTCCACATCTGCTTTACCTCGAAAGCGCTTAACCATGCACATTGACCAAGCATCGACCCTGAAACACGTTCAAGGCGACGAGGTATTAATCATGCCGATCAAACATTCATTGCACAGACAAGATATTGATGACGCCGATAAGATATTGATGACACTCACAGGATATTAATGACGCAGATATGGTATTAGCGACTCCCACAAAACATTAGCGACTCCCACAAAACATTAGCGACTCTCCTGTCTTCCTGACGCAGGTCAGGATCCACACCTGCTTTATCTCCAAAGCGCTTAACCGTGCACATTAACCAAGCATGGACCCTGAAACACGTTCAGGGCGACGAGGTATTAATCATGCCGATCAAATATTCATTACACAGACAAGGTATTGATGACGCCGATATGGTATTAGCGACTCCCACAAAACATTAACGACTCCCTTGTCTTCCTGACGCAGGTCAGGATCCATGTAGACTTTGCCCCTAAGTTTGTTTTCGAATACCACGCTAAGCATAGACTCTGAAGCATGCTCAAGGCGACTCTGCTTAAGTCAAGTAACAAATACGTTAGCGAAAACTTGACTATGCAATTGTCAGCTTGGTTTGTGCGGCATCAGTAAACTCAATAGAGATATTGATCACGGGTACCGGATCTGGCACACCCTGTGGGTCTTGTGCAGGCTTAGATACCTGTAACATCGCCATTATTTTGGTATCTTTAGTCACCAATGCAGTTTTTGACTTTCCCTTAACGGTTAAATTTGGTTTTCCTGAGATCACTTTTCCCATCGCAATACCGCCTTTAAATGCCGCATTATCATAATTTGATTGAAACTTTTGCAGCCACTGCTTGACGTCGTCTTCTGTTAATACCGGCTTTTTTCCTTGCGATAGTTTATTTTTTGTCGCCGATGGGATGTTATCCGTGGTTTTCACTAATTGTTGTGCACCATTAACCGTGATTTTTATAGCCGCTCCATCAACACATACAAGAGGCATAGATATTTACTCACACTGAATTACTCAATATGACTAAGACGCGCCTATTTACGCATTGTGATAAATCAACGTTCACATGTGATTACTTTTTCGCTCTTAAAGCGCTTAACCATGCACGCTGAATAGGCATGGACCCTGAAACACGTTCAGGGCAACGAGGTGTTAATCATGCCGGTCAGATATTAGTGACTCTCACAAGATATTGATTACGGGCATGAGGTATTAACGACTCCCTGTCTTCCTAACGCAGCTTTGGATACATAAGGGCTTTGTCTCTACCTCTACGTTGGCCAAACATGGACCCTGAAACACGCTCATGGTGACAAGGAAGTAATGACACAACATTTTGATGACACTGATAAGATACTTGCAACTCCCCAGTCTTCCTGACGCAGGTCAGGATCCACATCTGCTTTATTTCCAAAGCGCTTAACCGTGCACATTAACCAAGCATGGACCCTGAAACACGTTCTGGGCGACGAGATATTAATCATGCCGATCAGATATTAATGACGCAGATATGGTATTAGCGACTACCCAGTCTTCCTGACGCAGGTCAGGATCCATGTAGACTTTACCCCAAAGTTCGCTTTCGAACACCACGCTCAGCATAGACCCTAAAGCACGTTCAGAGCGACGAGGTAATAGTTCCCATCGCGAAAAAACAAAATGGTTGTTTCCTTATTTCTGTAACGATAAAATACGTCTGTATAATTAATAAAATCAAGGAAGTATTATGACTCAATATGATGAATATAAAGTGATCCATGTCGTTGAAGGTGGCTGTGGTACGTTATTATTAGGCTCAAGTGGTTTACCATTAAAGAAGCTAGAAGCCACGCTTAATCGCGAAGCACAAGACGGCTGGCAGCTTGTATTTCAAGTCATAGAAAATAAACGCTTTTTGCTATTTTGGAGCCGTGAAGCTGTTATTCTGACGCTGGGCCGAAAACGTGCTTAAACGCTTTGTGCTGCGTGCCATTGCCGCTTATCAGGCCAATGGCGGCGCCAAAGCACACTTTAATTTATCTTGTAACTTCACACCGTCATGTTCTGCCTATACTTATCAAGCAATTGAGAAATATGGCTTACGAAAAGGCCTCCGGCTTGGAATAAATCGCGTTCGACGTTGTAACGATCCAGACTGTGTTGATGTTAAATCTGACCCTCTACCTTAGGAGAGTAAAATGGATGATTCGAGTTTAAGAGACCAAGAGGAAGCATTGCGTCAAGCCGTTTCATTGTTACCGCAAGAGGCCCGAAAACGCTACTATCAATTAGAACAAACGCTCGTCAAAGACCCCGATACTTATGCCGTCTTAAATTATTTTTTCGCGGCTGGGCTACATCATTTCTATCTAGGTAAAACATTAAAAGGGATAATGAATTTGGCCCTTATGCTCATCGGCTTGGCGACCCTATCGAGCATTGGCTTTTTTATTATTTTATTTGTCATCATCATCGAATTACCTCAGCTTTTTCGTAGCCAAACAATTATCAGAAAGCACAATATTAAAGTGATGGAAAACGTTATCAATGAACTCCAACCTAGAACATAGGATACGAAAAGAAAAACAAAAGCAGTGGCTATGGATCGCAATGAGCGCCCTGCTTGTTGTTTTGTTTGCAAGTTATCAGCTTTATACCCAAGCGATTCCCTATTTGGCCCAAAAGATTGCGGTCGCCATTCCTCAGCCCGTTTATCAAGCCGTCGATAAGCATACCCTGACTACCCTCGATGATACTGAACTTTCAAAAACCCAATTGAGTGAGCTTAAACAGCAAGAGATCAGCACACTCTTTTCACAATTAATCGACAATAAACGCGAGGCCCAACATGTGTATACACTTGAGTTTCGCAATTGGGAAGATCAAGCCAATGCAATGGCGCTGGCAAACGGCACCATTATTATTACCGATGCAATGGTCACGTTGGCAGCTGATCAACAAGAGTTAAGTGCGATTTTATTACACGAAATTGGTCATATTGAACACAATCATGTGATGGAATCTATTGTCAGTTCTTCCCTCGTATTTGTTGCCTTAGGTGTCATATTGGGAGATGTTACCGCACTTTCAGATTTGTTACTGCAAGGTACCATTATTGGTATAACGCAAAGTTACTCCAAACAGGCTGAATTGGAAGCAGATAAATATGCATCTGAGCATTTAATAGCCCAATATGGTGATCATCATGCTATGAGCGCCGTGTTTCAAAAACTCGCAACAGAAAACCAAGATGAGTCTAGTTGGTTAAGCACACATCCTAGTTTTGATGAACGTATTGAGAAAATTCAAAGTACCGAACCATAAATCCATCTTCCCGATAAATTTAATCGATTGTTTAAGGTGATCCGCAGCTGTTTAGAGCAATATAAAAAGCGGTTAGGTAACCTCTAACCGCGTCAATTTACCAAACATATTTATAGGTTATGGTGTCACAACTTGTAGGTTAGTCAAAGCGTTAACCTTAATCAAAAGCTTAAGGTCGACTTGGCTCATCGACCCTGCAATGTCAACGGTATAGGTATTTGGCGTCGCCGCAAAATCAACGCCAGCTAATAGTGCATTAACCACATCTAAATACTCAGGTGCAACCACCTCACTTAACTTCGCTTTTGTCAGTTGCACATCATCTGCATTAATACAGGTACCGGCCGCTAACGTAACTACCGATGAACTATCGAAGCAGGTATCACCCGCTGCAGCAGTATATTCAACAACTTTCATTTTAAGATTTGAAAATTCAGGGTTAAAAATAGTTGATGATTCTGTTGGTGCACAACCACAATTATTATCTGACATAGTTAATTCCTTAATTATTATTTAAAAGTCATTATTGACTCAATAACAAGGACGTGAACTATACTGCGTTGTGAAATTTAAATATTAATTAGATAAATATTCTTTAACACCATCACAGTTTATTTTTACAAAAACAGCGCTGTGATAAACATCATAATATAGATAAAATCATTATGTTATAAAAAGACAATTCGCAAAAAATTCATTATTCATAAATTAAATTACCCCGTATTGTATAAGTGAACACTTAACTTACATTTAATTCACGCTTCATTTATAAAAAGGAATACTTATGAAAAAATTAATGCTCATCATTGCAACAGGCGTTGCACTGACAATTACAAACGATCATGCTGCTGCATCGCAACTCATTTATGATACTGACGGTAGCGCGGGCCGCGTCACTTATTATAACAACGCCCCCATTTCGGCAATGGTAACGCAATCAAGCTCTACGTATGATTTAAGTGTATACACGCCACATTATACCAACCCCACGCCTTGTCAAAGCGCAGCCGTGTATGACCAAAATACCGACACATTGATCGTAACGTTGTCAGTAACCAACAAAACCCTATCGGGAAAAATCCCTCGAGGACATGAAGACCAAGTAAAATATGTACAAGCCAATTGCACGGACGAACAAGGTAATAGCCAAACGCTCAGACACAAATTAGCACCGGCACCAAAAATTAGCTTCACAAGCCAACTGACGGTTGCAGACTGGATTGATTCAGATGGCTTTCGTCCTGGTTATTATGACAGCGTTGTCTATCAAGCCCAGCTTAATATTGATAATGGCGAACCCGATGGCTTCTGCCACACCAAATCTTTTAGAGGTATAATCCCAACATTGCTTACAGAGCGCCATAACACCGGTTTTTACAGTGATGTGATCACAGTCAACGGTGAGGCCAAGTACGACGCCGTTGTCAACGTGCTCGTAAATGAACTTACTTGTAAAAGCACTGGCGGTACCACTCGCGCAGTCGAGGTGTGGGAAATTACCGAGCAGCAACAAAACCGAGAAATACACATTTATTCACTTTAATTCAAACTGAAGGGGCTACTTTTAGCCCCTTGATTTTTCCTTAAATAACGAAATGCTTTGACGTTTATGCGCTGCGCCAAATTGCATACTTCAACCCACTTATTGGCACACAAGGATATGTGCGGCTGTATAAACCATACCTAAACTCGCCTTCGGCGCTTCAATCAACAAAAAATGGTAACAAGACATCACACTATAGGCTGGAACAACGTAATCAAACCGAGAGTGTGTTTCACGCAGCGTGATTAAAAAAGCTGGCTAGCCGACAGCTTATGAACGGACCTTTTCCGCCTACGTCTACAACTCATCATATGATAAAAAGTGTACTCGTACTCAATCCGTTAAGATCTCACCTAACTGTGAATTATCGAATATACAGACTCGTTTAACGCTTATTGACGTATATCTTGAATCCCTTTCTTTAAAGTTTAGCCATATTACTAATCAAAACAATGATGTATTCCAAACAACATCCATTTTTGATTTTGAGTTCGATGATAAATCATTTGCAGCGATGTAGATTCTATTAGACTCCATCAATTTAGATATTTCTTGATGCCGCTTTAATAGGGGTTCACTTTGCTTTTTTGACAATTCCTTTCGTAATTCATTTTCCAATTCAGCCTTTTCCTGTACCAAATCGACCCATGGCGGTGCGTTAAGCATATCTTTAAATCCAAGCGGGGTATAAAAAGGTGTTCTTGCGTCACTAACGCCACCTGCAATTACATACGGAACACCCTTATTTTTTGCTCGCTCAGCCAAGTGAAATGTTAATATCTGACCAATTTTTCTGCCTCTTGGCGTTGCATCCAATGTTTGTATATTCAATGCGGTTGTACTTTTGAATTTTCTATCCAAAAACCCCAGTCCCGCTTGAACATTCGCCAAGGGTATTGTCATTTCATTAAAAGCCAAACGGGCACTAATCGCTGTTTCTTGTTGTTCACTATCGCGAATTGCCCCTTCAAAACTAATCACGCTATCGTCCTCTTTTAATTCTGAGTATATCGTTGATCCGTCTTTTTGCTCGTACCCCATTCTCTGTACAATCGTGTTGGAATCATTATTACCCATCATCTGCATCGGGCGGTTATTTTCCTTTGCTTCGTGCAGCCTCCTTTGTGTAATTGAGTTAGACCAACGATTAACAAATCTACGTGCTTGCTTCACATGACACTTTTTCTGCACAATAGAATCCGTAGCCTCACTACATTGATTCTCTTGTGGCTTTTCTCTTTGCATATGCATATCTCAACCCTTTTCTTACTTTGGATTTATCCTATTCGCCCAAAGGTCAGTAGGAACAAACCGCTTGTTTCGCCGCCCCCTAAAAAACAGCATGTAATTTGTTTGGAAATCACGTGTTCTTTCTGTGTTTTTGCCCAACTTACAAAGTAATGCAACTCACTGAACCCAAAGCAAAAGAGCTCTAAAATACAGTGTGTCTTTCTCCGAAACAAAATACATTGCCGCTGTACGCCCTCTTACTGATAGCGTTACTCGCATTAATCAAAAAATTTATCCGACGGATCAAAATTAGCTACTGGTTTAGCTACATGTGGTTTAGGTTTAGCTTGAGTCTTATCTTGTCCACCATGCGCTAAATTGAAAGATTTTTTCACTGTATCAAAAAACTTCACATTATCGGGTGTTTTTGATTTTCGCCCAATCTCATATATCGCAACACTGACTAATGGTTGCTTGGCGTAACCAGTTGCGCCTTGCTCACCTATTGATAACTCACTTGTCGCAATTGAGTCACGATTTACTAGGGCTACAAGCATGACACCATCTGTCGCAAACCCAGTTAAACCACCAAACTTAGTGGACCACTCCTCAATACGGCCTTCCTCCGTTTCTTTTATATTAAGTCCGGTTTGTGCTTTTGCGGCGGCTTCACCCGGACTTGGCAAATCTTGGCCAGCACTGACCTCCCCCCCTAATGTTTGATTAGCGAGTATTTTCTTCGCTTGATTCGAGTTAGTCCCACGAAAAATGAGTGTGAGGGCGCCACTTGACCCCGACAATATTTCACTCAAACGCTGTTGGTTTTCACTGCCAGTGTAAGCCAACTCAAGTGCGGCTTGTGACACGGCACTACTTTGCAGATAGTCATGCCCCTCTGTCATTGCCCGCCAGTACCCTCGCAACGCAGTGCCTATAGCGATGTTTTCTCGCCCTTTTATAACATTAAAAAATTGATATACATATTGAGCAAACATATTATCAATCGCTAAGTTGTGCGGGTTAATACCACCAGCTCTGCGCACTATATTTAAATTTGCGATAAATTCACCATAACTTACCGACTCTTTGCCTTTCATAAGAGCTCGCTGTACTGGCGCTGTGTTTATATATGACTCTCGCTTTGTCGGTATTTCAGCCATTGGCTCTGGTTTCAATATTGGTTTGTGCTTATACATAAGTCACCTCATTTTTAAGGATTTGAAAGGTCGGGGGTGTAGGTTTACTTCAAAAAGTTTTGGATAGATTTACGCGTAATTCACAAATAGCAGGTAATAAACAAGGGAAGGTGTAAATTAGCCATTGCTAACCTACATCGTGGAAACTTTGGGGTCAGAAACTTTGGGGTCAGGTCTTGCCTTTTGCTATTATTCGACTGATCCGAGAATAATGAAGGTTAAAGAACTCTCCTAACTCTTTTTGGCTATAGTGCCCTGATGAGTAGGCTTGTTGTATTGCTTCATTGCGATTTCGGCTGGTTTGCTCATATTGTCGTAAGGTTAATGCTTTCGCCCGAACTTGCTTTTTAGGAACTTCTGATAAATCAGCCTTCAGCATCTCTTCGTTTGATAAAAAACGCTGAACAAAAGCATCACTACCTAAAAACACTTGGTTAGTAATGTTTTGCCACAGATTTATCCCTGTTCCATTTACAACAAACTCAGCAAAGCGTGAACGAGCCAACTGGCGGTTGGTCGAAAAATGTCTTAAAAGGCTATCAACATCGAGCCAGTTGGGCGCATCACTTAAACCCATCACGCAATGCCAGCTACTCCAAGGCCATTGCTCCAGTGTTTCAACCATATTCGCTCTGATAGGATTAAGTACAATGTAACGATTTAATTCGAGTAGGTATTCATCTTTATCCACCAATATAGACTTAAATCTACCTTGGAATAAATGCCCTACTCGGCAATGAGCGCGATTAAAAGACTGGGTATAAACTCCATTGAGCTGCCGCATACCTGCACTTATGTTGGCTTCCAGTGTTTCAACAAGTAAATGATAGTGGTTGGTCATTAAACAATAAGCGTGAATGTACCAATTAAACCGTTCACATACTCGCTCTAGCTGCGCTAGAAATAAGTCAAAATCCGCCGGTTCAAGATAAATCGGCTTTCTCTCATTACCGCGCGACGTTACGTGATATAACGCCCCTGCAAACTCCAATCGTAGTGGTCTTGCCATTGTTCTTCCATGAACATAGATGGTTGGAGTATTGAGTATAGTTGATGTGATGAGAAAGGACTAAAAAGGCAAAAAGCAAGATGTGACCCCAAAGATGTTTGACCCCAAAGATGTTCAAAAAAGCGCGACGAACACAACGAGAAATGCAGTGATAGTAAGGTGTGTCAGCTAAGCTGACTTGTTGACTCCTTGGGCGTGGCATCTGGAAATCCTTTTCCTAAGCAGAGTTAACACTGTTTACTTATACAGCCCTTTGTTTTAGGTCGCAACACCAATGGGTATCTCGAATAGATTGCGAATAGGTAATAATTTATCCTTCGGTAATGGTTATACCATTTTGTGTAGCGCCGCTATTTGCATTAATCGCTGCCCCAAGTCCGCCAAAAGTACCAATCATACCCATGTCAACTTGGTCAAGGGTACCACGTTGTCCAATTTCTCTGGTTTCCATAGGGTTTCCATTTTCTATGGTGATTCTTTCATGAGCAATAACGCTAATTTGATTGGCATTTGGCCTGTTACCATCAACAGCGGGACTGTTATTTTCACTTTGACTTATAACACGTGCATTGCTATACGAGTTCGAACCCCACTGTGCTCTTGGAACGATATGGTCAATTTCTGGAACATAATTACTCGCATTATTCCTGTCTAATAATTGTTGGTTCGAATGGTCCGATATTCCACCGGCAACTCCGGCAGGTAGCGCTGTCGGTACTACATTCGGATTATTGGCCAAGTTGCTAGCATAAACACCGCCATGAATATTAAAAGGGCCTCCGCCATAATGGGCAGTAGTTGAACCGGTTCTACGGGTCACATTTCTGTAATCATTGGGGTTGGTCGGCTCTCTTCCAATATGCACTCGTTGAATAGTACTTGTATTAGCATTATAGTTCTTCCCTTCTCCTATAATCATTCTTTGAGCAGGTGTTTTTGGTCGATAATCAACAAAACCGAATTCTTGCTTCACATAACTCCTCTTCTGAATAACCGAATTAGCAACAATCCTGCTTTTATTCTCTGGCGTTTTCTCTACTTGTGCATACATATCTCAATCCTTTTATTTTTCATTAGTGAATGTTGTAGGCTTTCTTCATTGCCTATCGCTACATGGAGGTAACTTATTAGGTAATGCAGGAGCAATCCTTATGGGCTTATTGGACGGCAGTTCCATCCGTTGATCATTTAGGATTGCTTTTTATTTACTTTTTTCAAAGCTATTTTTTTGCTCCTTTTCGAGGGAGGGTTTTAAAAACGACACCTTCGTTTTGCCCGATTCCCATTACCTATTGGAAGTTTTCAAAGTATTTTTTATCTTGCTCTTTTCTGACTTTCTCATTGTTATGGTGAATCAGGACATCCATTAAATCTAAACCTATAGTTCATAGGCGGCTGTCTTGAGATCAGTAGTTGGTTTAATCGCGATTATTGGAAAACGAATCGTTTTGATGTATTTACACAGCTATAGAAAGGCGTTGTTTGGCTTTTAGGCATGAGAAAAACTCATAGAGTAAACGCCGTACGAGTAAATGTTTATTATGTTCTAGTTTAGCTACGCGAGAAGTTTAGTACATCGTCTATTTGGCTTGGCTTTAGGGCTCGACTCCATGTACCCCCTCAAGCTTTGCTCTGCACCAACGACTGCATGAGAGTTCTTTTCAAATTGAGTTGAGATTGCAATCCAATTTTCATGAGAAATACCGACGCGTTGTAGAATCGGTGACAACGAAAGATCAATCGACCCTCTCTTATCTTCCCTGACTACCCGACCTGTTAGGTCTACAAGGCCTAAGTAGCCTTTAAGCTTAAACGCAACACCGACCGGTTGGTTTTCGCGTTCATTGCCAATAAATGGTATGAGTTCTTTTGGTTGATCTGATTGTTTGGCAGATTCTATGCGCTTTTTAACGCTGGTAAACTCAGAGGATTCAGGCGTTGCTGCAATTTTTGCTCGTAACGGGTTTAAATCGACATAGGCCATACAAGCGATCAAAGCGGCCTCATCAAGAAGAGCTTGGGATTTGAAACGTCCTTCCCAGAATCTGCCAGTACAGCCATCTTCAAAGTTCGCTTGTCGGGCTATGGGTTCATTCAATTCCCGCATAAACCAACTGATATCTGAAAGCCTATGACGATACGTTTCAGCAATTAATTCAACGACATCTAACACTGTTTTAGGCATGTCTTCACCCCGCATGTACCTCTGGGTAAGCACAGTCCCTTTGTGAAGCTTATGCCAACGCTCAATCACCTCCCTTGTAGTCCAGTTTTTCGCCGCTTGCTCGTTAACATGCAACACCACATGAATGTGATTACTCATCACAGCATAAGCGCACACATCAAGAGCGAACGCTTGAGCAAGAAACAAAAGGCGGTTTTCAATCCATCCTCGACGATGTTCAAAGTTTTTTCCTGTAACAGTATCTTCACCGCACAAAAAAGCGCGACGAACACAACTAGACTCTTTAATTCAAATAAGCAGTGGTAGTAAGGTTTGTCAGCTAAGCTGACTTGTTGACTCCTTAGGCGTGGCATTTGGAAATCCTTTTCCTAAACAGAGTTGGCACTGTTTATTTACACAGCCTTTGTTTTAGGTCGCAACACCAATGGGTGTCTCGAATAGATCATGCCATTAAGGCTATTCGTAGATTTAGATGGGTGGTGTTTGGCGTAGCCGAGGTGCTCATCCATTTCAGCGTTAAGCGCTGTTTCAACGGTGACCTTTTTCAACATTTGGCTGAACTCGTTTAGATCTTCAGGCGTTTTAATTCCTTTGACTGCTTCTTTTGCGAAAGCTTCAAGCTCTTTTTTTCATTTGTCATCTGCCTATCCTTAACCCAATCTTAGGGTAATTGTTGATAGGCAGTTGTACAAATTTAGTTTCAGTGACCACGCTACGCATAGTTTTGAACATATTGGTTACTTCTTTATCGCTACGCCCCTTAACTTCTTGTCTAGGTCTTTATTTCTAAACTCCCACATTTGCTTTACAACCTCCGTTGTAATCTCTTGTTGCTCTAGGTTGTCTAATAATTTATCCAGTTGTGGGTTGAGTATTTTTTTATCATAGGCTGCGCTAATAAATTGCTCCTTAAGCGCTAAGACCCGCCGCTGGTCAACCACCTTATCTTTAACCATATCACTGAAAACAGCTTTGCTATATATCCTTGCGCTGTCACGAATAACTGCATTTTGAAGTCGGGCAATGTACTCAGCAGATTTAATTTCCATTTTACTTCCTGGTTTCGATACATCATTAAATGTAATTTTAGCGCCACTTGTATTTTGAGACTTCATTAGAGCTTGTAGTGCGTAAAACTCTTCGGCTTTTACATCAAACGTGATCACGGATTGATCAATTTTGCCGTACTCTAAAGCATGGTCAGGTTCTCCAAAGCTAATATTAAGCGGGGCATCACCTAGCGTGATATTATTATGTTCGTATGTCACTCTTTTGCTATCTTCATCTTGAACACGGTATATTTTAATTGTGCTGTCACTGGGGTTCTTGACCTTTTCTGGAAGCCTAAGTTCAAATTTATCTCTATTAGGGTTAGCGTCTTCGAGCAAAGTTTTTGCAGGGCCATTTTTCCAATTTTTATGATTGGGCGATCTTTCTGCTGCATGTATCGCATCTAATTCAGATTGAAAAATAAACTCTTCACTGTCATCCATAGCGCTTTGTATCGTTTGTGTAACTACTTCTGCATCCGGTCTTGAGCGTGCCAGTGAAAACAGATTTTGCACAGTGGCACCTGAGTTACTAATAAATATTTTCCTCTGTACTGTCGAAGAAGCTGAGGACGATGCGCCTGACGAACCAAGCAACTTTCGTCGCGCATTTATAGTTGAAGAAGCATCGGTAATGCGCTCACTGTCTTTTAATTTATCTAGCTGTAAATACATAGTAGAAAATCTTCTATATTTTGGAGAACCTGAGGGTCAGGTCTGCTTTTTATTCTTTAAGTAGTTAAGTTTAAAGGAATCGTCTCATGCTGCTTTGGAGCCACTTCCCAATTACTACCTTTCTTCTCGTAAAACGTAGCCTCGCATAAAAATGTAGAAGGACACATTTTGTTTACAAAACCAAATCCATGCTTCACATTACTTTTTTCTGAGCAACAGAATTGGCAACCGCCCTACTTTTATTTTCTTTTGGCTTATCTAGTTGTTCATACATATCTCAAACCTTTATATTTTGACTTTGCCAATTGTTATAGGGTTTCTTCATTCTCTATAATGATTGGGCTAAAAGATGTTTTAATGGCTTTTAGGTTTTGTTATGGGTTTAATTTTTGAAAGCCTAAAAACGGAAGTAATCGTTAACAGTGATAATTTTCAGCTTAAACAATTTCATCCCATTTTATGTTCAACTGAGGCTGTTTCGGTGGTCGTAGGGTAATGTGACTTCAAAACCAAGTTATTCTTTTCCATTTTCGTATATTTCCCAACATCCTTCTCTTTTAACTTTTCTGTATTGTTGCCATTTCCCCAGTCAAGGACAATCTTTCGCAACCCTACTGATTCATTAATCCACGATTCAGTACCTTTTAAGTCTACGTCAATTATAGGGTCCTCATTAGTCTTGCGACCTTTTCCTATAGCATCAGCGTAAGTTTGATTTATTTTATAAGACTCATATGGATGTATAGCTATAGTTTTATTTCCTTTATGCACATTACCTTTTTTCCAGAGTCTATTTTTTTCTGGACGGGTACCCAATAGATCCAAGTCTTTTAAAGCATTATATGAAGCATCAATTTTATCTCTGTCCGCTGGTAATGCCATGTTTATATTTGTTGTATCTCCTCTAGCTGTAGATACTTGTGTCAGAATTAAATCGTATTGCGAAGCGGCAGCTGTATTCAAATCACTAATAGATTTCTCCAAAGTCTCCCTAAATAATTTATCACTCACAAATTTTGATGAGACTCCTTCGTGATTTAAAGGGGCGGCATTATTAGATACATCTTTTCCAGTTCCACCTTTATCTACCTCCCTTCGGTTGTCTAAATCATTAGCTGTTAGAGATGACATATGTCTTTCAACAGCATGATTATTTCCCCAATCTTTTATCCACAATAGATCATCAACACTATCTGAATTATTAGTTAATTCATCTGCTTTTGTCTCCTCAACCCCCTTTGACTGTAAATAACCCTTCAAATCTTCTTTTGGAGTCAGTTGTATCGGTATTAATCCTGCTGGGCTTCTGATATTTTCGCTTACTCTTTGGACAATAGTCTTTGACCGATTATCAACAAACCCAACTCCTTGATCCCCATAATCTCTCTTCTGAACAGCAAAATTAGCAACCGACCGACTTTTATTCTCCTTCGGCTTCTCTTTTTGTGCATACATATCTCATACCTTTTAAATTTGTTTTAGTGGTTGTTATAGGCTTTCATCAGTTGCCTATAACAATCGCCTTCCCAAACAGTGGTGTTTATTCCTACTATCTCATTATCATGAGCGGCTCATTAACCGCTCTATTGACTGTTAATGAGCCACCACCCATGTTCCTTTACCAATCATCGATCTCATCTAGGGGTGAACGAATATTGCCGAAGCCTTTCGTCGTCACAGATATGATTATCTCTATTGTTTTCGAACTGGGATGCCCAAGAAGCCAAGGGGGTATTGCGAACGAGTGACGAAAGGGTTGAAGAGACGCGTTTGAATATCCGCCAGTCATCTAGCTAACCATCCATTACCCTAATCGATCATAGGCGGATTTAATGGCGTCTCCGTAGGAATCGGCGCGGGCTTCCAATGTTTGGTCTGTGCACACCGCTTGCCCTGCGATCACCGTATCGGCTTTGACTTTGCCCTCTACTCGGTCTGGGATGTGCCCCAGTTCATGAGGAATATCCGCGGTGTGACCAATTGTAATGCTGCTGCCTTGAATTGCAGAACGAGCCCCAATACTGGTGAGGTAAGAGTCATTCGGGGATGTAATATTCATGCTGTAACCAAGGCTTTGGGGGTTGTACCCCGTGGCTTGCTCACAAGCGGCAGACCAACGATTAGAGATACCATTGACGCTTTCGTTCATTGCTTGACGCTGAATTGGGCTGGCAACCTCATTGTTGAATGCAGTCTTCATCTGAACCATCTCTTCTTTCTCTTCAACCTTTTCTTGCTGTGGTGCGTACATAGTGTTTCCTCTCTGTTTGCGTTAAACCCGTTGTTTGGTGTGCTTATCACATACCCGCTTGCTGCATTCCTAGATCATGTATGTGTACTTCGCTGCCTTGTGCATACGCGTGAGCGTTAAGTTGCGCTGGCTTTGATGAATTGGTGTGCACTGCAACATGACTTAAATCAACGCCCATCATGCTACCTACGTTGTCTTTTAAACGCGCTTCTCGGCTCATGCTTTGGCGCTGTATGGGAAATACGTCCTGCTCGTGCTGTTCATGATTACGTGATTGATACATAAAGGTTCCTTGATAGAAATGAGAAAATCACTTACACAATAAGCGTAAGTAATGAAAAATACTGCTTTAACGAATTTTGATAATATACTTCACATCAGTGAGTGCCGTTGTTTTGGCTGATTTTTCCATAGCGCTGCTCCGCTTGTCCACCTGTACACGATTCATACGTATATTATCCATAAGCACATTATTTATAACTGAATTTTCGTATAACATTGTGGGCCGACCTTGCAAGCCATCGCAAAGCGCATACCCATCAGGAAGGCCTTCACCAAACCATAATATAATGGCCCCTACAGGCAGGCTATGTGCATTGCTATTGCTGTGACTTGCTGCGCTCTGTGCGGTATTATTTGCGCTATTGGCAAGCCAAACCGTACCATCGACTCTTAAGTCTCCTCGCACTGTTAGGTTGTCGGTTAGTTCAGCATTGCCCTGTTCATCGATTCGAATACCATCATCTTCTCCAATCATACAATGATCAATCAGCTCAGCAAATTGCGCCCCGGTCGGTTTGGCACCCGCTGAAAAGAAGCGTTTAAGTTTGGTTCTCACGGTATCGATCATACTGTATTACTCTAACTAAATATGTAACATGACGAGGCATTGCTCCGTCGAAATAAGCTGGACTGCAAAGGCAAAAATTGCATAATATAGGGTAATTCACATCATCAGCTCGATTTAAGGTCGGTCAATGTAAACGGCTGCCAGGTGTATACTTCGCCTTGTTTTGCCACCAGCTCATAATAAGTGTATTGCCCAAATTCATCAGGGTGTTTACTGGTCACCAAATTGCCAACTTCTAAATCGCCACATAGCGCCTGCCATTGCCCTGTCTCACGAATGAGATACACGCCATTTTGGGCCGCATCAGTTTGCCGAGTTAATAAATGCACAGTTTGCCAATGTTTTGGCGAAGCGATTTGGCTAATATCAATGTTCTCGTTATGAATAACATCCACTTCCTGTTTAACACCTATATATCGCTCTAAGTGCTGCGCTTTTCTGATGACGCTTGCAAACATATCGTTAAGATTGAAATAGTCTAAAGGCATAATCGCTCCAGTGTATGCACACTTCTTATTACCCTACTCCATCACTGATGGCACATAGAAGGTATATAAAAGTATGTACAGAGACGAATTATTACGCCTCTGCACACTCATCAATAGCTCATAATTATATTGAGCTGCTCTATATGCGCTACACAGCCACAGGGGGTGTATCGTGGTAAATTTCTTTGCTCCAAACTTGTCCTAATACATCATCCTTACTGGTTAATCGCCATAATACCGTTTGCTCGTCGTTATTATGATTTAAGTCATCAACCATGTTGCCTACATCATAAGGACGCTCAACTTTGGCTAAATCACCGCTTACTTCAAGTTTATAAATGCCATTGTTTAATCCCACTGATTGACCTACTAGTAATACATATTGACCAACCTCAACCAGTGGGTTTGCATAGGCTAACAGTGGCGTCTCAACTTCTTCAACAGTCTCAACCTGCTGAATAATTCCCAAATACCGATAAAGTGAATTTGCGCGTTCGGTATTATCTATAATTTTATCTTCTCGTCCAGGAACATTGCCCTGTAAAGATGCTAATCGTGCTGATAGTGATAATGTATTCGCCATAAATGGCCTCCTAATATGGGGAGTGCATCGTCTGTATAAATGATAATGCACTGTTGATTATGTTCATGGCATGCCATGTTGGCTTGGCTCATAAACATAAAGATGTACTGCTATGCAGATAAGTGACAGTGTGTAAAACCGATTTCATAAAAGTATTGAGTATTCAAAAATACGCGTTGACGCTTTAACTGGATAAAATATGACGTAAGGAAGTACGATATCGTGAAGTTTTTTCCGCCATCACTTCACCCTGTGCTTGTCGCATGACTGACTATTATTTAAATACCATGGGTATAAACACAAGAATAATTAAAACGTTATTACGAGCTTGTTAAATCAAATAATTGATAGGTAACAGTGTCATAAGATATATAAGCGCTGGTGCCATTATCGTTACCAATGTCCGTGATACGCCCAACTATTCCGCCTTCGAGCACCACCGTTCCACCAATAAATTGAGTACCAACTAAGTCTATACTCTGCGATTCAAACCAGTTTTTGACAGCAACATTATTGAACCCTGAAGCGCTATCATGATGCACATGCTCTGATATTGTTAGCAGCTCTGGTTTAGTGAGCAATAGATTACTTTGTTCTTGATCCAGCGCATATATAGCCAGTACGCGTACGCCACTTACAGCACCATTTTGCCCAGTACTTTGCCTAGTAAGCACGTACTGCCGCTGATCAATGAGCTTTTCTTTCATCCATTGTGCTTCGTCCACTAAGTAGCCCAAATGAGTAATGACAGTACTCGATATCAAAAAGCGTTCTGATGTTTCAGGGTTAAATACCTTGCGAATATACCCCAAATGGCTTTGTATTGTACCTTGTACCAATTGCCAACTGCCACCCGTGTATTCCCAGCACTGATTGTTTTGCGCATCGTATATTTTACTGGCATCTAAGCCACCATTAAAATCAATGTCTAGATAAGTAGAGCCTGCTTGTGAATGGGTATAGTAACCATATTGCTGCGGCCCTTTAAAAATATTGAGGCGATTGTCACTATTTAAATCAAGGGTTATTTTTGAACCTGCCTGGTAATTATCAACGTCATTCCAGTTGGTGGTATAGCATGTAATGACATCACCTTGGCGCTGTATTTTTACTCGGGTTTTCGCACCATCAAAATTACCTGCTACGCCATCAATATTTATATCATTTATTACCCATGTAGGCTGAAAAGGTCCATTTTCACTATAAATCAGTCCATAGCCCTGTTTAGGCCCCATACCACCTTTTGTTCTGACTAACGCCAAAAACTTATTCACACTGCCTTCACGCACAAAGGCAACAATCAGTCCGATAGTATCATCGTCTGCCGCTGGTGAAGTAAGCGTTGCTTCAAAAGAGAAATTATCCAATTTATCCGGTGATATAAAACCACAACCACTGCTAGTATTGGTCGGCATAGACACCCTATCTGGACTTCGTAAAAATTGCCAATCGGCGGCCTCCCCAGTTGCTGTACTTGCATCTGAAAAGTAGGTTGCTCCAGCAAATCGTGCCCAACTATTGAATACATCTTCCATTGTTGGTGGGCTATAACTGGCAATTGCAGTAGATACTTCAGCTTGAGTGCGATAAACAAACGCTTCTAGCTCTGGTAAGGGGGTAACGTTTATAAACACAGTCCCTATTTGCGTCTCATCTAAGCCATTTTTTATATGATAAGTAAATTGTGCTGGCTGCTCTGCCAAGCCTGTGGAAATAAAGGTGATATTATCCCCCACGAGGTTAACACTCCCACCAATAGGGCCGCTAACCGACACCAAAGTAATGCCTGAATTAGAGCTGTCTTCATCGTTTACAATCAGTTGAGACGCGCTCACATATAACGTTCCCCCTTGCTGCAAGCTAAAGGTATCAGGGTTGCATATGAGCGGTGGAATAGCCAACACACGCATACTTACAAAATGGGTCTTCCTAACTCCTATGCTGTTCTCTACCACAAAGTCAAACCGAGCTGCACTGTTAACACCACTGCTTGAAGTGAATACCACATTCACACCATCTATGCGCACACTGCCATATTGGGCATTTAACACATTCACGAGCCTTATGGCCTCTTGACCATCACTATACTCATCAAAACTACCTGCTAGAATATTGGCAATAGGTATCGTGGCCGCTCGATTGCTATACACATCAAATACTTTATCAAGCAAAAAAATGGTATTTGCAGATGCGCCATAAAACTCACTAACAGCAATACTTTGCCCTGGTATTTTATTAATATGTTCGCTGTACACGCTTAGCGTATATGGCGGCTGCGTGCTATATTCTTGCCCGATATCTGCTAATGAAATAGCCCCTATATTTTGCAATGACATACTCTTTCCTCACTGTAGCAGCACATATTAACAATCATTTTTTTCAAACTGGGTTTCTAAATGAGCGACTTTTTTATTGAGCGCTTTGATCCCCTCAACCAATAACCCCACCATATTTCCATAGGCTACACTGAGGTACTCACCTTCTTGATGCACAACTTCCGGTAAGACATTGGCTACTTGTTGCGCTATCAGTCCTGAAAATCGACGTTCTTCAGATAAATCCGTGCGAGTAAAGGTCACACCTTGCAACTGTGTAATGCGTTCAAGTGCATTTTCAATATGCATAACGTTACTTTTCAATCTTTGGTCTGAAAAAGCAGTCACATCGTGAGTTGCAACAATGGCCCCATCAACATTTAGATTTCCGACTAAATTGGCAGTCTCTATATTAAAGTGACCACTGAGTGTATCGCCGGTTTTTTGAATATATCGAGTATCCGACTCTACTTTGGTATAACGTTCGCTCCCTTGAGATATTCGTGTTGCCACTTCATTTTGTAGCGCCTCAGTGAGCACTGTATTTTGCTCTTGGCGGACTTGAGATTCATTCTGAATTGTCGTCTCTAATACGCTGTTTTGTGTAATTCGTGATTGCGACTCTGTTGCTAAATTATTTTCCAGCGACGTACTGCGTGCATCATTCGTTTGCGCGTAATTAGCAAATGCTGTATCTGACTCTGTGTCTACCGAATTAATTAAAGTAACAATTTCGGCAAAAGAGTCTTTTTCAGCATCACTGGCTAACAAAATACTGTCGATTCTGAACTTTTGCGTGTTGACTTGTTCTGTATAGTCATTAGTAAGCCCCGTTGAGGTCGCGGCAAGCTGCGTCGCTAATACACTTGCATCTACCACTTTTTCAGCCGTCGCACTTTGTACATCTTGTACTGATGCAAAGTCTACGCTAATTTGGTTATTTTGATTTTTTAAACCTATACCTGCCATTGCGATTGCCGAAGAGGGCTGCCAATAATACTCAGCGGCTTGACCGTAACTGTATTGTGCTGCCACTACAAATACCTGACCTTGATGCTGACTTCCTTGCTTTACAGCAATCGCGCTCCCCGTCGAAAGAGAGGATAGCTCTGCGGTATTTACCCGAATGAGTTGCGCCGGACTCATTTGTGTATCGAGTTGCCATACGCCATTTTGGCTCGGCGTATTTTGCGCCGTAAGCAAGACATAATCACTATGATTTAATATGATCTGGTCGATGTCTGTGGGCGGTTGCAACACATCAATAGACTCAGTGGTTTCTGCACAACGTACCTGAATATTCAGCAACTGTGGGCAGGCCAATGCTTCTAACTTATGATTAAGCCAACGACCGCTCTCAGAGCTCAGTACTTTGGCATCTATTCCCTTATGAATATCCTCTATGCTTGCAAAATTGAACCGTTCCGGCTTTACCTTTCCTGATGTGATCTCGGTTGCATTTAGCGCACTAATGGCACTCCCATCACCGTCAAATTTACCTTCGAATAACGTAGCTGTGACTTTTGAGTTTGCGCCGTTTTGGGTTAAATCAACGTGAGCGGGTAAACGAGCATTCAACAAGTGTGTAGTCATATATTCAGGTATATCTAAGCTTTTTAACAATACCCACTCATCGATAGCATCAACTATATTGAATCTATATTCATAAAAACTCGCACTGCTTCCTTGTGAACGATTTGCTTTTAATAATAATCCATGCGTAAAATCAGCACTTTGCTGTTGCAATGTTAGCGTTGCCACATCGTCAGCAATCAATACCGTGTAAACCCCGTTTACAGCTGGGTCATCTTGCAAGTAAATCAACACAGTTTCACCCGTTGCCAAATTATAATTTTTTAGCTTTGGTTCTTCATATAAATTGCCGTCCAACGTCGTTAGCTGCTCAGTCACCACACAATCAACGGTCATACCAAATAAATGTGCTAATAAGCTAAACGTCGCTTGATTATCTGTTGCTGCATCAATGAGCTGATAAAACTGTTCCTGTGTCGGTATATCTCCGCGTGAAAAGTAGTCTCTGAGTTCAGTATTCAGTGCTGAATGTTTCATGTTGGTCCCTTTGGTTTTTTCGCTCAGACACGAGCTGCTGGGCATTAGTTAGATTGCCTAATACGGATAAGTAAAAAGTTTGGTCTTGTTCGAGAAGTTAACTGTGAAATGCGCGTAACTGTTATTTTTTATCTAATACATTATTTATTTCACGTACAATTGGTAACTCAACAGGTTCAAATACCGGAATAGGTAATGACAGTGAAAATAGTAATGTTGGTTTCGGTGATGAACCCAATGCCTGCCAAACCTGACCACTGACCTTGTCACTTTGCTCATTACCAAATAACTGGGCGCGTATGCCATAGGGGTTTAGTTGAATATCATGCGCGTTTAATATTTCTGCAGGTAAAAAGTCGTAACGTCCTAAACCACAGAGTAAATAACTTAAAATTAAGTGCTCTATTTCAGCACTTTTTTCTTCATCTTTACTCCAGATGGTCAGCATATAGGTAAGTGTCACAAATTTAGGTTCTTTATAATAAACACTGCCTGACTGCGTATCATTCACTTCCATTCTCGGAATTTCACTTTGCCGACGAGCAACATCTTCACTTACGCCAATCAAATAACAATTCACCATAGGAATATCACTGACTACTTTATCAAAAAATGCTTTATCAGGGGCTTTAAAGCTCAGTTGAACCCCTTGTTCTGATTGCGAAAGCGCTTGTTGAGTCGGATCTATCGCCAATATTCGTTCGGTAATAAACGCGTGCAATGCTTGCTGTAATTTATACAATAGCGTCGGGTCCATGATGCCCTCCTTGTAACCACTTTAAAATGTCTTTTTGGGCCATAAACCCGGCGTGATGTTTTGCCAGTTCTCGCTTTAACGCACAGGCAATATCTGAGCGAACTATCAATGCTCTACCCGCCATTAAACTTTGTAATAGTGCTGTTTCGGTAATATTTATTATCTGTGCAGCGCTGAGCTCAAACTGATGGGCTAGAGGCGTTATCACGCCGAGTAAATCGTCGTCCGCATTACCGCCTAAACTATGCAGCCACAAGGTCATTCGCTCTGTTTCGGTGGGAAAAGTAAACTCAACCACATTATGAAATCGGCGTAAAAACGCCTCATCCAAATTTGCTTTAAAGTTGGTACTCAGTAACAGTAAACCACTGTAATGCTCCATACGCTGGAGTAAATAACTCACTCCCATATTGGCATTTTTATCATGGCTTGACTCTACCTCACTGCGTTTGGCGAAAATGGCATCAGCCTCATCAAACATCAACACCGCATTATGGCGCTCTGCTGAATCGAATAGCTTGGCTAAGTGCTTTTCTGTTTCACCAATCCATTTACTGGCAATATTTGCGAGGTTAACCAGATATAAAGGCAGCTGTAACTCTCCCGCTATTGCTTCTGCCGCCATCGACTTTCCAGTACCGGGCTTGCCCCAAAAAAGCGCTTTACAGCCACTATTTAGTCGAGGCAATCGCGCTTTTAATTCAGCTTGATAACGCACCCGTGCCACGAGCTCTTTTAATGGTTGTGCCACGCTATTGGCAAGTACCATATCTTGCAAAGTAAAACGCGACTGACTGAGCTTTGCTAATTCATCACACCCTACACTCTGTGTTTGTAAACATTGTGCTTGTAATGTGCTCCAATAATCTTCTGGCGTATGCATTAATTGAATAGCATGTTGTGATAGTGTGTTCATACGTTCAAGCGCGATGGGATAATGCGTTGCCAATTGCCAAGCACGTGCTTCGAGCCTAGCCTGAGATGCTGGAGCCAATGCCAACCAGCTGCTTGCGACTTTTTCTTGAGTTGGCATCACAATTACACGCTCATCAACATGCTCAATGTCATGTTTTCTCTGTTGCGGTTCAGCCATAGTGACAATATATACCTGCGGCAAGTGCTGTATAATGGCTCGCAAATTTTGATAGGCTATGTGTAAATAGTTCACCCAATTAGGCCAATATATTACAACCGATTGGCCTTTATTCTTAAGCAGTAACTCAGCCAATTCCACCTGCAGTATTTGACTATCGTACTGCTTTCCTTCTTCTGCTTCGCCAATGAACTGACTCACTGAAAGTGTTGAATGAGCGGCTAATTGCATACCATACCAGAGTGCTTGTTCGGCATTGTCATGGTTCAAAAGCGTATACTTTGCGATTATTTTATGTTGTTCTTTGGCAAAACTGCAGCTAAAAACAGGGTCAATGTCATACTTTTTTATTGCACTAAATAATGCGCCATCCGAGCTCGATACACAGCCGCTTTGTAAATATTGCTGTAACAATGGCGATATCTGAACTGCACAAGATAAACTCATATAGTGACTCGATTGATTCAATAAGCCTAATGTAAATAAGCGAGATGAACCAATATTTTCTGCCAATAATGTACGTTTACTCAGTCGCTTATCATTTAGTGTTAACAACTTGTCGAGGCTTAAAGTTGGCCCTTGCTCAAACCAACTCAGACCTATAAATGGCGCTACACAGTCGGGATCCAGAGTTTGAATATACACCAAAGCGAGTAACGTAACTTCAGAGTCAGTTAAATCAAACCACGCTTTTACTCCTAAAAAACGCGTAGTTTTGGCAAGCGTAGTCGTGGCATTATGAAGTTGTGTTGCAGCTGGGTCTAGATCTTCATTCGCCTCTTTTAAAGCGAGTCCAAATGCATAAAAACATTGCGCCAAGTGTCGCTCAGCGGCAACGATAGCGTTGTGCTCTTCCTGTATTGATGCCATAGCACATTATCCTTTTGCCATCATATCGGCCAGCTCTTTGGCACGATACCCAACCTGCTCAGCCCACTTAGAATCCAACATTTCTTGAGCTGCCAGATTAAACTCTTCGACACATAACGCTGCGAGCATTTTTTTAAACCGCTTTAAGCCTTGTATACCTAAATTAAATGCCATATTTAACAGCACTAACTTGCGTACTTCTGACAGTTGATTAAACACTGGAAGCTGCTTACTTACTTGTCCAAGTACCATAGTAATATCGTTATCGAGTAAGTATTCCGCTTCTTGCTCAGTAATTCCCCGCTCTTGCAAATTACGCCCGACACCGATGGTAAGCTTACCAGCAGTACATTTGTAAGGTTTACACACTAAGCCTTCGTGACAGATCAGCTGTGCTTTTAATGCATAGAGCCCATGTTGAGATAGTTCAGCCATAGTGCGCTTCTCCTACAATTTTTATTAGTTCGATGGGCACACTCACGAGCATGCTTTGCTCAAGACCATGTACTTCAACCGCCACAACATGCTTGCTATTTAGCTCCATCAATGTTCCTTCATAGCCTTGCAGGCTTCCTGCAATGATCTCTACTCGTGCGCCTTTAATTAAGCGGTTCGCTAATACTGAAATATCGTATCCAGTATTTAGTGAACGTTTAATTAAGGTAATTTGTTCATAAGCAATTGTTGCTGGCCGATTATTAAATCTGACATAATTTACAAAGCCCGCCATTCTCTTAATATGCTGAAATTCGTTACCATCTAAATACACGAATACATATGATTTAAATAATACTGTGCTGATAGTTTTATTTCGGTCACTCCATTTACGCGTTTGGGTTATTAAAGGCAGAAATACTTCGCAGTCACTTTGTAAGCGCTCAACCTGCTCTGCAAATTTTTTCTCTGTATTTGGTTTGGTATACACCACATACCATTGTCTTTCTGTCGTCATATCAAAGGTCCAGGTAAGCTCCGCCACATCACTCCCGTTATGAAGTAATATGAAACAATTTTGTTAGTACAACAAATACACGCTATTTGCTGAGTTTTTTACCAGAATCAACTTCTGTTATGAAACTAACGGAGAACCTGCAGTGTTGTGAAATAAATATTGATTATTAGGAGAGTAAGTATATTTTTTATAAACTTAAAAATCAGGAAATTAATTTTTCGATGTGGTTAAAAATAAAATTATTCGATAATAAACCTTCGCGCAAAATACCGGTAACATCTTGCGAAAAACGAATAGTTAACCTCAGGTTTGGATAAGGGTTTTGGAATAGAAAATATTTTTAAAACAAACTTACGTACATTCCAATGATGATATTTTGTTTAATATCAAGGCGCTTTTATGCAGTAATAGCGGGCTATTACAAATGAAAGCAACGCCGAGAGTGAGAAAAATAGCTTTATTGGGCAAATTCGCTTATCCAGAGCTGAGGTTAGTTAATATTATCCAGCGCGATACTCCTCCCTAAGACCTGACAGTTTCTTCCGTGCCAGCTGCACCCGTTTACGTACATTCTCCTGACTTAACTTCATTTTACTTGCAATTTCTGGATACTCTAAATCATGCATAAATTTATACTCGACAACCTGACGTAATTCAGCAGGTAAATAGGAGATTTGTTGCATAAGTCGATGGTAAATATTGGATTGAATAAGTTCTGATTCTAATGTTTTAGAATAGCTATCAGCAAAAAAAAACTCCTGTGGAAGCTCTGAAACTTGATTTACGAGCTCTTGTTGTTTGGTATTCGCTCTGTGTACGTCCATGCACGTGTTGTGCACAATACGACACAACCACGCAAAAGCGTTCTCAATATCGTCCTCACGTGCTGTATAAGCTTTATATGCTTTTTCACACGCTTGCGCCACCGCATCTTCTATTTTATCTATATCATTGTGCAACCATTTATAACAACACCGTACAAGTCGTTCTTCGTGTTCACTCCATAAAACCCAGAAATCACTGTGTCCTCGAAACGCGCGAATATCCGCGGAAGAATAATCCTTTGAAACCAACATCACTTCTCCAATTTATAATTAAATATCGGAGGAATGACGTAGAATAAAAAATTATGTGAAAATATTTATTTAGCATTTTACATACCAAGCATTAACGCTAAAATTACATAACAAAGGAATACTGACAATAATTCAAGAAATAGTAATGATTGTGCTGGGAAGATTATATATAGGCGGTATAGTATATCAATTACATAGGATTACAGCGTACAATAAAAGCCTCATAAAAACGGCCCTATTATTTAAGGTTATGAAATTAAAGTATATAGATTAACTTTCAAAGAAGTGATGACTCACTGTTTATACCACTTTGTTTTAAAACATGATTTAGTATTAGATATTGAAAGGGTTAGATGTAATTTCTTTACATAAATCATAAAATAAATGCAAATTTAACAACAAAAAGAGACCATCCACTTCAATGAAAACACATCTAGATGCACGCTAAAATATCGAAAATCACCAGATGTCACTTTAAGTTTGGCATTGCAATTTAATTGCCTACACGCGCTACTTTTCATCAAATGCACATCAAAAAACTCAAATAATCGATATTTTCTGTCTTAGCGTCAAATTACCGCCAATAACAATCACGCAATAATACGATACATTATCGCTTAGTTATCGGCTATTTCATCATCAAAATAACGATTTTTAAAAGGCTCATTTTTCAATGTAAAGTGCCACCACTCTTCTTTTAAGCCCTTAAAACCTGAATTAGCCATAATGTTCGCTAGCAACATGCGGTTTGCTCTTTGCTGTGTGGTGACTTCCATAGAAGAAGGCCATGATAACGTAGAAAAAAAATCCCAACCGGTTCCCATGTCAAGTTCAGCGCCTGAGCGGCTATCAACCAGCGTGATATCTAATGTGCTGCCACGAGAGTGACCCGACTTTGCCGCAATATACCCCAACTCAAAAAGTTGCGCTTTCTCTACCTGAGGATAAAAAATCGCTTTATTTTTATTATCGGTTAAATCTTTTGCCCACTTTACGAAATGATCTACTGCACGCTGGGGTCGGTAACAATCAAACACTTTTAAGCTCAAGCCAAATTGTTTAGCCGATGTTTGCGCTACTTTTAACGCTGCGATAGCAGGAATAGATAACAAACAATTAGGGGCGGAATATCCATCAATCTGAGTACCAACAAAGTTATTACTGCCGAAGTACCGAATATCAAAATGCACTGAGGGAATGGCTTTTTTTACATCATACAACTCATTAGCTGCAAGTGGCCCACTGATCATGCAAACACCAAAAATAGCGCTTAAAAATATCGACTTAATCACGAAACCCCCTTATATGTAGCTTAGTTATAAATATATCAAAACAATATGAATCAAGTATGAAGCGCCAGCACTATGAAACTCAAGAGAAAAAGTACCTTGATAACAATTCACCTCAATCCTCATTTAAAACAAGACTTACCGTCCATCAGTCGCCCCCATTTACAGAGCCGGAAAATTAGCCAGGCTCTTATTAAGGCTGATAAAAAATTGGTCAAATAGCATAAAGGCAATCAACGAGTATATGAAGGTTGTGATAGTTCAACTCAATAAAAAACCGAAACACAAACTATAAAGCGTAAAAACAGGCCTACCACTGTGCTCAAACACCACTGGGACGCTTTACTGTCAAAACATAATACTGAGTGCCTATAAAAAAATAAATTTATGTCTGTGCATTGTCCTCGATAACACACTCACAACGTCTACTTATAGAACACTTACACTTCATTTAATAAAACGAGGATATATCATGAATGAATTTATGTTGATTTATAAAGGCGGCGATCCAGATTGGATGGCAAATACAACAGAGCAAGACATGGCCAAAAGTATGGAAAAATGGGGGCAATGGATGGCGCAATTAGAAGCGACTCAACAACTCGTCAGTGGCGGTTCACCACTTGATTATTCAGGTAAGCGACTTTCAAATGATAAAGTTGAAACTGATATTGCTGCAGCTGAATTCAAAGAATTGGTTTCAGGGTACTCAATTATTCGAGCAAACAATATAAATGATGCAACCACATTGGCTAAATCATGCCCAATATTTGATTATCCTGGTGTTGAAGTCGAAATTCGACAAATCATGTGTACCGACAACAGCTAAATATTAATTCGTCAAAAAGGCGATTTTTTGGTTAAACGGACGTCCGATGTCCACATCGGACGTTATAAAAAAACCACAAAACATTAATTATCAATAAGTTAACTATTGGCATTATGATTGCTTCTTCAACATAAAAGCAAACTCCTTCAAAGGAACAAAATGATGATCAAGATTCTTACTCCAATATGTGCAGCTTTAGTCTTAAGTGGCTGTATTGTTCACGTTGGCGGTGCCGCGGCAAAAGCAGACAAGCATGAAATACAACAATTGGCAGTAAGCACTGCAGGACTGACATCTCTTGATGCCAACCTTGGTGCTGGCTCTTTAAAAGTAATAGGCACGCCAAACCTGTCTGAAATCAAAGTTGATGCCGATATTTATACTTACGACGGGTCAGGGTACACTTTTACATTAGACACTTCTGGCAGCACAGCCAAGTTAATTGCGGAAACCAGTTCTCGCAGTGGTAATATCTGGGTCGTCGGTAACCAAAGCCCCCGTATTGATTTAGTCGTCTATGTACCAGAGACTATGGCGTTGGATATTGATGATGGCTCTGGCGACATCCATATTCAGGGAATAACAAGCCATATCAACATTGAAGATAATTCCGGTGGAATCAGTATCAACGGCGGTCACAATATTAATATTGATGACGGATCAGGTGATATTAATATCAATGGTGGCTATGCAATTGATATTAAGGATGGCTCTGGGAGCCTCGATATTAGTCACGCACAAGGCGATATTCATATCGTGGATGGCTCAGGTGATATGAAAGTTCACGACACAGTGGGTGAAATATACATTAAAGATGGCTCAGGCAGCCTCAATATCAAAAACGCGCAAGGTAATATTTCCATCAATGATGGTAGTGGTGATTTAAACGTGTACCGTGCACAAAAGAATGTTGAAATAGAAGATGACAGTGGCAGTATTTCAGTGGCAAAAATTGCGGGTAAAGTCACGATTGAAGACGGCTCGGGAGACATAGAAGTAAACCATGCTGGCAGTTTACATATTTCAGATGCAGGATCTGGTAGCGTGAGTATCGATAATATCAAAGGCCGTATTTCTGGTGACTTAAACCAATAAGCAAACCTCACCCAATAATGAAGTGCCTCAAACAAGGTCGACTTCATTATTGGCTATGCCCGTTAAAAGAACTTCATAGAACTCGTATCATCATTAAAACCAATTAATCTAAAGTCGGCTAAATCACCTATGATCGTTCTATATTGACCACCATAATTCGCTTTTTGATAAACAGTCACACCAATCGCATTATAAACTTTAATTGCCGTGGTATTGTCATTAAAACCAATAACTCGGAAATCTGGCGTATCTTCAACAATAACTCGATATTGAGATCTGTAGTTCATATCATTATATACTACAGCCATTCTCATTTGCATGTTGACAGCATCATCAAATTTTAATAATTCAGAATCAGAAAGTTTATTTCTTACATCGTTAATTTCTGCATAGCTCATTTCATTTGTGTTTTGAAAGGTTAAATCCGCAGAAAGCGTATTGAAAGACATTAACGCTGCAATTGCTACCAGTGTATTTTTCATTTTATTACCTTATAATTTAATAATATCAATCTGAGCCTTCCTGACTCAATTACAAAGTATATAAATATATTAATACTTAATAGCTAGACTTTAGTGGTACAAATAAAAAACAAGAACATCATAATTCACATTCTGTAAATAAAATAAAAAACACATTAAATTCTAAAAAACAAAAACCACAACCAATTTATTGCTAATTTACTAATGAAATTTAATTAAACTGCACATATATATTTAAATCAATGTAAATCATTCAACAAGCGTTGCAACTGTTGCCGGATAATTTGATGCTCCAATATAGTCCCACCTCTTTTTTTTGCCAACTCAGCATGAATTAACGCCATATTTCTATCGCCTTTTAGCGCATATAGGTGTGCTAAAGTAGCATCAAGCGCATGGCTTTGTTGAAACTCACTGTTGTTAGTCAGGTTTTCCAATGACCCAATCGCTTCACCACATTGCCCTGCATAACCAAGTGCTATCGCTTTATTCAGTAATGCATGTGCAGATCCCGTTACTTGATACAGCATAGAATACAAACGAATAATCATACTCCATGGGGTGTGTTTAAAATCAGCTGTCATACAATGTAATTGCGCTATTTGTGCTTCAATTAAAAACCGCCCAAGCATTTTTGGTTGATATGCTAAAGACAAAACTAATAACTGTTGCCCTTCACAGATAAGACTTTTGCACCACAACGAACGTTGCTGTAAATCAAGTGAGACAACTTTTCCTTGGCTATCTTTTCTAGCGTTAAAACGTGCAAAGTGAAACTGCATCAATGCCAATAGCGCTAAGGTCTCGCCATTAAAGGTATCATCATTAAGTAACAATAGTTTAGTCATGCCAATGGCATCAGCACAGAGCATTGCATTAAATGGCTCTCGTTCACTCGAGCTTAAATACCCTTCATTAAACAATAGATATAAAATGGTGTGAACGGCCTCTAATGACGCATTAAGTTTATGGTTTTCTGGCAGTTCAAACTGACTTTGTGCTAAGCGTTTTTTTGTGCGGTAAAGTCTTTTTTTTACTGTTTCTTCTTTAAGTAACAATGCTCTTGCGATCGCTGCGCTTGATAGTCCACATAACACATTTAGAGCAAACCCAATGCGATTCTCAATATTGATATCACACTGACATACACAAAAAATGAGACGGAGTTGATCATCTTGAATTTGTGATTCAGTAAAGGCATCATCCAATGAACGTGCTAGGGGAGTGTTACTGGCCTGCCAAGCTATGGTTTGCATGCTATATTGGTCGTGGGTTTGTTGTTTTCGTAGTACATCATAGGCTTGATTCTTAGCTACAGTGAGCAACCAAGCACAGGGGTTATCAGGCATTTCATTTGGCCATTTCAATAATGCCTTATTAAAAGCATCTTGAGCTACATCTTCAGCAAGCTGAATATTATGAATACCAAAGAGCTTGACGAGCACCGCAATAATTTTACGATATTGAGATTTATAGAGTAATGCAAGCTGCTGTTGCCACACAGTGTAATACCTTTGCCGTTCACGTATTAATAACTTAACACGAGAAATCACATTTTGTTATATCTACGATACCTCCCTATTTGTACCTATCACCACTAGCGTGTATTCAGTGTCATAAATAAATTACGAAGCGATGTAATCCCAACGCTTATTGTTTATCCACTGTGTTGTGTAAACATGCAACTCGTTAGTTAACCTCAGTTCTGGATAAACGAATTTGCCCAATAAAGCTATTTTTCTCACGCTCGGCGTTGCTTTCATTTGTAATAACCCGCTATTACTGCATAAAAGCGCCTTGATATTGCACTAAATATCATCATTGGATTGTACGTAAGTTTGTTTGCAAAAATTTTCTATTCCAAAACCCTTACCCAAACCTGAGGTTAGTTAAAAACCTTAACAGCCAATCATCGAGCGCCACTTTTCCATAACGCGTAATAGCTTGGCCAAGCTTCTTAACATCACAGCAATGAAACGCATAATAATATGACGCAAGCCGACAGCGGTGCACTGTAAATGAATTGAAAACACATTGACAATATATTGTATGCAATTTATGTTGGGTAGTAATTTAACATCAGAATAGAAGGAAATACTTATGAAACTAAAACTGACTAAGACTCACTTAAAATGTTTATACCAAGAAGGTAAAGGCTTAGGTCATGCGCAAACACCAAAAATAGCTGGAGGTGGCCCAAATTCAGCGTTTTGCGATACAATGCGACAATGCGACGATACACGGTTATGTACTGGTGCATGGAAATGTTGGGATTACACCTCGCCAGAAATGGCCGGTTGCTAGCTTAATGTAACCTTAGCGCTAAGCGTAGCCAGAGTACTCTGGCTACCACAGCCAACGGCCTCACCAATGCAATTGCTTGTCACTATCATGAATAACGAAAACGTCACCTTTTTTTATAATAACTGAACGCTCGTAATTTTGATGCTCTATTACAAGTGACTCTTTGCTGAGCTGACCAAATGTCTATAGAGTCAGCTATTAAACATCAGTAAGCGCTTGAATTTATATTGATAAATCCATTACACTGGATGCCTATTTCTATTGTGGAGTGTACGCCGTCATGAACAACTAAGTCCTGTTATCCGAATTCTCATTCTTTTTTTGGATCTACAGGGTTAGTGGGCGTAGCTCTATACCTATTAAATAAGTTCGCGACAGTGTCGCAACATCTCGCATATTGGCTACCTCACTGCGCCTGTTTTTATCAGGAGGCTCATTGTGCCCATTTTTAAAATTCATAATCTCAGTTTGCAGCTCTCAGGTGGAGACGCCCTTTTTCACAATTTATCTTGGAACTTAACGGCATCGCGTGCAGCCCTTGTTGGCCGTAATGGCATAGGTAAATCCCTATTAATTAAAGTAATTCGAGGTGAGATCCCCCCAACTCAAGGTGACGTGGTTTGCCATACAAATATTGGCTATTTTACCCAGCATCACGAAGAAAAATCGCCCACGTCAACATTGACCATTGCCGAATTTTTAGGGCTTTCAGCGAGTTTACATGCCTTAGATGCTATCTCCATGGGGAGTTGCGACCCTAAAGACTTTGCCACTGTTGGTGATAACTGGTTATTGGCTGCGCAGCTCAAAACACAACTTAATGCGCTTAATATTAGTACTGATTACTGGCAGCACTGCCGTAGCCTAAGTGGTGGTCAACTTGCACGATTAAAATTATGGCAGTTGTTTAACGCCAACCATCAAGCCCTCATCCTCGATGAACCTTCCAACCATTTAGATCTCCAAGGGAAACGGTGGCTGATTGAGCAATTGCTATCATTTAATGGCGCAATATTAATTGTTAGTCATGACCCACTACTCCTGCAGGAAATGACGGAAATTTATGAACTTACTCCTCATGGTTTAACAGCATTTTCAGGCAATTATCACGATTTTTTAGAGCACAAAGGGCGCCTTGAGCAGGCTTTAAATCAGCAAATTAATCACATAAAACGCGAACAACGTAAGTTACAATTGGCTACACAAACAAATCATGAAAAAGCCCAACAACGCGCAGCACAAGGTAATGCCTTACGTAAGCAAGGCAGCCAAGCAAAAGTATTATTGGATGCCAAAAAAGACCACGCCTCAGCCAATACAAAGCGCCAAAAAATCACGGCTATGCAACAACATGCTAAACTAACACACAAAGCCAATCTACTCCTTGCTAAACAGACCAACACTGTACCTACCCATTTTGCATTACAATCGCACGTAACCCGAAAAAGAAAAATCTTAATAAGAGCGCTACAACTACAACTCCCCTATGGCACACAATCCACCGTTGATCTTGTCGTACGTGAGGGTGAGAAATGGCATATTAGTGCCAACAATGGCGCAGGAAAATCAACCTTATTGAATGTGTTACAACAAAAAATACCAGCTACGTCGGGCACATTGCAGCTCAACTCAACGACCGTTTGTTTAGATCAAAACTATCAGTTGCTCAAGCTCAATCACAGCGTATTAGACAATTTAACTTCGCTTTGCCCAACTCTTAGTATAAGTGAAGCACGTACCTTACTGGCAGGTATTGGCTTCAAAAAAGACCATGTTTACAGCATTACAATGCATATAAGTGGAGGGCAAAAAATGAAATTAGCTATGCTCATTGTGAGTCATCAACCCAATCAACCTATATTATTACTCGACGAGCCGGATAATCACTTAGATGCTGACGCAAAACACCAACTCGCCAGCGCACTCAGACACTATCAAGGTGCCATATTACTCGTCAGTCATGACCCTGCTTTTATTGCTCATGTAAACATTGACCACACGCTCAATTTATAATTGAGACATATGAATGCAACCAAACCTTCTAAATATAAGCACAGTGTTGGTGCTTTTTGTCACCAGCACTGTGCTTATTATTGTTACTTGTTGTACGCCACACTGATTTTCCATAGATTTAATGCATATAAACCTGCGCAGGTCACGCCGTAAGTGCCATACTTATACACTATTAGATCTTGTTATAACATGGTGGGGGCTTACACTTTAGTCGTTATTGATATGTGCTCGGTTGTACCTACTTTTAATAAGGTAATTCGAAAAATGGGTATAATGTACACACGTAATACCACCCATCATCATTAAAAAACGAAATAGAAGTGGGTATTCATAATTCTCCCTCATTTGTCTCATATCGTTTTTAATGCTGCAATAATTAGGATTTAATACTGATAGCGTATACTTTGATCATCCCGAACAGGGTAACAACTATGAAAAGAAAACCAGTGCGTATTTGCTCTGTTGCATGGATGAAAAACCGCTATGGAAATAGTATTTTATCAGCAATGGTCAAGTTTACTCTGCTCATTGGCGCATTTGGCTACGCCAATGCCAGCCCACTCGTTAACTTCCCATTTAGCCAGCCCGCTTTTCAAAACATTGATGATGAAGAGCAAATCATTAATGGGGTTGTTACCTCAGGGTTGGTCAGCAATAATGGCGTATTGTGGTTGACGACTCAAAGCGGCCTAGTCGAATATGATGGCTATCACTTCAATAGATATAAGCATAAAAAAGACGATATCAACAGCTTACCGGGCTCCTATATATTTAGTATCGCAGAGCAAGCGTCAGGCCTTATTTGGCTTGCCACTCGCAGTAACGGACTGGCCAGTCTAAACCCTAAAAATGCCAAAGTAACCCGCTATAACACCACAACTGTTCCTGCAAAATTGGCCAGTAACTCTTTACGCAGTGTATTCGTTGACTCACAGCAGTCTATATGGGTAGGGCACGACAAAGGTGTTAATAAACTAGATAAAACAGGTAAAGTGAGTCAATTATATGCCTTACCTCATAATATAACCGGCATTACCTATCGTATTTTTGAGCCCAGTCCCAATGTTATTTGGATCGCAGGCACCTATGGTGTGGTAGAAATAAAAAATGATTCAGTACAAACTATTGCTGCCGTATCACATTTAAATGTAAGAGACATTATTGCCGACCAACACGGTAGCTACTGGATTAGCACCCACAGAGGACTGTGGATTTGGGATGGTAAAAACCATGTATCAGCGCCAAAGAACATGCCTAGCACGGCGCAGAAGTCTTATTTTAGAAATGCCGTATTATCAGATGATGGATATATTTGGGCGTCAAATTACGGTGAAGGTATTTGGTTGTTTGACGTTCAATCACAGACTTTCTTACGCCAGTTCGTGCACGACCCATCAAACATATCTAGCCTCACCTTTAACGATTTAGGCAAAATAATTAAAGGTCCTGATAATTCATTGTGGATCGGCAGTTGGGGCGGGGGGCTGCAACGCTTAGACCTAAACAGCACCGGACATTTCGCACACATTCGCCACTCATTAATGACCAACACCGGATTAAGCAATGGAAATATCCGCGCCGTAACCATACTCAATAACGGCCATTGGGTGTTTGGCAGTAAAAATGGGGGGGTCGACATATTTAACCCTTATAAAGGTAAAATTGCCCATATTTCTAAAACTGTGAGCGGCGAACAACTCACCAGCGTTATCGCTTTAACGCAAGACGACTCAGGCACAGTGTGGGCTGGCACACATGCACAGGGTATTATGCGACTTGATATTCCCAACCAAAAGGCCGTTGCACAAAAAATAGCAGGGTTACAGTCTGTCTCCATTTTTCGATTATTGGGGTTGAGCGATGGTCGAGTTGCAGTTGGCACGAACAGAGGGGCATGTATCATAAATGATGCATTCTCCCGCTGCGATTTTATTAATAAACCTGATAACCAACCTTTACTCGATAGTATTACCAACCTATACGAAGATAAGTTTGGAAACCTCTGGGTTGCGTGCCATTTAGGATTGTTTAGATTA
This sequence comes from Pseudoalteromonas sp. MMG013, assembly GCF_018100885.1. Lineage (NCBI taxonomy): Bacteria > Pseudomonadati > Pseudomonadota > Gammaproteobacteria > Alteromonadales > Pseudoalteromonadaceae > Pseudoalteromonas > Pseudoalteromonas sp. MMG013. Next base: position 2,913 of record NZ_JAGJEE010000022.1, on the reverse strand, counting down.
AGACCTAATGCCACGTTATTTGAACAATATAGCGCCCATAACAGTGATATTAGTAACAATTACGTACTGGGGCTGATCACCAATAAAGCAGATGGGTTATACGTGGTCACATCAACCGGGTTTGATGAAATTCCCAATGCTAATGCAGATACGCCTCAATTTTTTGATAAACAAAACGCGATGGGGCTAGGCTCTTATAAGCCTGGTGGCAATGCATTAATAGACAGTAATGGTCGCTTATGGAGCGGCGCCACAATTTTAGAGTTTGATAAAAGTCAGTTACATCAATATGGCGCAGACGAAGGGGCCAGTATTGGTACAACTTGGCTCGGATCTTATGCGCAAAAAACCAGCAGTGCAATGTTGTTTGGCGGTACCCGAGGCGTGCTCATCGTTGAACCTGACGGCTACAATGCCCCAACCCATAACAGCGAGATTGTGATACGTAAATGGCGACAAGGAGGAAAGACTTATGCCGTACCCACCAATACAGTGCCGACGTTAGACCCTAATGGGCGCACATTCAGTGCCCAAATCGCTGCTATTGATCTAGTGTACGCGAAACACATTACCTACGAATATCGGCTTATTGGTTTAGACGAGCACTGGCTGCCTTTAGATGAAAATAGTCGATGGATCAGTTACACAAATTTAACCCCTGGACATTACCAATTAGAAGTACGTGCACAATACAATAACGTTGCTGGACAAGTTAAACCCCTAAAGCTGCCTATCAATGTTATGCCGGCATTTTGGCAAACCCAGTGGTTTAAGTTACTGATTGCCATGAGTGTTACCTTAATTATCAGTGGGTTGTTTAAATGGCGCATTGATATTGTTAAAGCTCGGGCAAAATATTTGGAAGTATTAGTTGGTCAGCGTACCCAAGAGCTCGCTGCAATTAACAAAATAGGTCGGCAATTCACCAGTCATTTAACGTTAGATGAAGTGTTTCATGATATTTATGAGCACATGGCCGGAATAGCGTGTGCTGACACCTTTGGTATTGGCTTAATTGATCAAGACAGAGAACATTTGGTCTTTGAGTTTGCAACAGAGCAAGGTATACGGTTTGAAACATACAAGCGCTCTTTGAATAACCTTGGCCAGCTTGCGGTGCATTGCGCCATTAATAACCAAAGTATTTTAATCAATAATTATGACCAGCAATTTGAGTTGTATCACCCAAACCCAGACTCAGCTATTCACACGCTCAGCAATGGCAAAACCGGCGCACAAGCGGTCTCTATGATTTATGTCCCAATGAGCATTCAAAAACAAGTCATTGGTGTAATTGGTATGCAAAGTTTTAGAGAAAACAGCTACTCTAAAAATGATATTACCATACTCGAAACACTCGCATCATATGCCGCGATTGCACTTGCTAATGCCAAGTCACATCAAAATTTAATTGAGGTACATGATCAACTAAAATTCAGTGTAGAGCAGTTAAAAACCACCCAAGAAAAGCTGGTTATGCAAGAGAAAATGGCCAGTCTTGGACATCTGGTCGCGGGAGTTGCTCATCAAGTAAATACCCCATTAGGCATTGCCATGACAGCGCTTTCAACATTAGATGAAGACTTCAAAAAACTAGAGCTCGATTTCACCAACAACCAACTTAAACGCCAAACTTTAGAAGTATTTATTGAGCGCTACCAACAAGCCCATGACTTAATGACCCCAAATCTGCACAGAACCGCCGAATTAATTCAACAATTTAAACAAGTTGCAGCCAATAGCAGTGATACACAAATCGGTAAAATTGACTTACATACACTATGCAAACAAGTTATCGCAGTAGCCGCAACACAAGCCCAAACCAAAAACATCAGTTTGTACTTAGATTCTCAAGACTCCCTCCATATTTTCGCCAGTTCAAATTCACTTAACCAAGTGTTACTAATATTAATACATAACGCGTTACAGCATGCATTTACCGAACAAGCCTCTAAAGAAGTTCGCTTGAGTTACCATCTTATTGAGCAACGTCTCATTATTCGCTGTCAAGATAATGGGCAAGGTATCGCCCCTGAGCTCATTGACAAAATTTTCGACCCTTTTTATACCACGTCCATACAAGATGGCGCAGTTGGATTAGGTTTAAGCATTGCGTACAACATTATTCATCAACATTTCAACGGCACCATAAAATGCTTCAGTGAACTAAACCAAGGTACATTGGTCGAAGTCGCATTGCCCGCTAACACGCTTTTAAACAAACCGGAAACCTAGTCAATAAATAGGCATAACACCAGAAAATATTTCATAAGCAAAACTGTGACACCTTATTGCATATGTGCTATTAAATAGGCGCACGGTACACTGTGAAGTACCAAATAGAACCCCCTTCGGGGAAAGTGAAATAAGTCATGCAAAGGGTTTGCACTATGAAAAAAATGACACAGCGAAGAAGGCACATATGGTTTTTTATGTATTCACAGCAACACGCAGCCCAAATTCAAAATAACAAGGATAAACCTGAGAAAGCGATATCTAAAACGCCTGAGTCAGCATAGTAAGCCCAACTTACAACGATATTTTTAGTTGCTACTGTTACTTCAACACTAAGCCATAAAAAACGCTCTGTGCCCCTATCCTTCATCTTAAATTAAACCTTCGTCGCCCTTACCCTACCTTCGTCGCCTTTCCCCCACCTTCGTCGCCTTTCCCCCACCTTCGTCGCCTTTCCCCCACCTTCGTCGCCCTGAACTGGTTTCAGGGTCCATATTGAAACATGTGCGGTATTGTGGATCCTGACCTGCGTCAGGAAGGCGGGATGTGTATGACCTCATATCGAAGTGTGCACCACCTTCGTCGCCCTGAACTTGCTTCAGGGTCCATATTGAAACATATGCGGTATGTGGGCCCTGACCGGCGTCAGGAAGACGGGGTGTGTATGATCTCACATCC
>NZ_JAGJEE010000021.1:0-85798 GCF_018100885.1 Pseudoalteromonas sp. MMG013 | reverse complement strand
ACTGTTATACTGAATTAAAATACCCTACGGATACGGCTGCCCCGTCCTCATTTACATGTTGCTTTAACGAGTAACCCCTTCTCTCCCGTAGAACTAAGAAATGAGCCCTCATACCATCCTGTTTTACTCAAAAACAAGAAATGTATTACCCACTGAATCAGACCACCACAACAGAGTCACCTTTAACTTATTCCTATAGATAACGACAGCTACTGTTTTAATAAACAAATCAATACCACAATAACAACATTAAACGCAAGAAAAATTCAATCAGGTAAAGCAAAACAATCAAATAAAAAATGCGAAAATAATGTAAAACCAACAAAAAATTACTTTAATTTTTAAAAAAAAGGTTAAACCATCCTTTCTGAAAAACATCAACAATCCCCTTTTACACAAAATTACCCAATAAAAGGACTTGTAATTACCTACACTTGATATATTGTATACAATATATCAGCAACCAGATGTTGATAGTTATTCTTTCCAAAAGCAAAACAGTAACTCTTATTTGCATGCACAGAAAGCATATGAAAAATATAACAATAATTAGTGATACTAAGGGGTATACACAATGAATAATCAATGGGTAGCTAATACAAAGCTAAATAAAAGTTTACTTGCACTTGCTGTTTCAGCTGCAAGTCTTGGGGCTACTGCACAGGCAAATGATTCAGTTGACGTCGATACACCAGAACGAATTATGGTTACAGGCTCTCGTATAAAACGAATCAACTTCGAAGCGCCTTCTCCTACCGTTGTCATCTCAGCAGAAGACATCAAACTAACTGGTGCTCAGAACGTAAATGATATTCTTACAGGCATGCCACAATTTTCCGATGGTTTTGATTCCGCTTCAGGGAACTACTCGTTTGGTAATTCAGGTCTAAATATATTAGATCTTCGCAATATGGGTGAAGAGCGTACTCTAGTATTGGTAAATGGTAAACGTCCCCCTTCTGTATCTACTGATAACCAAGGGCTTTTCGCTGATGTTGGTACTATCCCGGCCTCTCTAATTGAACGTGTAGAAGTTATGACGGGTGGTGCATCAGCAATTTATGGTTCAGATGCAATTGCAGGCGTTGTTAACTTTATTCTGCGAAAAGACTTTGAAGGTACTAAAGCAAACGCACACCTTTCTGGTACGCAAGAAGGTGGTCATAGCACACGCAGCTTATCATTTACCCATGGTTTTAATTTCGATGATGACAATGGTAACTTTACCGTTGCCGTCGATTACTTATCAGAATCCGCCTTAACGCAAAACGACCGTGAAAAAGCGTATAATTACCAACGTTCAGTAACAAACCCAAATAAAGCCGATGGGCAGCCGAGTAAAATTTGGGTTCAAAACGTCTCACCAATCCCGTGGGGTGTACCTGAAACTATCTTCTCTGTATACAACAATGATGATGATGGCTATGATTGGTACGATTTTGATGAATCGACTCAAGATGTGGCACTTCGAGCTCGATACAGAGACATGTATGACGGCTGGTTAGTCGATGCCAGTAATGGATACGAGGGCACTCGATGGGGTAATATTGAAGACCCATTTGAGCGTATTAACCTATTCTCTTCTGTAAATTATCAGTTTGATGACTTTGATATGTCATTTGATGTAACACTTGCTAGAACAGAGTCTAATAATGTCATTGACCCACCATTCAAACGCGCGTGGATGCAGGTAGCTGATGTTAAGGAACTATTCGACACTCCAGCTTCCATTACAGACAATTTTCAAGATACCGATTGGATTGGCTTTCACCACACATTTCATGAGATTGGAGGTCGTAAGCACAAAAATGTTCGTGAATTCTTCAGTTCATCTTTGACTTTCTCTGGCGTATATAATGACGAATGGTTTTGGGATGTGAATTTTTCATCCGGTAAATCAATGAATGATTTAGAAAACAAAACTCAGTTGAGAGTGGACCGTCTAGATAGTCAATTACAAGTTATTGGTCCATGTGTTGAAGCCGGAAATTGCCCTAGCTTCTCACCTTTTGAACGTCAGTCTCAAGCATTGACAGATTATGTAATCGATGCATTTGTCGCTACAACTGACTCAGTAAACCACGCCTTTACAGCAAACTTATCTGGTGACTTATACGAGCTACCAGCAGGTGTTATGCAAATGAGTAGTGGCTTAGAAGTTCGATACGAAGGTATTCACTTTGACCCTTCAGAGCTATGGGCGTCGGGTAACTTATCATCTACAAAGCTACCATTAGATGTAAGCCGTAATATTAAAGAAGCGTATGTTGAACTATTAGTACCTGTCATTAGTGACATGCCATTTGCCGAACTGCTTGAAGTAGAAGCTGCGTATCGTGTTGCCGATTACTCAACCAATGAAAATCGTTTTGAAAGTACTAAGTTTGCTGTAAACTGGTCAATTAATGAAGAAGTCAGATTACGCTCTATTTTCTCACAAGCCGTTCGTGCGCCTCAGCTATATGAGCTATACGCAGGTGAAAGTGTTGGTTTCTCAACAATTAACGACCCTTGTGATGAATCAAATATAGATGGCGGCCCTGCTGATGGGCGCCGTAAAGCCAACTGTGCACTATACGGTATTCCAGCAGGTTGGAACTCAAATATTAAAACAACTCGCGGAGAAGTCAGAAACTCGGGTAACGCAGACCTGCAACAAGAAAAAGCCAATACACTGACGGTTGGTTTTGTATATACACCAACCTCAATACTTGAAGGTTTGACACTCTCGGTTGACTTTTTTGACATTAAGCTAAAAGACAAAATATCTGAGTTTGACGGTGAAGACGTTATGGAAAACTGCGTAGATTTGGCAGCAAACTCCATTGATAATATGTTCTGTAACCTAGTAACTCGAAAAGACAATGGCGACGTAGATTATGTTCGTCCACTGAGCTTAAACTTCGACCAAGGCCGCGTGAGAGGAACTGATTTCGAGTTATATTATAGCTGGGATGCATTGTCATTTGATTTCAAAGCAACCAGATTATATGAAGACTCAACTACGACTCAAGATTTAGCAGAAGGTACAGCTGAAACGAATAACGAAGCAGGTCAATTAGGCCGACCAAAATGGGCGTCTAACCTCGTTACTAAATATACACTGGATGATTTAACCCTAAGTTGGACATTCAAATTTAAAACGTCAGGTCGATTTGATGATGATGAGGCTGAAAGCTTCCGTGATAGTGATACACCATCACATTCCCGTATTCACAATATTCGCGCAGATTATCAACTAACTGATATGGCTTCTGTCTATGTAGGTATCAACAATATTACTGATAACAATGGCGGTGACCATTGGACCACTGCCCGTGGTGCCTATAATGGTTGGGCTCTACTAGGTCGCTCAGGCTATATCGGCGTAAATCTAGACTTCTAATAGAATTTAAAAAACTCCCTGTTATATAAAACAAACCATAAGTTGCTCTAGAATAATAGAGCAACTTATTTTACATTAGTCCCCCCATACGACTCAGTGCATATTTGCCTTTAGTAAACAATGACATGGGTTTATTCATGCATCTAAAGCACAAGCAAAACAATCAATACTTGCAAAAAACTCACAAGAAAGTTGACTCATTGCTTGGGCGTTCACGTCATAAAAATCACTTTTGGGCCACTAAACCCTTCGTTTGGCAGTTGCACGTTCATTGTGACAATAGATATATCAAAGTGATGGGATAATCACGACTTAAAATCAGCCCCATTATATTGCAAAAAAGTAAACACCCTTCGTTATGCTCATAACGGCTGAAAATAGTCGACATTCAACAGTTCACATTGTACCGAGCTATTGAAAATAGAGATATTGAAATTCAGGCGCCTTAAAAATATTTATCCTGTGCGCATAGCCAATATAGTTGGTATATCAACATTTTTATTATATCGGCATAAGCCTTCTTCTTTTGAGTCTATCGCCAGAATAGACATTCTGTCGGCAAGTTCATTGCCTTCAATACCTACATGTCCATTCACATGATATATCGCGATCTTCGATACAAGTGTCTGATAAAGTGCATACGCAGGTTGAATAATATCTAAGTTTTTTATTTCTCCAGAAGCCTTCGTCCAACCCTTTTTCTCCCAATTACTTGCCCACTTGGTAATACAATCAATTGAATATTTTGAATCACAATAAATAACCACAGATTTTCCTGTTGATAACTTATCTTGTGCTATCAACAAAGCTTGATTTAATCCGCGTAATTCCGCGGTATTATTCGTTCCGACTGACTGATAAAGCCCGTACCACAGCTCACTAAGTACATCATTTTCATAAACAGCTAGCCCTGTTCCCGCTTCCCCTGGGTTTGGTTCACAACCCCCGTCGGTATAAATTTTTATATCATAAGCCATTTGATCAATGTGCGCTTGTGACAAAGCACTAGGCTTCTTTTTTGTAATTTTGGATGAAATATCTTTAATCTTACGCTGTGGGAATGATCTTCCTCCAAAGGCTGACTCAGCTTCTTCTTGGCTTGAAAAAGACTTGTACTTAGCACCTGAAAAGCCATCCACTTGGGCTTTGCATTGTGCCCAATTAGTATAAATTCCAGGCTCTCGCCCTTGCCAAACGACATAAAATTTTTTAGCCAAGGTCACTCCTTATATTAATCAACTATATACCCCCAATTTACGCTTATCTCGCGATCATTTGATGGTATGTATGAAGAGTCATCATAACCCTAGAAACTGGGTACGATGGTTAACTGCATTAATTTCTCATACCAATTTACGACCACTGTGGGTATCTGTGTATAGTGCTGATAAAGGTAGTAATAGCCAGCCCCTACCAGACCTAACTGCGACAACGCAATAAAGGGGTAACGAATATCAATAATCTTCATTGCACTGCCAAATGAAGACTTAATACGATTGTTAGCTAAATCGACGCTGTAACATTCATCTAAAAGCAAGTGTACTAAAGAACCAAAAAAAACAAAGAGTGCTACCAATAGTGAAAAACTCAACGTGGCCCCCAACTGAAGTGCACAAACACATCCAAGTAGCGTAAACATAAGTACAGCTAAAATTGAATGTAAACTTCCCCGGTGCACCGTAATGCTTTCAAATATTGGTTTAACTAAAAACCAAACTAGGCCGTAAATACCGCCTGCACAAAGCCAAACCGACAATAATGATGATAATGGGTAAGTCGCAATAAAACCACCAGCAAGCACACAGCCTAAAATAGAAAATAACCATCCTATCGATGTTGAATCATCCGCATCAAGATCGGGCAATAATCCAGACAAAGCGCCTATTAATATAAGCAGAAAGCTCTCTGACATCGTCACAATGTGTGATGCCAATAAAGTTGTTCCTAGCATGGCACTTGATACTGTACTTGCTGTTATATGAGTAGAGAAATTTGCCAAGTGGGTTCCTTACTAAATTTAGCGACACGATCGAAAGCAACCGTATAGGCTACTGTTATAGAATGATTTTAACACTTTAACTGTACATTAAGCACGAATTCCTGCTGCAGTTAAAATAATTAACCCTACATGCAAATTCAGCAGTGATCTCCAGAGCAATCATTTGCCATATTTACAAGCAGCGAGTTTGTAATGCAATCAGTCTTGCACAACCAAAAAGCATTCATTAAATAACCTCAGCTCTGGATAAGCGCATTTGCCCAATAAAACTATTTTTCTCACTCTCGGCGTTGCTTTCATTTGTAATAGCCCGCTATTACTGCATAAAAGCGCCTTGATATTGAACAAAATATCATCATTGGATTGTACGTAAGTTTGTTTGCAAAACATTTTCTCCTCCAAAACCCTTATCCAAACCTGAGGTTAAATAGGTATCACCCTCAAAGAAGCCATACGCCTGATACTGATACTGTAAATGTAAAAATGTTTCTGTTATCGCAATGCTTTGTTACAACTTACCTTAGACTTTAAACACCTAGAAACATCTATTGTCGTATCATAATAGGTAAAGATATCAGCCGTCATTGATATTGCGTGTTTTAATAGTAGGAAGGACTATAACGTGGCTAGTAAAAAACAAATTATATTACCGATTGCGGTACTCATTACAGGAATTGGCGTTGCAGCAGCATTTTCTGCAATGAAACAACCACCAGAAGAAAAAGCCGAAAAAATCATTCACCCACTTGTTGAAATTGAATCAGTCTCAGTTGCCCCCATGCAACTTACTGTTGACTCATACGGTATTGTAAAACCGAAATATAGTACTGAACTCGTTGCCCAAGTCAGTGGTCAAATAATTCAAATCTCAGAGAAATTTGTGCGAGGAGGTTTTGTTAAAGCTGGTGAAGTATTAGCGCGCATTGATCCCAATGATTATGAAGCGGCGCTCATTGAAGCACAAGCTAATTTAGCCCAAGCGCATTCAGCCCTTGAAATTGAACAAGCTCAGGCGCATGTGGCAAAAACGGAATGGCAACGGATAAAAAACAATGCCAGTGAAACCATTCCATCTGAATTATATCTCAGAAAGCCGCAATTGGCTGACAAACTAGCGCAGTACAGAGCTGCACAAGCCAGCGAAAAGCGCGCAAATCGCAACTTAGAACGGACCTATATAAAAGCACCCTATGACGCCATTGTGGACAGTCGACAAATCAGTTTAGGGAGTGTCGTTAGTCCGGGAAATCAGTTTGGCATACTCAATGCAACATCAGTTGCTGAAGTAAGACTACCGGTTGCTGATAAAGAGCTACAATATTTAGTCAACAATGGCTTAGATTCAAAGGTATCACTCGCCGCTAAATTTGCGGGCAAAGACGTTATTTGGAAAGGTAGGATTGTCCGTAATGAAGGCGTCATAGACGAGCGAAGCCGAATGACTTATTTGGTTGCGCAAGTAGATGTCCCTTACAGCTCTGGCGACAAACAGCTTCGCTTTGGCACATATATTAATGCAAAAATTGAGGGGCAGCTTATCCAGTCCGCGGTATCTGTTCCTCGCCACTTAGTTAAAAATGGTCAAATTGCGACACTTAATGATGATTTAACGCTCAGCTTCAAATCGCTTCAAATTATTAGAGAAAGTAATGGAATGGTTATTGCGAATGCTGGCCTCTCTAATGGCAATAAAATCATCACGTCTGCACTAGAGTACCCTGCTAACGGCATGCAATTACGTATTGAAGATGCTGCTAATCAAGCGCCAACAACACAATTGGCTCTTAAGGAGGAGTAACTTATGTCATTACCATCCGAGAAAGGCATTATCGCATGGTTTGCACGTAACCCTGTTGCAGCAAACCTATTAATGATTTTTATTCTGGTTGGCGGGATCCTCACTGCTTTCTCAATTAGAAAGCAAATGTTCCCTCAATTCGAAAATAACTGGCTAAGTGTGCAAGCTGTTTATCCTGGTGCTGCACCTCAAGAGGTCGAAGAAGGCATCACGATAAAAGTTGAAGAGTCAATGGAAGGACTCGAAGGTATCAAACGGCTGATCACCTATTCCAACCGTGGTATGTCGCAAACATGGATCGAAGTCGAAGAAAAGTACAACCCTCAAGAAGTACTTGATGAAGTAAAAATGCAAGTTGACTCCATATCTAGCTTTCCTGTTGGTATGGAGCGCCCAGTTGTTCGTTACGACAAGTTTGAACAGGAAGTCATGTGGCTTGCTTTAAATGGCAGTTTAAGTCGGGCCGAGCTCAAAGAGTTAGGTAACACATTACACGACGAGATGCTTGCCCTGCCAGGTGTTAACCTTGTTGAATTCAATGGTGGTCTCAACTACGAAATTGGCATTGAAGTTAGTCCTGATAAGCTACGCGAATATGGACTAAGCTTTAGAGATATTTCAAACGCCGTTTCAGCTTTCTCCGCTAACATGTCTGCTGGTCAAATTCGCTCTGACAACGGCTACATATCAATGCGGGTTGAGAATCAGGCATACCGAGGCTCGGAGTTTGAAAATTTACCATTGATCACGTTAGCCGATGGTGCGCAAATTAAACTGGGGGATGTGGCAACCGTCAATGACGGCTTTGAGGAAGGGCTACAGTATTCAAAGTACAACGGTAAAAGCTCTCTCATTTACCAAGTAAGTGCTTCAAAAGATCAAGATATCAGTAAAGTTGCCAATGTTATAAAAAGCTACCTCGCTGAACGTAATACCACCTTACCCGCAGATGCTGAACTAGAACCTTTCATTGATTTAACTTACTATCTTGATGGCCGCTTAAATATGATGGTTGAAAACATGATCTGGGGTGGTTTGCTGGTCATGTTAATGCTGGCATTGTTTTTACGCGTTAGACTTGCGTTCTGGGTTATGATGGGGCTACCTGTTTCGTTTCTAGGTGCTTTTTTATTTATGCCAATGGGCGCGCTAGATGTCACAATAAATTTAGCTTCATTATTTGCATTTATACTGGTACTCGGGATTGTGGTAGATGATGCCATTGTTGTCGGTGAATCCGTTCACTCCGAAATTGAGGAACATGGGCATAGTTTAGATAACGTTGTTCGAGGCGTGAAGCGAGTTGCGATCCCAGCGACATTTGGTGTACTTACCACTGTTGCGGCATTTTTACCACAAACGCTAGCGACCGGCCCTGCTGCTGCTTTTTCTAAAGCCATTGGTGGCGTAATTATACTTTGCTTAATTTTCTCTTTAATTGAATCAAAGCTTATTTTACCTGCACACTTAGCCGCGATGAAAGATAAGCCTAGCAACCCTAAAAACCCCTTTCATCGACTTCGAGCACTTTTAGATGGCGCCCTTAAGAATTTTATTGAAAACCTATACCGCCCTTTTATCGAGCGTTGCATTCACTATCGCTACACAGTAATTGTCGGCTTTTTAACAATTCTTATCGTGAGCGCTGGCATGTTTGCAGGAGGCTTCATTAAGTTTGTTGCGAACCCAAAGATTCCTCATGACTTCCCCGAAATTTCAATTGAAATGAATTTATCCTCATCTGAAAGTGCCACACTTGAAACAGCACAAAAAATAGAAGCGCTTTTATTTGATGTTGATAAGCAAATTGAAGAAAAATATGGACAAGGTATGATCCGTGACTTATCTGTAAGTCTCAGAGGCCGTACCAATGCAAATATCATGGCTATTCTCGTTGAACCGGGTAAGCGTCCAATTGACACATTTGAGCTAAGTGCCATGTGGCGCGAACAAATGCCCCCACTGCCTGGTGTTAAGAACCTGAATATTCGCGACAGCATAATGAATGGCGGCCGAGATGATGGTGACATTAGCTTTAGGCTTGAGGGAAAAGATAAAGAACAATTGACAGAAGTTGCCGAAAAGCTCACCGAAAAACTCAATACGATTACAGGTGTCGGAGATGTCAATGATTCGATGCAAAGTGCAACCGATGAAGTACAACTAGAGCTGAAGCCTTTGGCTTATAGCATGGGCTTAACACTTGCAGACGTAGCCTCCCAAGTAAACTTTAGTTACTACGGATTAGAAGCTCAGCGTATTTTACGTGACGGTGAAGAAATCAAAGTGATGATCCGTTATCCGAAAGAGTCTCGCAATTCAATCAGTGACATTCAAGATGTGCGTATCGTTACGCCAGCAGGCGCAGAAGTACTCCTTGCTGAAGTCGCAAATGTAAAACTCGTCGACGGTGTGAATCGTATTCGTCGAGAAAACGCAAAACGTACTATTAACGTGTGGGCTTCTGTAGATACAAATCAAGCCCAGCCATTTGAAATTGCAACAGAAATACGTGATGAGTATCTGCCATCATTGCTGCTTAATTACCCCGGTGTACAAAGTAATGTAGCAGGTAGAATTCAAGAAGAAATGGACAGTGTTGCAGAGCAAATTCGTGATTTTGCACTTTCAATGATGATCATTTTTGCATTACTTGCGATTCCTTTACGCTCCTACTCTCAACCAATCCTGATCATGTCGGTTATCCCATTTGGTGTTGTAGGGGCTGTATTTGGTCACATGGTTATGGGTATGACCATGAGTAGCTTGTCGTTCTTTGGAATTATAGCTGTCGCAGGGGTTGTGGTGAATGACTCTCTGGTCATGGTCGATTTTGTGAATAAAGCTCGAGATGCAGGCGCTACGATTAAGCAAGCGGTTGTAGAAGCTGGCTGCAAACGTTTCAGGGCAATTCTCTTAACTTCATTAACAACATTTATTGGACTTGTGCCTATTATTACCGAAACCAGTTTACAAGCGCAAATCGTTATTCCAATGGCTGTCTCTTTAGCGTTTGGTGTATTGTTTGCGACTGTAATCACCCTAATACTTATTCCATGTCAATATGTTGTTCTTGAAGATATTAAGGCACTCAAGAACAAATGGTTTAGTAAAAAGGATACGCTACAAAAAACATCTGCAACTTAATAAACACTAAGTAATCCCAACCCCAAAGCTCGGATTCCACCGAGCTTTTTTATTTTTAATAATAATGAGTATGTGTAAACAGGTAATCTGCTGTTGTTAATGAAAATAATCTCTTTAACTAAGACAAAATACCGATCTAACAGAATTTATCTACTCATACACCGTATCGCTCTTTACATATCCATGTTTTAAAGACAAACTGACATATAAATAGATTTAGTTAGACACCACCATGAAGTATTTAACGATAATTTTAACTTGTGCCTTGGTTTTCTTATCTGGTTGCGGAAAAGATAATAAAGGAACTGGTGAATCAAGCTCTCCTGGCTACACCGCCACCGCTTTTTTTGATGCTTTGTACAATCATAATAATTTAGAAAGAGCAGCCAAGAATGCAACACCACGTCTTGCACGTGTCATGCGCTCATATGGAACTGCAAAACAGTTCACGCGAAATCTCGTTAATATGCAGTTTGATCAAGTTACCATAGAATTGGACATGACGAATCAGAGTTTGCGAGAACAATACGGTGAGACAGCTAATATAAATATGGTCTTTACAGGTACACTCAGAGGAGAGCAAGTAGATGATATGCGAAGCGTGAAGCTGCTACGTAAAAAAGGAAAATGGTACGTAGATAAAATAAACCCAGATCCGTTTGCCCGTTAACCCGCTCACTTTACTAGTTGTGCGTTGTTACAATGGACGCTTTTAGCTCGGGTAAGTTGCAGTTGCTTCGCCCGAGAGCTTGCTATAAAAACGGCTCACCTTCCCTTATCTAATGAATGCTATAACTGACAAAATGGTGTTGGCAGCAGTAACGCAAAATGTATGCTCAATAGCATCTATTGTTACACGAGCACAGTCATACATTAGTAAGAGCAATATATCGACTATCGGCAATTTGAGTTTTATTAGTTCAAGAATTAACTTCGTGAATGACCGTTCTAACCGGTAACATTACCCGAGATTTAACAAACGCATGTTGTTTTATCACGACTCTATGTGGCATTAACTCCCAGATTGAAGATATAAAAAACCGGTCTATAAAACCGGTTTATCATTTTAAACTAAGCAAGTATCTTAGCGAACTTTAGCCGCTATATTCACTAAGTCTGTCAAGTGGCAAATTTCACCATCGTGAGTTTTAATGCCATGTTCACCAAAATAATCTCGTTGCGATTGTACTAAGTGACCATTACTGGGTGTGCTTAATGTCGCAATGTAGGTTTGTGTCGATGATAATACAGGAAACGCTAAGCCGCTTGATACTGCTAAGCCTGTCACCTTACGTAACGCCGCCACCTCTAAATCTAAGCCATCAATAAACTCAACACCTTGCGCCACATCATCTAGGTAATCAGCGCGAATAATACAACCAGCGCGCCAAGTCTGTAATGTCTTTGCTAAATCAACTTTCCATTGATGAGCTCGAGATGCGCCTTTTATCAGTGCTAAACCTTGGCGATAACAGAGTAGGCTTGCTAAATAAAATGCTTGCTTAAGCTCCTCAAGATCAACTTCAATATTAATCGTACCTTTTGCTGCATAAGTCATTTCTTTTGCTGCATGAGTATCGATTGTATTAGTCAAATGGCGCGCTTGAACAGCTGCAACCAATGATGGTACTGCAATCCCCAGCTCTAGTGCATTTTGTGCAGTCCAAAGACCGGTACCTTTCGCACCCACCTTGTTATCGATCAAATCAACTAATGCTTCGTTTCGATCTGTTTCTAACTGTAAAATATGACTGGAAATTGACAATAAATAACTATTAAGTGTCCCTTCAGACCAAGACTCAAATACTTCAGCCACTTCCTTAGGTGAACGGCCTGTGCCATGGCGCAGCAATTGATACATTTCTGCAATTAACTGCATCAACGCATACTCAATGCCATTATGTACCATTTTAACAAAATGGCCGCTTGCAGATTGTCCAACACGTGCGAAACAAGATTCGCCGTTATAACTTGCAGCAACCTTTTCAAACCAAGGTTCTACGCGTTCCCAGCCACCTTCCGAGCCACTCGCCATCATAGCAGGGCCATGACGTGCACCTTCAGCACCACCTGATATCCCCATCGTCGCAAACTCAAATTTATTTTGATACTTCAACTTACGGGTAATACCATCTTTATAATTACTGTTACCACAATCGACAATAATATCTTCTTTTGCCACACCCGCTTCAATCAAATCACCACACACTCGATCAACTAATTCACCAGCTGGGACCAGTAGTAAAATTGAACGAGGTGTTTCTAGTCGTCTGACCATATCACCGAGATCTGAAACTATGTGTAAGCGCTCAGCCATGCCCATAGATTGGGCGCAGCTAATTAACTCAGCACCTGCGTCTGGGTTTCTATCATAGGCAACTAGCGTTAACCCCTTCTCAATTAGATTCAATGCTAGGTTTTTACCCATCACGCCTAAACCAACTAATGCAACTTGCATTTAGTTTCCTCCTCGGTAACTACAAAATTGTGAGTAATTTATTACTTCGCGCCGCATTATACCCTAGCTTTAGTAAGAAGCCAGCGCATGACCACGCATTAATAGCAAAGTCAGGTTAAATGTCCTTGCTAATCTGCTTTTTTTCATTATATGACTGTTGTAGTCGCTTCTTTGTACAAATACCATCACTAGTTTTTAAATGAGTAATTTCGAATTCTGTGATTTTTCTTATCTCGACTAACAAAACAACAGATGTAAACTCATATTGTCCGAATATCAGAGATTGACCAATACTGACACCGGTGTCATAATGATGTAATACAGATCATATAATTTAATTGAAGTGTAAAAAAGAGTTTATAGAGCAAATCTTTATACACACGATCTTTATCATGTGATGAATACATTGTTTTGTTCAGTAGCAAGGCAAATCATGTATTATCGATAGGTACGAATTTAAACAACCCTATAAATAGTAGGTCGACAGGAGATCCTGATGCTTAGACGCACAAAAATTGTAGCAACCCTTGGACCGGCAACAGACCGTGATAACAACCTAGAAAAAATTATCCGAGCGGGTGCTAACGTTGTTAGATTAAACTTCTCCCACGGTGTAGCACAAGATCATAAAGATAGAGCTGAAGCCGTTCGTAAAATTGCCAAAGAACTTGGAAATCATGTTGCTATTTTAGCTGATCTACAAGGCCCTAAAATCCGAGTTTCAACATTTAAAGAAGGTAAAGTAACACTTGCGGTTGGTGCTAAATTTACACTTGATGCGCAGATGGAGTTAGGTCAAGGTACTGTGGATGCAGTTGGTATTGATTACAAAGAACTTCCTCAAGATGTCAAACCTGGTGATCTATTGTTACTTAATGATGGCCTCATTCAACTTACCGTTGACTCAATTGATGGCGTTCTGGTGCATACTACCGTTACAGTTGGTGGCGTGCTATCAAATAACAAAGGTATCAACCGTTTAGGTGGTGGATTGACAGCACCGGCTTTTACTGACAAAGATAAGGAAGATTTGATAACAGCAGCAGAAATTGGGGTTGACTATATAGCGGTCTCATTCCCACGCAGTGGCGATGATATGCGCTATGTTCGCTCTTTGGCTGAAAAAGCAGGTTCAAATGCACAACTTCTGGCAAAAATAGAGCGTGCAGAAGCTGTTGCTACACAAGCTGATATTGATGATATTGTACTTGCATCTGATGCAGTGATGGTTGCCCGTGGAGATTTAGGCGTTGAAATTGGTGACGCTGCATTAGTTGGCAAACAAAAACTCATCATTAGCCGTGCTCGCTCGTTAAATCGTACGGTTGTCACTGCGACGCAAATGATGGAATCAATGATCGATAACCCTATGCCAACACGTGCTGAGGTGATGGACGTAGCAAATGCTGTACTTGACGGCACTGACGCGGTGATGCTATCAGCGGAAACAGCTGCTGGTGATTATCCTGAAGAAACCGTCGCAACTATGGCTCGAGTTTGCTTAGGAGCAGAATCACAACCCGAAATTCATGTATCAAAACATCGTTTAGATAGTATGTTTTCTGACACGTCAGAAACACTCGCACTGTCAGCTATGTACGCCGCAAACCATTTGGATAGCGTTAAAGCTATCGTGGCGCTTACTGAGTCTGGCAAAACGGCGAAACTCATGTCTCGTATTAGTTCTGGTTTACCTATATATTCATTATCTCGCCACGCAACTACACTCGGGCAAACGGCGCTCTATCGCGGTGTTTATCCTGTCTACTTTGATTCGACCACCTGTTCAGACCAATCAATGGTTCGCGACGCACTCGCTACATTGCTTGAAGCTGGCTCACTTGAAAAAGGCGATACAGTAATACTAACGCATGGTGATGCGATGGAAACTGTCGGTGCAACCAACACAATGAAAATTGTCACCGTATAAATAGTTTTCTAAGGTAGCTTCCAATGAGGCTACCTTATCTTAACTAGCCAACGCTGCTTTTACTTTATCTCTATAACTACGACTTACTTTCAGCTCTTGCCCATTATCTAAAACCAGTAAATATTCACCACTACTTTGTGTAACTAACTTACTAATTTGTTTGGTATTTACAATTGCAGAACGATGAACTCGAACAAACAATACAGGATCTAGCTCTTGCTCTAGTTCTTTCATGGTTTTACGCAATATGTGGGTTTGACCATCGCTACAATGCAAACACATGTAATCTCCTGCTGCATCTACCCATTGAATACTCGATGTTGATACCCGAACAATTTCACCTTGCTCTTTTACCGCAATCGACTCTGGATATTTTTTATCAACTAGGGTATCCCCTGTTGCTAACTTTTTTAGGATCTCTTCACAATTATTACCTGTTATTCCCGCCACAAAGCTCGCTAGCTTTTTCTTGTGTACGTTGTCTTGTTGTGTCTTCAAATAACTTTGCACTTTTTCCACCGCCTGTCTTAGTCTGTTGTCATCAACGGGTTTTAAAATGTAATCCAAAGCATGGATCTCAAATGCTTGCACAGCATATTGATCGAATGCAGTAACAAATACAATTGCAGGTAGAGGCTTAACACTTTCACTTAAAGTTCGAGCAACCTCAAATCCATTCATTCCTGGCATTTGGATATCTAGAAAAACTAAATCTATATCATTATCTTGGCATTGAGCGATTGCTTGTTCACCACCATTACATAACTCAACTATCTCTAATTCTGGAAACGACTTCAAGCGAACAGCAAGCCCTTTGCGCGCCAGCGGTTCATCATCAACAATCAACGTTCTTATTTTGCTCATTACTTCTTAGCCTTTTCAAAAGGAACTCGAATGTTTACTTTCAAGCCATTCGGTTCGTTATGCGATAACACAAATGAGTAGTTATTCTCATAAAGTGTTTTTAGCCTATCAATCGTATTGGCAATCCCAACACCTTGTGCGTTTTGTAATTGTCCGTTTTTTAATTCTGCACCAGGGCCATTGTCTCCCACTTCTAACAATAGTTCATTTGCAAAAACCTGAGCTTTTATCTCTAACTTACCACCTTCCACGAGGTGTGCTATCGCATATTTTATCGAGTTTTCTATGATTGGTTGTAGTATTAAACTTGGTACTAATGCTTGTTTGGCCTCAGAACTTACATCAACATCAATACTGAGTCGTTCGTCAAACCGCACTTTCTCTATTTCTAAGTAAAGCATCAGCGCATGGAGTTCCTGCTCTAGCGGTACCTTTTTTATAGGGTCAGTGTTTAAGGTATACCGTAAGAAGTCTGATAATCTTGCTACCATCTGGTTTGCATCTTTATTTTCTTCTACCAAAATCAACGTAGAGATAGCATTGAGCGTATTAAACAAAAAATGTGGATTCAATTGATAGCGTAACATTTTTAACTGGGCCTCATGGGCCATTGTGTTCGCTTTTAATGCTTTTTGTCGTTCACTTTGTAATAATTGATAATATTTAACGCCAAAATATAGGCCACTCCAACATAGTACAATGTAAACCGAGTCGAGCCCTTGCTGAAAGTAGTAAAACCACTCAGAGGGACGGTAGCCATGACGATAAATTTCCCACAAATTAAACTTTTGGATGACAGCCCATAGAGTCCCCGTAAAATAGGACGCACTAAATACCACTAAAATAAGAATAAGTGGAGGAGCGTTCCAAATTCTGCGGTAAAGATACCTTATAGGCACAGTTAAAAGACACCCTGCATAAGCATTGAGTACGATCACGAAGACATAAATATCTCTCATCTCAAATACTTTGGACCCTATATAGTTAACTAGCGCGTAACCTAACCAGCCAGCAATTTGAAGAACCCAAAAAAAACGTTGTCGATTATCGACTAATGCTTGCCATTTCAACAGTGTATTTAACTCCTATCATAATAATTTGATTATATATCAGTGATAACCTTTTAATCACTACCGATAGTCTCAGAATTTTTACGGCTCGACGCAAATAAAAAAGGCACTATAAAAGTGCCTTTTTAGAAAATGCTAATAATTACGCTAGTTTATCAGACGCTACCTTATATTTAGGGTCTTCAATTACGTTTACTTCTACTAAGTCATTTGCTTTGTTTAACAAGTCTTTACAATCTTGACTCAAATGTCTCAAATGCAGCTTTTTCCCTGCTTTAGTATATTTTTCGGCTAAATTGTCAATTGCCTCTATAGCGCTGTGATCAGAAACACGACTGTGTTTAAACTCTACAATAACATCTGCGGGGTCATTCAGCACATCAAACAGCTCACTAAAGTTCTTAACAGAGCCAAAAAATAATGGGCCATGCAATTCATATACTTTAGAACCTTGCTCATCAATATAATTGCTTGTGTATATGTGCTTCGCATGCTCCCAAGCAAACACTAATGCAGATACAATAACACCGACACACACTGCAATTGCCAAGTCAGTTACAACTGTCACACCAGAGACAAGTACAATCACAAATGCATCTGTTTTTGGTATACGTTTCATTAATCTAAAACTAGACCATTCAAAAGTACCGAGTACAACCATAAACATAACACCTACTAGCGCAGCTAATGGGATCATTTCAATTAGACTTGCTGCAAATAAAATAAACCCAAGCAATAACAATGCAGCTGTAATACCCGACAATCGACTACGACCACCCGAGTTAATGTTAATCATAGATTGGCCTATCATTGCACAGCCTCCCATTGCACCAAATACGCCACATGTCATATTAGCAGCCCCCTGGCCAATACATTCACGGTTACTATTACCTCGCGTGTCAGTAATTTCATCAATAAGAGTCAATGTAAGTAATGATTCAATTAAACCAATCGCAGCTAAAATAAGTGCATATGGGAAAATAATTTTAAATGTTTCAAAATTAAAAGGCACCATTGGGATATGGAACTCAGGGAAACCGCCTGCAATAGTTGCATTCATATCTCCCGACATATCTTTGAGGTAATCAAGCACTGTTCTAGCTTCAAGGTCTAACCCAATAACTAATCCAGTAACGACGAGAATTGCCGCAAGAGAAGAAGGAATAGCAGTCGTTAATTTAGGTAAGAACTGAATAATAGCCATAGTTAAAGCGACTAATCCAGCCATTATTAGTAATGGGGATCCTTGCATCCATTGTAATTGACCTTCAGCATCCATGACTTTAAATTGACCTAATTGTGCCAAAAAGATGACGATTGCTAAACCATTTACAAACCCAAGCATCACGGGGTGCGGTACCATCCTGATAAATTTACCTAGTTTAAATACCCCTGCAAGGACTTGTAAAACCCCCATCAATAGCACTGTGGCAAATAAATATTCAACCCCGTGCTCTACCACTAAACTTACCATTACAACCGCTAGTGCACCTGTAGCACCTGAAATCATACCTGGACGACCGCCAAATATTGACGTAATCAAACCGACAATAAACGCAGCATATAAGCCTACTAATGGGTCAACTTGCGCTACAAATGCGAAAGCAACAGCTTCTGGGACTAATGCAAGCGCAACAGTCAAACCAGACAGTATGTCATTTTTAGCA
The DNA here is from genome assembly GCF_018100885.1 of Pseudoalteromonas sp. MMG013. Lineage (NCBI taxonomy): Bacteria > Pseudomonadati > Pseudomonadota > Gammaproteobacteria > Alteromonadales > Pseudoalteromonadaceae > Pseudoalteromonas > Pseudoalteromonas sp. MMG013. Next base: position 67,480 of record NZ_JAGJEE010000021.1, on the reverse strand, counting down.
GAGCTTGGCGCCTTGCCGATTAAATTAAACATTCATATCCTCTTGATTTACAACGAACAGAAAAGCGCTGGATTCTATCAAAATCCAGCGCTTTTAACAAATGGTGAAGTATGACTATAGTACATCGTCAGTACATTGATATTACAATATCATGGTCATATTCTCAGAGGCTTATAGTGGAAGTGCCGTCGTACGCTTTACGCACGTCATGGTGACGTTAGAATGGACTTCTTGAACATACTCTAAATTGAGTAGATTATCTCTAACAAACTGCTCATACCCTTCTATTCCTCTCGAAATGATGCGGAGCATAAAGTCCATTGTACCTGCCATTGTATAGCATTCAGTCACTTCATCATAACTCATAATTAATCGTTCAAACTCTGATAAATTATTTCTACCATGATTAGATAAACGCACATGTGCATACACTAGCATATCAAAACCAAGTTGCTTCTCGTCGAGTAGCGCGACCTTCCCTTTTATATACCCATCTTGCTCTAGTTTAGCGATTCGACGCCAACACGGCGATTGAGACAACCCGACTTTGTCGGCAACTTCAGCAGTAGATAAACTTGCATCTTGCTGTAACAATGCCAATATTTGGCGGTCAACTTGATTTAAAGACATACATTTTTCTTAAATTTAAGTAAATTAGATAAATTATACATGCAGAATGAATACTTGTCTGCATTTCCTTAGCCAAAACGGCCACTCATAAATGGGTTATTCTGTTTCTCGTACCCTATCGTTGTGTTTTCGCCATGTCCTGACATCACGATAGTTTCATCTGGAAGAGAAAATAATTCTTTCCGAATAGATTCTTTGAGTTGCTCCGTATTTCCCTTTGGAAAATCGGTTCTGCCTATAGCCCCTTTAAATAGTACATCTCCAACAATCACTGTCTTCGACGATTTCTCATAAAAGACAACATGCCCCGGCGTATGACCTGGGCAAAAGCGTACCTCAAGCTCGAGTTTACCCACTTTGACTACATCACCTGCCGTTAGCCAGCGATCTGGTAAAAATGCCTGCTTAGGTTTGAAACCAAACATTTGAGCCTGCATTGGAATGGCCTCAAACCAAAATGTTTCATCTTGATGTGGGCCGATAATATCTACTTTGAGCACTGCTTTCAAAAGATCTGCAGCACCAACATGGTCCAAATGACCATGAGTTAACAGTATAGCCTCTACATCTAGCTTATTCTGCGCAATAACAGATTGCAGTTTATCAACATCTCCACCCGGATCTATAACCGCGCTTTTTCCTGTGCTTTGGCATGTTATGAACCGAGTATTTTGCATAAACGAGGTAACTGGGACAGTTAAAACGTGCACCTTCTTACTCTCCTAGTTCAATTAATACTGGATATTTTAAGTACGCCTGATCGTAAAATGGCGTTTTTTCATATAACCACGATAGCCTTTTTTTAGCATCATTGGCGAATGATTCATCTTCTCGGATTTTTTTATCAAACTCAAGTGCCATCGCTGGATTACTTTTTAACATAGAACGAGCGTAAGGTTCCAGTGCATAATTTTCAACATACTCAGTACGTTGAAATATGGTATTAAACTCCCCCCACTGAAAGAATGAATCAGGTGCTTCAGGGTGTAATAAATGCGTCACTAACTCAGACTTAGCCTGATCTGTAGATATTCGATACCATCCTGTTAAAGGCATTTTCTCAACTTCGTTCAAATCGAATTCAGCCGTTACTCTAAAACGTCCCTCGAAAGGCAATTTAGCGAACTCATATTGAGTAATTTTCGCTTGTTTAAGTCCCCCTTTACTTTCAGCCGTGGTAACTATTTCCACGGAGATACCATGAATCCGTAGTTTCTCTACAATATTCGGGTATGCAGGGGGAATATAAAATGCAGCAGGCACTTTTACCTTCTTCTCGACTGTTTTCTGCCAATATATTGGTAGCGCATCATAAAATTTAGGTTGACCTAAATATTTCACTTCCACTTGACCAGATAGTGCACTATCAAATTGCTTATATGCAATACCTCTAAACGGTATGTGATCAGGCTGTTTAGCATAACTACGTCGTACTACTATTTCTTTTGGCCTCGTTGCATGCTCTATGTCAATGGCTTTTTCTAATGCACTGTGACCCTTTGCCAACGCATCCACTACACCATCAAAAAACACATATGTTCCCAAAACCCTTTGTTTGTAAGGTTTTAGTGAATGATTTTCAACAAGAATAGTTGGTACACTAGCCAAATCACCCCAGCCATTTGAAAAGCGAGGTGTTGCTACCCAACCTGCCAACCCTTGTTTAAAATCTTGCTTGTCCATTACAAACACCAAAGGGCCTGTAATATGGCCTGCTTGAGTTAGCGCGGCGTCTATTTGTGGTTTAAAATGCGTATCCAATACTTTTGCAACAAGAGGGGATTCACTTGCAAATTGTGGGTTATACCCATACGTCACATCATATTGATAATCAGCGCCATCCGTCACATGAACGTCAATATATAGATCCGGGTCAAACGCTTTAATCACTTGTAATACAGCCCGCACTTCTGGTGTATCTAATTTCGTATAATCTCGATTAAGATTTAAATTATTACCATTAGTTCGAAAGCCCATATCAATTGGACCTCGCTGATTTATGCGATTGAATGGGCTTCGTCGCTCATGTCCATCCACATTTAAGATGGGAACAAATAAAATATTAACTTTTTCTAATATATCTAAGCGTTTACCAGTAGCAATATCGCGTAACAGCATAAACCCAGCATCTTTCCCGTCAATTTCCCCAGCGTGAATGCCTGCTTGAATAAGTAACGTGGGTTTAGCGCTAGTGCTGATCTCTGTCGCACTAAACGTTCCTTGCTCTGATGCGACCAGCATTTTAATATCTCGACCGGCCTGACTTTGACCAATGCTAATTGCCTTAAACTGCGTTGGGTTGGCTGCAACTAAACGGTCCACAAATGCCATCGTCAACTGGTAGTCTGGTGACGTTACCCCACCACTAAGTTCAAAATCAGTTGTTAGCGGCCCTTTTTGTTGAATTAGCTGTAGGCTTTGTCCCTGCCAAGCCTCTAAAGGTGGTAAATGTGCATCCAAATTCATTGCTGCGGATAACATAATAATACTGGCAATCATGATGCGCTCTCTAAATAGTTGCCTGAATAGCGCAATTATATCAATATTTTAATTAACAGCTTACAATGTGCGGTGATTCAACAAAAATATGCAGCTAATAACATGCTGCTCACATTTTTTAGGCATTTTTAGCTAAAATAAAGACGGTTTAATATGAAATCAATTTTAATTACCGGCTGTTCATCCGGTATTGGATACTACTGCGCCAAAAGATTACATGATGAAGGGTTTAATGTTATTGCAGCTTGTAAAAAGCAAGTAGACGTTGATGCACTCACAACCCTAGGACTCACCGCCATTTTATTGGACCTTTGCGATGAAAACAGTGTTCAATTAGGTTTTAAACGCGCACTTGAGCTATGTAACAACGAACTAGACGCGCTATTTAATAATGGCGCCTATGGGCAACCCGGCGCTATAGAAGACTTACCAACCGACGCACTAAGGGCGCAATTTGAAGTGAACTTTTTCTCGTGGCACACACTAACAAATTTAGCCATCAAACATATGCGAATCCGTGGACAAGGGAGAATAATTTATAACTCTTCAGTATTAGGTTTAGTCGCACTGCCCTACAGAGGCGCTTACAATGCCAGTAAATTTGCACTTGAAGGACTGGCGGACACGTTAAGAATGGAGTTAGCACAAACAAATATTCAAGTGAGTTTAATTGAGCCTGGACCAATTACGTCTAAATTTAGAGAAAATGCTTTACATGCCTTTATGACAAATATTGACATTGATAACAGTGCACACGCTACTAGTTATCAAAAGCAGCTCGACCGTTTAAAATCAAACTCAGCGCCACAATCATTTACGCTTGGTCCCGATGCTGTTTACAGCAAGTTAATACACGCGTTTACAGCCAAAAAAGCCAAACCTCGCTATTATGTCACTTTCCCAACGTACTTCATGGGCTACTTAAAACGGCTACTTAGTACAAATATGCTAGATAAAGTGTTACTTAAAAATAAATAAGAAGTCATTTACAACTACTTTTTCCCATCGAATTTAATGCGATAAACAAACAGAGTGAATGGATCAAAAAAAGGAGCTCAAGGCTCCTTTTTCACATAATAAGTACGAAACTTATTAAGCAGCAAGACTTTCTTTTGCTTTTGCAACTAGTGCTGCGAAAGCTACTTGATCGTATACTGCGATATCAGCTAGGATCTTACGATCGATTTCAATCGATGACTTTTTAAGGCCATTGATGAAACGGCTGTAAGATAGGCCGTTTTGACGTGAAGCTGCGTTGATACGTGCAATCCATAGTTGACGGAATGTACGTTTCTTAGCTCTACGGTCACGGTATGCATATTGACCAGCTTTAGTGATTGCTTGGAACGCTACGCGGTAAACACGTGAACGTGCTCCATAGTAACCTTTAGCTTGTTTTAATACTTTCTTGTGACGTGCACGTGCGACAACGCCGCGTTTAACTCTTGCCATTTCTGATATCCTCTATTAAGCGAATGGTAACATACGGTTGATAAGACCAAGGTCATTTTTATGAACCATAGACTTAGCACGTAGGTGTAGCTTACGCTTAGATGATTTCTTAGTCAGAATGTGACGAAGATGCGACTGCTTGCGCTTAAAACCGCCTGAAGCAGTTTTCTTGAAACGCTTCGCAGCGCCTCTGTGTGATTTTAGCTTATAAGCCATTGCAATAACTCCAATAGTATTGCTTAAACAAATATAAGTAGGCGGATGTTGCCATCACTTGGAAGGCCTAACTTACAACCATATTCCGGTGAAGGGTCGCCCCTTTCTTTAAGACCGGTCAATACAGGTGGCCAGAGGCACTTTAAACCTGTATTAAATTCGCGCGCATTCTACCGTATCTATTACTTTTTAGCAATAGGGGCCATCATCATTATCATTTGACGACCTTCAACACGATTTGGGAAAGACTCAACAATTGCTAAATCTTCTAAATCGCCTTTAACACGGTTCAATAAGTCGATGCCGATTTCTTGGTGTGCCATTTCACGGCCACGGAAGCGAATAGTGATTTTAGCTTTATCGCCCGCTTCTAAGAATTTTCTTAGGTTGCGTAACTTAACTTGGTAATCACCTTCATCAGTACCTGGACGGAACTTGATCTCTTTAATTTGGATCTGCTTCTGCTTTTTTTTCTGTTCTTTTTGTAATTTTGCTTTTTCAAAAATGAACTTACCGTAATCCATCACTTTACAGACAGGGGGTTCAGCATTTGGACTTATTTCAACTAAATCCACACCTAATTCATCAGCAATCGCCTGAGCTTCTCTTAACGACATGATCTTCGGTTCCTGGCCTTCTACACCAGATAATCGAACTTCTTTCGCTGTTATTTCTTCATTGATACGATTTTTTTGAGCTGTAGTTTGCCCTTTTTTTCCGCCTCTAATGGTACGTTCCTCCAAGAATATCAAAATATATTGTGTGCAGTTTGAATCTAACTACCGCACACAGGTTTTAGTACTTACAATTTTTACTTACGGTCTTTAATTTCTGCGCTAATATGCGCGATAAAATCATCAACCGAGAATTTGCCTAGGTCTTCACCCTTGCGTGTTCTCACTGCTACTTCTTGCTGTTCTACTTCTTTATCTCCAACAACAAGCAGGTATGGTATACGTTTTAAAGTATGCTCCCGAATTTTAAAGCCTATTTTCTCATTTCTCAAGTCGGCACAGGCTCTAATTCCAAGTTTATTTAATTTTTGTACAGTTTCGTGCACATAATCAGCTTGTTTATCGGTAATGTTCATAATTACCACTTGCTTTGGTGCCAACCAAGTTGGGAATAGACCCGCATACTCTTCTGTCAAAATACCAATGAACCGCTCAATAGACCCCAAAATTGCACGGTGGATCATAACTGGCGTTTTACGTTCGTTGTTTTCAGCCACATACGTTGCGCCTAATCGACCTGGTAATGCAAAGTCGAGCTGTACAGTACCACACTGCCATGCACGCTCTAAACAATCATACAAAGTGAATTCAATTTTTGGACCGTAGAAAGCACCTTCACCTGGTAAATATTCAAATTCAATATTATTGACTTTCAATGCTTCAGCCAAAGCTTGTTCTGCTTTGTCCCAAATATCATCCTCACCAATACGCTTTTCAGGGCGCGTTGATAACTTAACAACTATTTTTTCAAAGCCAAATGTTTCGTATGTATCGTAAACCATCTTAATACATTGTGAAACTTCATCCATCACTTGATCTTCTGTACAGAATACATGCGCATCATCTTGTGTGAAACCACGTACACGCATTAAACCATGCAATGCACCAGAGGGCTCATTTCTATGACAACAACCAAACTCCGCCATACGTAGTGGTAAATCACGGTACGACTTTAAGCCTTGGTTAAATATTTGTACATGGCCTGGACAGTTCATCGGCTTAATAGCATATTCACGTTTTTCTGACTCAGTTGTGAACATAGCATCAGAATATTTATCCCAATGGCCTGACTTTTCCCATAAACCACGGTCCATCATCATCGGACCTTTTACTTCTTCGTAGCTATATTCGCGTAGTTTTTCACGAACAAACTCTTCTAGCTCACGATAGATGCTCCAACCATCATTGTGCCAAAACACCATGCCTGGCGCTTCTTCTTGCCAATGCCATAAATCAAGTGCTTTACCAATTTTACGGTGATCACGCTTTTCGGCTTCTTCTAAACGTTTTAAATACGCTTTAAGTTGCTTTTTATCTGCCCAAGCTGTGCCGTAAATACGTTGCAGCATTTTATTTTCAGAGTTACCACGCCAATATGCACCCGCAACTTTCATTATTTTAAAGTGTTGACAGAACTTCATATTTGGAACGTGAGGACCACGACACATATCAACATATTCATCATGGTGATATAGACCGGGCTTATCATCTTTATCGATGTTTTCGTCTAAGATTTCAATCTTATAATTTTCACCACGCGCTTCAAACGCATCACGCGCTTCTTGCCAAGAAACCGTTTTCTTAACAACATCGTAATTCGTTTTTGCAAGCGCTAACATGCGCTTTTCTATTGCATCCAAGTCTTCTTGCGTTAATGAATGATCCAGATCAACGTCATAGTAAAAACCATTGTCAATCGTGGGACCGATGGCCATTTTCACATCTGGGAATAATTGCTTAATTGCATGACCGATTAAGTGAGCGCATGAGTGACGAATAATTTCTAATCCATCATCATCTTTGGCTGTTATTATTTCTAAGCTTGCGTCTTCAGAAATAATGTCACACGCATCAACGCGCGTGCCATTCACTCTGCCAGCAATAGTGGCTTTAGCAAGGCCTGGGCCGATATCTTGAGCTACATCTAAAGTAGAAACTGGATTTTCAAAAGTACGCTGACTGCCGTCAGGAAGCGTAATAATTGGCATGATATGTCCTATTTACAGTGGTGACACCTACGATGCATCACATGTATAAAAAATTAATAATAATTAAATGTGCCTAACAACGCTTTTACGAATAAGCATTGGGTTACACAAGTTATTTACCTGTATTGTGTTTGAGGTCTTTCAAACCAGCAAGTATTTTGACTGCGCCCGTGACGAAATTCAAGAGAAAGACTAAAATTGATTCATTAAATGCAAATTTTCTGCTCAATTTGAGTATAAGTAGTAAAAATATTAAGGTATTCCATGGCACATTCTCAGCAATATTGCTTCGCGTCACTAAATTTGCTTAATTTCACAGCACCTCCATTCTCATTTTATCAACTTCATGAAACTTATAACGATACGCAATGGCAAACCAAGACCCAATTCATCACAGGGCTTATTGAACATATCAACCCGACTTTAATTGTATTTCAAGAAGTTTTTAGTGTTGAGGTACTTGAGACTCTTTGTAAAGATCTGGGACTTATTCATTTCGCGGTTGTGGACATGCCTCAGCCAGACAGCATGTATCCAACGGTTTTATTTAACCCAGTCGTCGCTATTGCTTCTAAACTCCCATTTACCAGTGTTGAAGCACTTGAACCATGTCCAGAGTTACTCGAATATCTTAATAACCAACAACAGTTTAGATTTAATCGTACACCCATTAAATGCCGAATTGAGCTTGACGGCATTGGTCCTATTATGTGCTATGCCGTACACTTCAAGTCCCAGCGAGTTTTATCAATGGCGCACATGCTTGGCGAATCCGAGCAGGGAGATCCGTTACTAACTCTTTTACATGAAACGGTTGGTACTATGCAATCACAAATCTCCCGTTCGTTAGAGGCATCTATTATTTATTATGATGCTCTAAAAACACAACGCGAACAAAACTGCGCCACTTTGGTAATGGGAGACTTTAATGACCACCTGCATAGTCCAGCTCTATCTTTTATGACCCAAACTTTCCCCCCACAAATACACAATAGCTCCCCATTTGAAAGTGTCGGTCTAGTTGACAGTTATTTGTTTGCCGATAATAACCACACTTTTGACCAAAAGCCCCCGACGCACTTTTATCGCGGAAAAGGCAATGTGTTAGACTATATATTGACCTCCAAAGTGTTTAACCCCAACCAAATTAATCCAACAGTTAAAACTTTAACTTACCATAATTATGATGGCCATTTAGATGTAAAAAGAGATGAAGAAGATATTCGCTATTCAGATCATAGTGCAATTGCAATAAAGGTAACGCTATAATCTTTTGATTTAGTAAAGTGATTGCTATAATCGCTCAAAATTTTATATAAACTGGAAAGACTAATGAGAACATGTGGCGTTGAAATAGCAGGTAGCGAAGTTCTACTATGCTTGCTAACCAAAGAAAACGACGTATTCGATATTCGTGATATTCGCCAAACTCGTTTTACGCTAAGCAATGTAGGCTTAGATACTGAAGATATGCAAAAATTTCAATTTGATTTCGCCAAACTTATGCAAGACTATCAAGTTGACTCTGTGGCAATTCGCCAACGTATGCCAAAAGGTAAATTTGCCGGCAGCGCCACAGGCTTTAAAATGGAAGCAGCAATACAGCTAATTGCAGATTTAGATGTACGTTTACTGTCGACAACAGAAGTAAAAGAGCAATTGAAGCGCAACCCAGTACCAATTGACTTCGCCGATACGGGACTAAAAAAGTTTCAAGAAAATGCGTTTATTAATGCCTATGTATATATTCAAAAGAAAACGTATCGTCCAGAAGAATAACACTTCATTGATCAGTTCTCTTGTTGTTGCACAACAACTACGAACCCATAAAAACCGATATTATGTCAGGTTTTTATGGGTTCGTAGGGTGCTCGTGTTGTAGAACGTCATTGGCGTAATGATCAACTGAAAATGCATAACATACTTTAACTAGAAACAAGCCAGCAATACACTGAAACCATAACGGTGATGATAGCGATGCAATCACCCCTGCCCCTAATAAAACAAACACAATTGCAATGAGCGCCTGTGACTTGTGACCATATAATGTATTTAATATTGCTGCTGTTACGACAGTGTAGCCCCATATAATCGCGCTTTCATTGAGTGCAATATTGTAGGCCCATGCGATCACAATAATATGGACATGAATCGCAATAAACACCCAGCGAGACTGGCTACGAGCTTTATAATAATCGTTAGTTCCCTTAGTAAAATTGGCCACACAGCCAGCTATCACATCAATGATCAACAAATCACCAATGGCCAACTGCCACCAAGCGACATCTGGTAACGAATGTTGTCGAACAAAAAGTACATACACAACATAACACCCAAATAAGGTCATTAACCCTATTGAACTCAAAGCTATCCCAGATTGATGGGTGCCTAACACTTCTCGAAGTTGACTGGGAATTTTCACCACTTTCTACCTTCAAATTACCAAAATCATTTTCTAGGGGCTGTCAATCAACACTGCTCTGCGCATGAGTCGCATACAAACTATCAGACACCGAGCGTAAGTTCACATGTTCAATAAAGTCATCACTCAAACTCAAAATACCATTTAGGTTGCTTACCAACTTATCATAATGTAAATCACCTGGTTTAAGTGCAGTTTGCAAAAGGTGTAATGCCATATCAGCCAACAGTAATCGTTGTTTCTCATGCCAATTTGCATCATTTGAAGCAGCGCTATGTTGTAAAATAGCCTGCTCTACTTGGTCATGGATACTCCAACTCAATGTGAGTATTTCTTGTCGTTGTTGCTTGTCCATAGCAGCCTCAATCGTACTTATCTAACATTATTTTGTCACTGTGTAATAAAAATAAAGTAAATTCAATGTAATTTTATTCATAAGATATACATAGAAAAATATGCAATCGTGTGAAGACTGACAACGGCTATATTCATACAAAAAAAAGCACTTCATAAAAGAAGTGCCTAACTACTAGCAACAAAACCTGGAGAAGTGAATGTGCTAGTTTATTATATTCAAACGGCATGCCAAATTAATAAAAGTCTAGCCAGTTGAATTATATATAATAATCATTTTAAGAAATAATTAGTCGCAATTTGCATCGCAAATTTTCACGCATATTGTTTCGGGTTTTTAGGGTAATACTTGACTGGTTGCTCCAAGCACAAATCGAACTCTCTGGTATTTTTATAGGGCAGCTTCATAAACCCTGCGACACCTACATCATCAATACTCATCGCGTATTGCATTATCCGCGCAAGAAGGAGCTCAAATTTTTGTTTCTGGCTGGCGTCTAACAAACGATAGTAATGATGGATTTTCAATCTATTGGGCAATGACTCAAATATAATACACCCTGTATGGTGAATTTGGTTAAGCTCAAATACACATTGAATGATGCTTTTCGGCAATTGTAGCTGTTCGTCTGGATCTTTACCGTCTTCAAAATAACTATGAGGACGAGTTACCTCACTACTTGCAACGTCAACCATTGAATAGTGCAGCTGAGGCAAGGTATCAAATATAAACGCCCCCGTATCATCCCGTTCTAGTTGGATGGTTTGACGTGCATCAAATAAGCAACACTTAAACAACCCCTTTTGTGTTATCCCTTGCGCCAACATGACAGTCGCATTTATCGCATCCGTCAAAGCATTATTTAATGTCTCATCATGCAAAATTAAACTCGATTCAACATACAAAGAATCTTCCTTCCAATGAAAGCTCAAGCCACCGACTAAAGGGTATTTTGCTAAACGGCTTATTGATGCCAAAAATGCTTTTTCAGTGTCACCTGTATCAAATAAAAACTCCTTATAATACCGGTCTAACTGGGCATCATTGATATCATGTAATTGATGGTTATGGTCAGCTCTGCGTAAAAACTCTTTTCTTGAACTATAAACAACAGTATCCGGATGATCATCCGTATTAGTGACCCAAAATGGAATATTTGACTTTGGTTTTTCCACATTTAATACAGGTAAATAAGACTTTGCTATCTTAGGCATATGCTGCATAAAATAGTCACCGGCTTTGTCTCGCTCTTGTTTATCTTTACTCAGCATGGCATCAATAACCGCCGCAAACTCCTGGGGCAACCCCAAGCTCTTTGCAGGAATAACTTGTTCACCAAATCGACATGACTGAGCGCTGGCTAATGCATAAATGGTTGATGCCACGCCTTGTTCATCAAAGCGTGGAGACGATTGAGCACCTTGCATCTGCTCATCGCCAATGAAGTACACATCACCCATACGCGCATTGGTACCCGCTACATCAGACGACATTAGGTCCATAATATTGCTCGCAACAGGTTCCCCATTTGTATCTACTTGCGCATAGACAGAGCTCCCCCAATCGACTAATGAAAAGCTTTTCGAAACCTCATCCCATACGATATTAGAAGGCTTAATATCACCATGAACAATGGGTTGTGGTAAAATCCCATTGCGATGATTTCTTAAATCCAACAACACATTGCGCAACAACAATGCCAGCTCTACCAATTCTTTAGGCTCAAAACAGCCGCGTTTCAGTGATACCTTTTCTAAGTCTTCACCTTTAGCGCGTGCCATCATCAAAATCCCTTGCTTTTTAACACGCTCAAAAGCCAAAAATTTTGGAACCATAGTGTTATCAATTTGCGACAGCATATACGCTTCATCTTCTAACCTATCACGCACACTTTGTGCCAACGTAATACGAGAAAATTTAAACACCCATTGTTGACTGTCAGTACTCACTCCCCCAAACACAAAACCAAATGCGCCTGAGCCGATTAATTCTACCGACTCATAACCTAATACGGTTAATTGCTTTTTACAGATATTGAGCCATTGGCGATGCTTTTTGGCATCATGGTGAGACAACAGATAAATCGATTGCTGTTCATTAATATAAAAATTATTTATCGACTTAATGTTTGCTTTAGATAAGTTTGATATTTTCATCAGCTACAATTTCGGGCATAAAAAAGGCCGAAAAGTTCGGCCTTTATAAACAATATATTATTAAGCGTTTTCTATTTTTGCCCAAGAATCTCTTAAGCCAACCGTTTGGTTAAACACTAACGCGTCAGATTTATTATCTCTACAATAATACCCCATACGCTCAAACTGAAATCCTTGTTCAGCCATTGCATTAGCAAGTGACGGTTCAAGCTTTGCGTGAGTAATAACTTTGAGTGAATCTGGATTCAATACTTGCGAAAAATCTTCTGCCGCTGCTGGGTTAGGTACGTTGAACAAACGATCGTACTGACGCACCTCAGCATCGATACACTCAGACGCAGAAACCCAATGAATCACGCCTTTCACCTTTCGACCATCAGTTGGATTCTTACCTAGCGTCTCAGGATCATAAGAGCAAAAAATCGTCGTAATGTTACCATCAGCATCTTCTTCAATACGCTCTGCTTTAATAACATAAGCATTTCTTAAACGAACTTCTTTATCAAGCACTAATCGCTTGAACTTTTTATTCGCTTCAATTCTGAAGTCTTCACGTTCAATGAACAATTCTCGGGTAAATGGTACTTCACGTGTACCCTTTTCTTCGATTGATGGATGGTTTGGTGCAACTAATTGCTCTACTTTGTCAGCATCATAATTTTCAATAACCACCTTTATAGGGTCTAACACAGCCATTGCTCGTGGTGCATTTTCGTTTAAATCATCACGAATACAAGCCTCTAACATACCCATTTCAATCATATTATCTTGTTTGGTAACGCCAATACGCTTACAAAACTCAACCACTGACCCCGGTGTGTAACCTCGTCGACGTAAACCAGCAATGGTTGGCATACGTGGGTCATCCCATCCTTCAACATGATTATTAACGACTAAGCCATTAAGCTTTCGCTTGGACATAATAGTGTACTCTAGGTTCAGTCGCGAGAACTCTATTTGCTGTGGATGGCACTCAAGACTGATATTATCTAGTACCCAGTCATATAAACGGCGGTTATCTTGAAACTCTAGGGTACATAAAGAATGGGTGATCCCTTCAAGTGCATCAGAAATACAGTGCGTAAAATCATACATTGGGTAAATGCACCATTTATCAGCCGTTTGATGATGATGTACGAAACGAATACGATAAATTATCGGATCACGTAAAACCATAAACGAGCTAGCCATGTCAATTTTAGCTCGAAGTACACATTCCCCTTCTTTAAAATCACCATTGCGCATTTTTTCAAACAATGCCAAATTGTCTTCAACAGCCGAATCTCTGTGTGGGCTATTTTTGCCAGCTTCAGTCAAGGTACCACGATACTCGCGGGCTTGCTCTGGCGATAAAAAGCAAACATACGCTAGTCCCTTTTCAATCAGCTCAACAGCGTACCCATGTAATTGGTCAAAGTAATTAGATGAATAACATATTTCATCATCCCACTTAAACCCTAACCAAGACACATCTTCTTGGATTGACTTTACGTAATTAATGTCTTCTTTTTCTGGGTTTGTGTCATCAAAACGTAAATTACACAGACCTTTATAGTCTTGTGCAATACCAAAGTTCAAGCAGATCGATTTAGCATGACCAATATGTAAAAAGCCATTAGGTTCTGGTGGAAAACGCGTGTGCGTCTGTTGGTGCTTACCACTAGATAAATCAGAATCTATAATATTTCGAATAAAGTTTGATGGGCGATTCTCTGTTTCCGCCATGGGTATGCATTCCTCAAAAATTTAGCGCTCTATATCAGCGCATTATTACAAAAAGCTTCGACAACTTACAGCAAATCCTTTCCTTAGTTTAAAGAATATTGGTCCAAAAGTACTCGTGATCAATGAACTTAGCCAAATTCATGACAATTTTTGTTCTATCGCAATAAAAAAGTCATAAAACGTCTATATAGTGCGCAGCATAGAACGAAGTAACTTAAGGATATTCAACATGGCTTCAATGAACTTAAACCGCGTTTACATTCCCGCTAATGCGCGTAATAACCAATATATATTGGCTGAATTTAAACCCGAAAATGAATTTTACGATTGCTTTGATAACCTAAAAAGTTGCTACGAACGTATCGCCCGACAACTGTTTGCATTATGTGACGAATACGAGTTACATAATGTACATCTCATTGCCAATGATAAACTGCCCATTGTGCGGTTTCACGAAGAATCACATTGCTTGCAAACAGAAAAGCAAATTCTATTTTTCTACAACCCACAATACCATGAAGCCCATAAAACTTACTACCATGATGACACCGCAGCAAAGAAGATACGGCTATTATTTCTAGCCACTGGGGATGATATTAGAGCTAATGCGGCGCATTTTCATAACAAAGTAACCAAAACGCTCGACGCATTACATAACGCCTTAACATTCAAGAATGTGACATTTAAGGTTCGAGACCATCAACATTTAACCTATGACGTTTTTGCTAAATCCAAAGGTAATAAAGAAAGTTATGGATATAAGCTACGCAGTTTATATCCCCGATATCAAGCAAGAAATTGTACATTACCAGCCGACCACTCGGAAATGACATATGCCACATTTAGCATACCTGTGACCCGCTCCCTTAAAACTGAATATCAACACTTATTACTCAGTGACGACTGTTCACAATTTTACAAAACCATCGAAGATCTATTTTTGTCTGCATGTACCAATAAACATCTTACACACTCTGCTTTTGTTGCGAATGGACGATTGCCAATAATCAGAAACAGTAGAACGGATAAGTCGGACGGAAACTGTGAATTACAAAAATTAAGCTTCAATATTGACAATAGTGATGTACAAATTAAATCTATTTGGCAATCGGATGGTTTAGTCGACACAATGCATTTTGTGGTTGTGGCCAAAGCCTCTGATAAAAAAGATGTTGGCTATGGTAAATTCATGAATCAAGTTGAATCTATGGTCAAAACATTCACATCCTCTTTAGCGATATCTCCGCAGAAGCAAGATATTAACATTCGTTTTTTCCAGCATATTAGTTATCAATATTAGCATTAATGTATAGTTAGGAAGAGATCTTATCTCTTCCTAACTTCTTAGAGCGATACATTAGCTCATCAACCGCCTTGATAAGTGTATCTTTGGAGTAATCTGAGCTATTTACAACACCCGCACTAAACGTGACCGCTTCACTATCATGAGATAAGTTTTCTCTCAATACTGCCTGAAGCATCTCTAACCTTTGTGTTAGCTGTGATACATCCATAAATTGACACACCACAACAAACTCTTCGCCCCCATAACGACAAACTACATCAGCGTCGTCTCGAAAATGAGACCTTAAGTGCTGACCAAATCGTACGAGTATTTCATCGCCGATGTCATGCCCGGATACATCATTAATTCGTTTAAAATAATCGAGATCTAGCATGGCTAAACTAAATGACTGCTTTTGGTGGGACAACTTATCAATATGCTCTTGAAAATATCGCCTATTGAACAATTCAGTTAACGGGTCCCTATACGCAAAGTTACGATTAACTAAGCTCGCTTTACGTTGTAAATAAGCAAAAAGACCAATGCTAATACAGCTCAAAAAGGCAATAAAAATATACGCTCTACTCAATTGCTCTTCTTTTTCTAATTCAGCAAGGTTCGCCGCTTGTGCTTTGAGTTTCTCATTTGTCAGCGCTAACTTAAATTTATGCTGTTCCGCTTCAAAAAAACTTTGCGCTTCTTGCTCTAACACTTCTTTCGTTGCCAATTCATTTTCTTCTAGCAATCTAATATAGCGATTCAATACCGCAATACTGCCGATATAATCTTGCTGTAAATCCAATACATGCGCTTTTAATTTAAGTGTTCTACGCATGTACCTATTATTCAAAGGACTCTGATAATTGTCCAATATAGAGAGCGATTCTTTTAAATGGATTTGTGCTTGTGCATAACGGCTCATCGAAGACAGTGCTTTGGCTAAGTTGTTATGCAAAACGATGAGATGTGCCGGGTTAACAATAGCTTTATATTCTAATTCTTTTGCCTGCAAAAAATAGTCGACGGCTTCATCATACTCCTTTAACAATAAAGAGACCTTACCTAGGCCCGCGTTTGCCCAAAAATGATAGCGTGGCAGTGTTAAGCGTTTGGCGCTCACGAGCATGTCTGAATAACAAGATCTTGCTTTTTCAACAAGCTTAGAACGTAATAAAGCCATGCACAAATTGTATTTTATTGGTAGTCCATCCAATACATTTTGTGTTTGTACGGCGAGAACATTGGCTTGATTTGCAAACTCGATGGCTTTCCGGTGATATTTAAGTGTTGAATAATAAGCTGTGAGGCTGTCTAATACAGCTAATTTACTCACATCTCCAATATCATTTCTCATGATATAAGCATGGGCCGCTTGTACAGATTTCAGCGCTTCACTATATTCTTCTCGCCAAATAGAGATCACAGCTTCCATAGCTTGAACCCTAACTAACATAGCGGAGTCTTTAACATGCGTAAATGCCCGTTTAGATTGTTTAACTAAACGCTTCGCATCATCTAAGTGACCCTGCTCAATAGCAAAAAAGCTTCGATATAAATACCAGTACCCTGCCCCCCAAGAGAATTGTTGCGTCTTAAGTGTTGAAGAAAAGCGCGAAAATTCCTTTTTAGAACGTTCTATATGACCGGCAAAAAAAAATGCTCTTGCGCTCAAAGCACTTAAGAAAAATTCAGTGTCGGCAGAGTTTGACGTATTAATCCAGCGGTTTGTTAGCTCAATATGTAGTTCTGGTGATTTGAGTACTTGTTGTTCCAATTCCAAAAAGTCATTTACGCTCGCCTGTACTGGTTGAAAACACGACAACCAAACAAACATAGCGACCATTGCTAAAAATACTTTCACCACTACATCAACTCATCAATTTGTATTAGTATAATGTAATGTTTTGTAAAGCAAATGGCAACAAAAAAGGCCCCTTATGGGACCTTTTTTAAGCAAGAGTTGGTGATTACCAACCCGCTTTTTCTTTTAGTGCAACACCGATGTCTGCAAGAGAACGTACAGTTTTAACACCAGCTGCTTCTAGTGCAGCAAACTTCTCGTCAGCAGTACCTTTACCGCCAGCGATAATTGCACCAGCGTGACCCATGCGCTTACCTTCTGGAGCAGTAACACCAGCAATGTAAGAAACAACAGGTTTAGTCACGTTAGCCTTGATGTATTCTGCAGCTTCTTCTTCTGCAGTACCACCAATCTCACCGATCATGACGATCGCTTCTGTTTGGTCATCTTTTTCGAACATTTCTAATACGTCGATAAAGTTAGTACCTGGGATTGGATCACCACCGATACCAACACAAGTAGATTGACCGAAACCAGCGTCAGTAGTTTGCTTAACCGCTTCGTACGTCAGAGTACCAGAACGAGAAACAATCCCTACTTTACCTGGCTTATGAATGTGACCAGGCATGATACCAATCTTAGTTTCACCCGGAGTGATAACACCTGGGCAGTTAGGACCGATCATACGAACACCTGATTGGTCTAGCTTAACTTTGACGTCAACCATATCAAGTGTTGGAATACCTTCCGTAATACATACGATAAGCTCAATACCTGCATCGATTGCTTCTAAAATAGCATCTTTACAAAATGGAGCTGGTACGTAGATAACTGATGCAGTAGCACCTGTCTCTTGCACTGCATCACGTACAGTGTTGAATACAGGTAAACCAAGGTGCGTTTGACCGCCTTTACCCGGAGATACACCACCAACCATTTGCGTGCCGTACTGAATAGCTTGCTCTGAGTGGAAAGTACCTTGACCACCAGTGAAACCCTGACAGATTACTTTAGTATCTTTATTAATTAATACAGACATTATTTGCCCTCCGCAGCAGCAACAACTTTCTCAGCAGCATCAGTTAGAGATTCTGCTGCGATAATGTCAAGGTCAGAGTTAGCTAAAACTTCACGACCTAGTTCAGCGTTAGTACCTTCTAAACGTACTACTACTGGTACTTCAACGCCAACTTCTTTCACTGCGCCGATGATGCCTTCTGCAATCATGTCACAACGAACGATTCCGCCGAAGATGTTTACCAATACAGCTTTAACATTGTCATCAGAAAGGATGATCTTAAATGCTTCAGCTACACGCTCTTTAGTTGCACCACCACCAACATCTAGGAAGTTAGCTGGCTTACCGCCGTGTAGGTTTACGATGTCCATAGTACCCATCGCTAGGCCTGCACCGTTAACCATACAACCAACGTTGCCATCTAGCGCTACGTAGTTTAATTCAAAGCTTGCTGCATGTGCTTCACGTGCATCTTCTTGCGAAGGATCGTGGAACTCACGGATCTTAGGTTGACGGTATAATGCATTACCATCAATGCCAATTTTACCGTCAAGACAGTGAAGGTTGCCTTCGTCTGTCACAACTAGAGGGTTGATCTCTAAAAGCGCAAAGTCATGATCATTAAACATTTTTGCTAGACCCATGAAGATCTTAACAAATTGTTTCATTTGAACTGGATTTAGGCCTAATTTAAAGCCTAATTCGCGACCTTGGTAAGCTTGAGGGCCTACTAATGGATCGATTTCAGCTTTATGAATAAGCTCAGGTGTTTCTTCGGCAACAGTTTCTATTTCAACGCCACCTTCAGTAGATGCCATGAAAACAACTTTACGAGTTGCACGGTCTACAACAGCGCCAAGGTATAATTCGTTTGCGATGTCTGTACAGCTTTCTACTAAGATCTTAGCAACTGGCTGACCTTTTTCGTCCGTTTGATAAGTAACTAAGTTCTTACCTAACCAGTTTTCAGCAAATGCACGGATTTCGTCTTTGCTATCTGCTAGTTTAACACCGCCCGCTTTACCACGGCCACCGGCGTGTACTTGACATTTAACTACCCACTTGTCGCCGCCAATCTTAGCAGCTGCTTCTACAGCTTCCTGAGGAGTATCGCATGCGAAACCCTCAGATACTGGTAAACCATAGTCGGCAAACAGTTGTTTTGCCTGATACTCATGCAAATTCATGATGCTTTATCCAATTTCTTGTACTAAAAAAGCTGAATATTTATGCAAATAATCAGCTATCCCAAAATGCGCCCCTAGTATAGATCCCAAGGGTACTTATGAAAACCCTAGTTAGACCAAAGGCGCAAAAAAAAAGCTGTATGGACTAACATACAGCTTAATATCTAATCAGACTGCTTATACATCCAACAACAAACGTGTTGGATCTTCCAGAAGTTCTTTAATCGCAACCAAGAATCCTACCGATTCTTTGCCATCAATTAGACGATGGTCATAAGACAGCGCTAAATACATCATTGGTAATATTTCAACTTTACCATTCACAGCCATTGGGCGTTCTTGTATTTTGTGCATGCCTAAAATGGCAGCTTGCGGTAGGTTAAGAATCGGCGTAGACAACAATGAACCAAATACACCGCCGTTAGTAATTGTGAAATTACCACCCGTCATATCTGCCATTGACAGCTTACCATCACGGCCTTTGATTGCTAAATCTCGAATGCCATTTTCAATACCCGCCATACTCAACTGATCTGAGTCACGCAATACTGGCGTTACAAGACCACGAGGTGTAGAAACTGCAATCGAGATATCGAAGAAGTTGTGATAAACAATATCATCACCGTCAATTGATGCATTTACTGCAGGGTAACGCTTAAGCGCTTCAGTAACTGCTTTAACATAAAAAGACATAAAACCAAGACGTGTGTCATGTGTTTTTTCAAACAAGTCTTTATACTGCTTACGAAGGTCCATGATAGGCTTCATGTTAACTTCATTAAACGTTGTTAACATTGCAGTAGAGTTTTTAGCTTCAAGTAAACGCGTCGCAATTGTTTTGCGCAAACGCGTCATTGGTACGCGTTTTTGTGTACGCTCACCTAAATCAGCAACAGGCGCTGGCGTTGACGCAGCTTTAGTTGGAGCTGGTTTCGCCGCCGGAGCTGACAAGAATGCATCAACATCTTCTTTAGTAATACGCCCGTTTTTACCAGAACCTTTAATAGCAGAAGCATCTAGGCCTTTCTCTGCGATTAAACGACGTACTGAAGGCGTTAATACATCAGAGCTATCGTCATTTGCTGAGCTTGCTTCAGTCGCTGCTGCTGGAGTGGCTGGCGCTGCAGAACCGCTGCTAATTTTACCGATAACTTGCTCACCCAGTACGGTATCGCCTTCAGCGTGAATGTGTTCACCCATTACACCGTCTTCCGGTGCAACAACTTCTAATACCACTTTATCGGTTTCAATATCTACCAAGTTTTGGTCACGGCTTACCGCTTCACCTGGTTGAACGTGCCAAGTTGCAATTGTAGCATCTGCTACTGATTCTGGAAGTACTGGTACTTTGATGTCCACTTCGTTACCTTCTGATGCTGTAGTGGCTACTGCCGCTGCTGGTTGTTCATTTGATTGCTGAGCTGGTGCGCTTGCTGATGCACCGGCTGCACCTAAAAGTGCAATAACTTGTTCACCTAGAACAGTCGCTCCGTCTGCTTGTGAAATCTCAACGACAACACCATCTTCTGGAGCTACAACTTCTAGTACTACTTTATCTGTTTCAATATCAACTAGGTTCTGATCTCGCGTTACAGTATCACCAACGCTTACATGCCAAGTTGCAACTGTCGCATCTGCAACAGATTCAGGAAGAACAGGAACCTTAATTTCGGTTGTCATCTCTTATCCCTTATTTTTAATTGTTAAGGCGTCAGCAACTAACGCGTTTTGTTCTTTTGTATGAGTCGACATATAGCCACATGCTGGTGCCGCAGACGCTTTACGCCCCGCGTATGAAAGATTAGCACCTGACGGGATAGCTTCCCAGAAATGATGTTGAGAGCAATACCACGCCCCCTGATTTTGTGGTTCTTCTTGACACCAAACGAAATCTTTAACGTGCTGGTACCGTGCCATAACTTCATCCATTTCCTGATGAGGGAATGGATATAACTGTTCAACACGTACTATCGCTACATTGTTGAGCTCTAACTTGCGTCGTTCTTGCAACAATTCGTAATAGACTTTACCACTACAAAATACAACGCGTTCCACAGTTGCCGGATCAATATCATCAATCTCATCAATCATATTGTGGAATACACCATCTGCCAATTCATCTAAAGATGACACAGCCAATGGATGACGCAATAATGATTTTGGTGTCATTACTATCAATGGACGACGTAATGGTCGTACAGACTGACGACGTAGCATCGCATACACCTGAGCTGGCGTTGAAGGTACACATACTTGCATATTGTGATCAGCACACAATTGTAAATAACGCTCTAAACGTGCAGAACTATGCTCTGGGCCTTGCCCTTCATAGCCATGTGGTAATAACATTGTTAAGCCACACAAGCGGCCCCATTTTTGTTCACCTGAGCTTAGGAATTGGTCAAATACAACTTGTGCACCATTTGCAAAATCACCAAACTGCGCTTCCCACAATACCAACGAGGTTGGTTCTGCCGTCGTATAACCATATTCAAATGCTAATACGGCTTCTTCAGATAAAACGGAGTCATAAACTTCAAAGTTACCTTGATCAGCATGAATATTTTGCAGTGGTAAATATGTATTACCTTCAGCTTGATCATGAACAACTGCATGACGATGGAAGAACGTTCCTCGACCAGAATCTTGCCCGGTCATACGGATATTAACACCGTCATCAACAAGCGTTGCATAAGCAAGCGTCTCTGCCATACCCCAATCCAATGGCTTTTCACCAGATGCCATTAATTTACGATCTTCGTAAATCTTTTTAACTCGAGATTGTGCTTTATGGTCTTCTGGATATGAAGAGATTTTTGCACTCAGATCTTTTAGTTTTTCAACCGGAACCGTTGGGTCGTAAGCTACATCCCAGTCGTGACCTACAAACTTTGACCAATCAGATGAATGCTTCGTATCAGGACGAATCTCTTCAACAACACACTCACCATTATCCAAGCCATTTCGATAGTCATTGGCAAGTCGCTTAGCATCGTCTGCGCTTAATACACCTTCGCTTGCTAACTTGTCCGCGTATAACTGACGTGGTACTGGGTGTTTTTTGATCTTTTTGTACATCACAGGCTGCGTTGCGCTAGGCTCGTCAGCTTCGTTATGACCATGACGACGGTAACATACTAAATCGATAACAACATCACGGTGGAACTTATTACGGAAGTCAAGTGCTAACTGTGTAACAAACGTAACAGCTTCAGGGTCATCAGAATTAACATGGAAGATAGGTGCCTGAACCATTTTAGCAATGTCAGTACAATAATCTGTAGAACGTACATCTTCTTGTTTACTCGTTGTAAAGCCTACTTGGTTGTTTACGACAATACGAATTGTACCGCCCACACCAAACGCACGAGTTTGAGATAAATTAAATGTTTCTTGAACAACACCTTGACCCGCAATAGCTGAATCGCCATGAATAGTTATTGGTAATGCTTTAGAACCATTTTTACACCCTAAACGCTCTAGACGTGCTCGAACAGAGCCCATAACTACTGGGTTAACAATCTCTAAGTGAGATGGGTTAAACGCCAACGCCATATGAACGTCACCACCTTCTGTGGCGAAATCAGATGAAAAGCCCATATGGTATTTAACATCACCCGAGCCCGCTGATTCACCATATTTTCCAGCGAATTCGTCGAACAATTCTTGTGGGTTTTTACCGAGTACGTTTACTAAAACGTTTAAACGGCCACGGTGCGCCATCCCAATAACCGCTTCTTCTTGACCACTTTCACCAGCGCGATGAATCAGTTCCTTAAGCATTGGTACTAAAGCGTCACCGCCTTCAAGAGAAAAGCGCTTTGCTCCAGGGAACTTAGCACCAAGATATTTCTCTAGGCCATCAGCAGCGGTTAAGCCTTTTAATATCCGTAGTTTTGTTTCTTTGCTAAATTTAGGCTGTGAGAAGGTAGATTCAACACGTTGTTGTAACCAACGCTTTTCTTCTGTAGAAGTGATATGCATATATTCTGCACCAACAGACCCACAGTACGTGGTCTTCAAGGCCGAATATAAGTCTTTCAACTTCATTGTCTCTTTACCGGAAGCAAAAGAGCCAATGTTATATTCTTTTTCTAGGTCCGACTCCGTTAAATCGTGATATTCGAGTTCCAAATCTCGAACTCTTTCACGCTTCCATAACCCTAACGGGTCAAGGTTGGCATTTTGATGCCCTCGAAACCTAAATGCGTTTATGAGTTGTAGCACGCGAACTTGCTTGGCATCTGATGTGCCACTTGCTGCAACAACTACTTCTCTGTGTTTGTTTTTAGCAAGATCTTTAAACTGAGCTCTTACCTCGGAATGTTTAACATCAACATCCACACCATCAACTTTAGGAAGTTGATCAAACACTTCTCGCCATTCTTCTGGCACTGAAGTCGCATCGTCAAGATACGCTTCATAAAGCTCTTCTACATAAGCTACGTTTCCGCCGTACAAATGCGAAGATTCTAGCCATGCCTTCATCACACCTTCGTGCATTTATTAGCCCTTTTTTCTAGCGCAGAAATTTAATTATTAACAAGATGGCATACTAGGCATGCCATCTTACTGTTTAAATATGTATTAAACCGAACGATTTAACAACATAGATTTTATATGACCAATGGCTTTAGTTGGATTCAAGCCCTTAGGACAAACGCTAACACAGTTCATAATACTGTGACAGCGGAATACGCTGAACGCATCATCAAGATCAGCCAATCGTTCTTCTGTTGCCGTATCACGTGTATCTGCTAAGAAACGGTAAGCATGAAGAAGACCTGCTGGACCTATGAACTTGTCTGGGTTCCACCAGAACGAAGGACATGAAGTCGAACAACACGCACATAAAATACACTCATATAAACCATCTAGCTTGTCACGATCTTCTACAGATTGAAGACGCTCTTCGCCACCCGTTGGCTTATCATTGATAAGAAACGGCTTAACTTTTTCATACTGAGTGTAAAACTGGCTCATATCAATAACTAAATCACGTATCACTGGTAAACCAGGTAACGGACGTAGAATGATTTTGCCTTTTCCATTTTTTTGTAGTGCTGATATAGGCGTAATACATGCAAGGCCATTTTTACCATTCATGTTCACACCATCAGAACCACATACACCTTCACGACAAGAACGACGGAAAGAAAGTGAAGGATCCTGCTCCTTTAAGAGTAAAAGCGCGTCCAACACCATCATGTCACGACCTTCTTCTACTTCCAGCTTATATTCCTGCATATGTGGCGCATTGTCCACATCAGGATTATAACGATAAACAGATAACTCTAAAATTGCCATCGTTGTGCTCCTAGTAAGTACGTGCTTTAGGCGGGAATGCTTCACGAGTCTTAGGCGCGTAATTTACTTCACGCTTACTCATAACTTCCGTTTCTGGGTTAAATACAGTATGACACAACCAATTTTCATCATCACGATCCGGATAATCAAAACGAGAGTGTGCACCACGGCTTTCAGTACGGAAATTAGCGGCTACCGCTGTTGAATATGCAGTTTCCATCAGGTTATCTAATTCAAGACACTCAATTCTTTGCGTATTATATTCTGTAGATTTATCGTCTAAGCGAGCATGCTGTAAGCGTTCACGGATCTCTTTCAGCTGTTGTAACCCTTCAGCCATCGAGTCACCTTCGCGGAATACAGAGAAATTTAACTGCATACATTGCTGTAGATCTTTTTTGATCTGTACCGGATCTTCACCTTGACCTTTGCTCGAATTTTCCCAGCGATTATAACGCGCAAATGCCGCATCGATGTTATCGCTTGACGCTTGCTTAGTCACTTCAGCATTTGCTAAGTATTCACCTAAGAAGTTACCCGCAGCACGACCAAATACAACTAAGTCAAGCAATGAGTTACCACCTAGACGGTTAGCACCGTGTACAGATACACAAGCGATTTCACCAACCGCAAATAAACCTTCAACGAGTTTATTGTTACCCTCAGCATCAACGCTCAATACCTGACCGTTAACGTTTGTCGGTACACCACCCATCATATAGTGACAAGTTGGAATAACTGGAATTGGCTCTTTAGCTGGATCAACGTGTGCAAACGTTTTAGACAGATCACAAACACCTGGTAAACGTTTATACAGCGTTTCTTCGCCTAGATGGTCAAGTTTCAGCTTAATATGCGGGCCTAAAGGACCATCACAGCCACGACCTTCACGAATTTCTGTCATCATTGAACGCGCAACAACATCACGAGAGGCAAGGTCTTTCGCGTTAGGTGCATAACGTTCCATGAAACGTTCGCCATCTTTATTTAAAAGATAACCACCTTCTCCACGACAACCTTCTGTAACAAGCGTTCCCGCGCCCGCGATACCCGTTGGGTGGAACTGCCACATTTCCATATCTTGCATCGGAATACCAGCACGAGTTGCCATACCAACACCATCACCGGTGTTAATGTGTGCGTTAGTCGTTGATGCAAAAATACGTCCTGCACCACCGGTTGCAAGTACGACGGCCTTTGATTTGAAGAAAGTGATTTCACCCGTTTCAATCTCAATTGCAGTACAACCTACAACATCACCGTTATCGTTTTTAACAATATCTAACGCATACCACTCAGAGAAAACATTGGTTTTATTTTTTACGTTTTGCTGATAAAGCAAGTGTAATAGTGCATGACCAGTACGGTCAGCAGCAGCCGCTGTACGTGCTGCTTGCTCACCACCAAAATTTTTCGATTGACCACCGAAAGGACGCTGATATACACGGCCATTTTCAAAACGAGAAAACGGTAAACCCATATTCTCTAATTCAGTAATCGCTTCAGGACCTGTTTGACACATATATTCAATCGCGTCTTGGTCACCGATAAAGTCTGACCCTTTGACCGTATCGTACATGTGCCATTCCCAGTTATCTTCATGCGAGTTTCCTAGCGCAACTGTGATACCACCTTGTGCTGAAACTGTATGAGAGCGTGTTGGGAAAACTTTCGAAATCAATGCACACGTTTTGCCTGATTCAGAAATTGCAAGCGCTGCACGCATACCAGCACCACCGGCACCAATTACAACAGCGTCAAATTCACGGACATGATATTTCACTTAAACACCCCACAAAACAAACAGGCCTATTGCTACATAAGCAAGTGCCATCAGGTTTAACACGAAGCCAAGTACCGAACGTAATGTCGAACACTTTACATAGTCTGTTAATACTTGCCATAAACCAATAGTTGTATGAACCATAATGCATACAAGCGTGACCAATGTCGCAGCTTTAACAGCTAGGTTAGAAAACAAACCCTGCCATGCTTCAAATGTTAACTCAGGAGTTAGAAGTAAGTAGCCAACGATAAATACAGCATAAGCTGCAATTATTAACGCGGTTGTACGCAGTGAAACGTAATCTTGTACGCCATCACGCTTGAGAGTTGCTTGATTTAAGACCATATCCACACTCCTGCCAATATTGCTACAATCACAGAAAGTGCAATCGCGATATTAGCGCTGCTGTTACCTGACTCTAATTCTTCCCAATGACCCATGTCTTGGATCAAATGACGGATACCAACGATTAGGTGATATGCCAACACAGAAAGCGTGCCCCACGCGATGAATTTTGCAACGAAGCCGTTAAACAGCCCCTTTACTAATTCAAAACCTTCAGGAGAAGAAAGAGACTCAGACCATGCCCAAATGACGAAGGTTAAAGCGAAAAATAATGCAACACCCGTTACACGGTGCAGAATTGATGCTTTAGCCGTTGCCGGCATCGATATAGTCGTAAGATCTAGATTTACAGGTCTTTGCTTTTTCACAGTTACTTGCCCATCTTGCCCACAAAGGAGCTCATCTACTTTGTTTTTATAAAATCCACTTGCACGACATGCACAAATGGCACACTCTAGGTATACCTGCTTTTTCAACGAACCGATCTTAATTCATTCTGTTTGTTGTAAAAAAAGGTTTACCCACAGACGATACGGTGTAAAACCTATCACAGTATATAAGGCCGTGCGCGCTTTTACAATTCTTGTTTAGATTGAGACGCTTGCGAATTAGCCAATGGTATAATATTTAATCTCTACAGAATATTTATTATACATCTTTGCATAATTCCAAGAAAAATTGACTTTATACCCTAGTTTTACGTTAAAATGATCTGAATTTGCTTAACATTAGTATCACAACATAACAATCAGAATTGTTATTCCATAGGAGATAAATAGATGGCAGATAAAAAAGCCACTGTCCATATTGATGGTCACGACCCAATCGAGCTACCAATTTATTCGGGTACCGCTGGTCAAGATGTAATTGATGTTCGTACTTTAGGTGCTCACGGCCACTTCACTTATGACCCAGGTTTTATGTCTACCGGTTCTTGTGAATCATCTATCACCTACATCGACGGTGGAAAAGGTGTACTGCTACATCGCGGTTACCCAATTGAGCAGTTAGCTGAGCATTCAAATTACATTGAATTATGTTATTTATTGCTAAACGGTGAGTTACCAACAGCTGAGCAACATGCTGAATTTTCAGATGAAATCACACGTAACACCATGATGCACGAAAAAATCGCTGCATTCTTCCAAGGTTTTCGCGTTGACTCTCACCCAATGGCTATGCTTTGTGGTGTTGTTGGTGCATTATCATCGTTCTATCATGATGATTTAGATATCTCAGATGCAGACCAACGTCAGCGCAGTGCTATCAAATTAGTTGCTAAGTTGCCTACCATTGCGGCAATGGCGTACAAATATAACGTTGGTCAACCATTTGTTTACCCACGCAACGATTTAAGCTATGCAGAAAACTTTTTGCATATGATGTTCTCTGTCCCAGCTGAGGATTACACGGTTAACCCTGTTGTAGCTAAAGCTATGGATCGTATTTTCATGCTGCACGCTGATCACGAACAAAATGCTTCAACGTCTACAGTACGTTTAGCTGGTTCGTCAGGTGCTAATCCTTACGCATGTATTGCTGCTGGTATCGCCTCACTGTGGGGACCTGCTCATGGTGGTGCAAACGAAGCTTGTCTTAACATGCTTGAAGAAATCGGTTCGCTCGACCGTATCGACGAGTATGTCGCGAAAGCAAAAGATAAGAGCGACCCATTCCGTTTAATGGGCTTTGGTCACCGCGTATACAAAAACTTCGACCCGCGTGCTACAGTAATGCGTCAAACATGTCATGAAGTTTTGAAAGAGTTAAACATTCAAGATCCACTACTCGACGTTGCTATGCGTTTAGAGCAAATCGCGCTTGAAGACCCATACTTCATCGAGAAAAAGCTATATCCGAATGTAGATTTTTACTCAGGTATCATCTTGAAAGCAATTGGTATTCCAACGAGTATGTTCACTGTGATCTTCGCAATGTCACGTACTGTTGGTTGGATCTCGCATTGGGATGAAATGCTATCTCAAGCAGGACACAAAATTGGTCGTCCGCGTCAGCTTTATACTGGCTACGCACAACGCGACTATGCAGACTCTGCAAAACGATAACGTAAAGTCTTAAAAAAAGGCCGCTATTAGCGGCCTTTTTTATTGCATCTTACACAGATCAAATTACAATCCCTTCGTTATATTTGCCGGAATAATATTGAAATGAACATAATTGCTGAGTTGCGCCACGACTTTCCTGTACTCTCTCAATCTATTGAAGGTCAGCCTTTAATCTACCTTGACTCTGGTGCGACCAGCCAAAAGCCTCAGAGTGTGATCGATGAGATAAACGATTTTTATAGTAAAAACAACTCAAACGTACATAGAGGTTTACACTCACTCAGTGAAAATGCAACATCGAAATACGAATATGTGCGGACACAACTGGCTAAATTTTTATCCGTTAATTCCAAAGAAGTGGTTTGGACCAGTGGTGCAACTGAAAGCCTTAACATTATCGCCTCTGGTGTAACATGTGATCTAAATTCACAGGATATTATTCTAATTAGTGCATTAGAGCACCATGCTAATATTGTTCCATGGCAACAAGCAGCGCAAGAAAGCGGTGCAAAGATAGCTATCATGCCCATAAATAAACAAGGGATTTTGGATATACCAGCTGCAATCGCTATGATTGAAGACTTAAAACCCAAAGTTATGGCATGCACACATGCATCTAATACGCTTGGTAATATTAACCCCATCGCCAAGCTAATAGATGCAGCGAAGAAAGTTAATGCCATTACCGTGATTGACGGCGCACAAGCTTTTCTTCATTTAAGGCCTAATCTGTCACAGTTAGATTGCGATTTCTATGTTGGCTCAGCCCACAAAGCATTAGGTCCTACAGGGCTTGGATTCTTATATGGGAAATTTGAAAAGCTCAACGCACTAAGCGTTTTCAAAACAGGCGGCGAAATGATTGACAAGGTAACATACGAATCGTCAAGTTACCGAGAGGCCCCAGCTAAATTTGAACCAGGGACACCAAACATATCAGGTGTATTAGGGTTTGGAGCAGCCATCAATTATTTAAATAAGCTTGACCCTATCGTACTTCATCAATATGAACAAACCTTATATTCGTACTGTCTTAATCAATTACAAGCAATCGATGGCATCATTATTTATGGCGACACGCAAAATAATATAGGTACAATTAGCTTTAATTATCGCGACGAGCACCATTATGACATTGCAATGTTACTCAATAGCTATGGCATTGCTTTGCGAAGCGGCCACCATTGTACGCAACCACTTATTGCTGAACTAGGTATTCAGGGTACATTAAGAGTAAGCCTCGCTTTTTATAATTCACACAATGACATAGATACATTTATTACTGCTCTAAAAAGCAGTATTAAATTAATTGCAGGATAAGATTTGAACTATCAAGAAATACAAAACCAATTAAAAAAGACCCAAAGTTGGCAACAATGTTATCGAGAAATAATGCTATTTGGCAAACAACTGCCCGTTATACCCGACTGCTTAAAGAATGATGATGCCCTTATACAAGGGTGTGAAAGCAAAGTCTGGTTGCATATTAATTTAGATGAAAGCCGGGGAACAATTCTATTAATTGGTGACTCTGACACCCGTATCGTCAAAGGGCTATTCGCAATTATTTCAAGTATGTATAACGACATAACCCCTACCGAAGCTAAAAATATTGATGCTTACGCTGAGTTTGAGTCTCTCGGACTAATAAAGCACCTGAGCCCGTCACGCGGTAATGGTATTCAAGCCATTATTAAGGCCATACAAGAAAAGCTTTCTCAGTGGTAAATCACCGAGAAAGTTTCATACTCATTGGTTTTCAGCTTTGAGTTTTTTTTGTAAATACTTTTTAATTGCTCGTGAAGCCGCGAAAAAACCAAAGGTGCCTGTCACCATGGTTGCAGAGCCAAACCCAGTTGCGCAGTCCATGTTTTTTGCTCCCTCAGCTTGCTGCTTAGCTAGGCAAACTTCACCACTGGCTGTTGGATAAACAAGTTGCTCAGTTGAATAAACACAATCAACAGCAAATTTACGCTTTGGATTTGAGGAAAAATTATAGTTCTTACGCAATAAATAACGTACTTTCGCAAGTAAAGGGTCTTGTGTTGTTTTCGCAACATCGCCAAATAAAATTTGACTGGGATCAGTCTGTCCACCAGCACCACCGGTGGCAATGACTGGGATTTTTCGACGTTTGCAATGCGCAATTAGCGCGGCCTTTTCTTTAACCGCATCAATACAGTCAATGACATAGTCATAATTAATGATATATTCTGCAATGTTATCGACGGTGATAAAGTCATCGATCAAATTCACTGTACAATACGGGTTTATTTCTAATAAACGCGCTTTCATTGCTTCAATTTTTTGCTCACCTACACTACTTGATAACGCATGAATTTGACGATTGATATTTGTAACACAAATATCATCTAAGTCGATCAATGTTATATGGCCTACACCCGTTCGTACTAACGCTTCCGCCACCCAGCTGCCAACGCCACCAATACCAACTACACAAAAATGTGCTTGCTGCAACCACCTAAGCTGCTGTGTACCATAAAGGCGTGAAATACCGCCAAATCTCAATTCAGTTTGCTGCTCAGTCATGTTACCACTCTAACTGCCAAGGGGTTCGCCAATTAGCAAAATCCTCATGGTTAATTAATTTTATAAATTCATCACCATCTTTTGGTGTTGCATAATAGCATTGCTGCTGTCCATCCCAAGAAAACCTTAGTGCATAAGCATGCAAATATACCCGTGCTGCTGGCATTCCCCCGTACAATTCATCTCCCACTATTGCCGCGGATAAACTTTTCATAGCAACTCTTAGTTGGTGTGTTTTACCTGTAAAAGGCTTCAAAATTACACCACGTAATCCAGCAGCAATACTTTTTGAATAAAAGCGGGTAACGGCAGGGCTTTCTTGTGATTTGAGCAGCTTGTGTGCCCCCCGTCGGGATTTGACCATATCACCTTTGATCCACCCTTGCTTTTTATTGGGCTTTTTCGAAATTAACGCCAAATAAATTTTCTCTACCTCTCTTCCTACAAATTTCTGAGTAAAGAGGTTGGCTGACTTACTTGACTTGGCTAAGATTAATAGTCCTGAAGTGACTTTGTCTAAACGATGAACCGAAAACAATTTATAGCCAACTTGTTTCTCTAGTTGAACAACAAACCCAGCCCCGTCTTCGCTATGAAAACTCACTCCTGCAGGTTTTAATGCGATAATATAATCAACTTCGTCTGCGATAACTTCAAATTCACGCATTTAACAACTCAACTACTCGCGCTAAATCCTCTGGTGTATCGACCCCCGCATGGACGGGCATTATCGCCTTGGCTATCTTAATTTGCTTACCATGATACAAAACTCTCAGTTGCTCAAGTGATTCTTGCACTTCTAGTGGCGACACTGGTAACTCTAAGTATTCTTGAATAAACCCTGCGCGGTAAGCGTAAATGCCAACATGGCGTTGAAAATTATGTAAAGGAATTGAGTTTTTATCTAGCGTTAACATGCTATTTCGTTGAAATGGAATTGAAGCGCGAGAAAAGTATAGAGCATTGTTATGTGCATCTTGTACTACTTTAACCGCATTGGGGTTTAGCACTTCTTCAACATTCTCTATATCAACACTAAGGGTCGCCATAGGGGCACTTGAATTAGCCAACAACTGAGCAACTTGATCTATATTTTCAGGTTCTAGCAATGGCTCATCGCCTTGTACATTAACCACTATTGTTTCAGCACCTAAGTTTAGCTTCTCTACCACTTCCGCGAGCCGCTCAGTGCCTGATTGATGGTCAATTCTGGTCATGAGAACATTTTTTGTAAAGCCCATTGCGACATCAAAGACAGCTTGATGATCAGTCGCAATATAAACAGCATTCGCTCCTGAGCGAGACGCTTGCTCAAAAACATGTTTAATCATCGGTTTTCCGCAGATATCCGCAAGCGGTTTACCCGGTAAACGACTCGACGCATAGCGTGCTGGAATAACAACTACGAATGCCACTGTTCAACCTCTTCTAAACTCAACTCTCTCGCCTCATTTTCCAGTAGTACTGGAATATCATCTCTAATTGGATACGCCAATTTTGCCGCTGTACTAATAAGCTCACTTTGTTCTTTATCGTATTGCAGCTTACCTTTACACACGGGGCAAGCTAAGATTTCTAATAATTTTTTATCAAAGGCCATGATAGATCTCTTTTTTCTTTAAAATATCCAATAGCCGCTCAATCAACATCTTACTTGGTTGAGCGTCAACTCGTAAGTAATACCAATTTTCTAACGCAAAGCTCTTACATTTTACCGCATCTTTTTCCGTCATAAAAACGGCGGTGTGACCAAACCCCTCAAAATCACCGTTTTGATAAGCATGATGATCTCGAAAGTGTGCGGTCTCTATAATATCGACCCCTAACTCACGCAATGACTTCTCAAACCGAGCTGGGTTTCCTATTGCACTTACGGCGATGCCCTTATCTGGATATGAGTCACATTTTTCGCCACTTCCAACACGATATATACCGGTGCTTTCAAGTTGATAATTGCAAGGTGCGCCAATACCATTTGTAACAACTAGATCCACACTGCGAAGTCGACTCGGCAACTCCCTTAATGGTCCAGCCGGCAGGAGGCACCCATTTCCAAACCCACGAGTACTATCTACAATACAAAACTCAACAGCACGATTCATTTTATAATGTTGTAAACCGTCATCTGAAATAATCAAATCAACATTGTATTCACGCTTGATATACTCACAACTCGCCTGACGGTCTGGGCCGATAACAACTGGACATTGCAAACGTGAATGAAGCAAAAAAGGTTCATCTCCGGCCTCTAATACCGAGCTATTGGTCGTCACCTCATAAGGGTAATGGGGTGCATTTGATCCATATCCTCGACTGATCACTGCGACTTTCAACCCAATATTTTGTAGGTAGTTAACTAGCCATAATGCAAATGGCGTTTTACCATTACCGCCTATACTAATATTACCTATAACCAATACAGGTACATGCGCATTAAAACGTTCAATAAACCCCAATGAAAAAAGTATCCGTCTTATTATCGCAGCACACCAAAATATAGCACTGAGCGGCAGTAGTAAGTAAGTTATGAAGGATTTTGGTCTATACCAGCTATTTTCTATACTTTTCAATGTCTAATCACCATACTGCATTTTACATAAAGCAGCATAAGCCCCATGCTGTTCTAACAAGGTTGTATGTGTTCCTTGCTCAACTATTCTACCCTGCTCTAATACATATATTCGGTCTGATTTTTCTATTGTCGATAACCTATGTGCAATCACTATCGAAGTCTTGTCTTTCATCAAATTATCTAGCGCTTGCTGTATCAACCTTTCTGACTCCGTATCCAATGCGGAGGTTGCCTCGTCTAAAATCAGTATCGGCGCATCTTTTACAATCGCTCTTGCAATGGCCAAACGTTGCCGTTGTCCACCTGACAACATTACCCCATTTTCACCCACCATAGTATGTAAGCCATCAGGTAATCCCTCTATGAACTCCCAAGCATGTGCTTGTTTTGTAACTGCAATTAAAGCGTCATCTGATAACGGCGTTTCCAGCCCATACATAATATTATTCGCTATGGTATCGTTAAACAAAACCACTTGCTGTGAAACAACCGCAAATTGCCGCCTCAAGTCCTGCAAAGAGTATTCCTGAATATTAACGCCATCGAGCTCGATGCTACCATGTTGAATATCATAAAATCTTGGCAGTAAATTTGATAATGTCGACTTACCAGATCCAGAGCGGCCAACCAGCGCAATGCTCTCGCCTGCATTAACCTTTAGATCAAGTGATTGAATTACTGGGTTTTCTTTAGTCGGATAGCAAAATGTAACCGATTTAACACTTATTAACCCTTTCGCTGTCACTAACGGCGTGGTGCCTTGGTCCCCTTCTTTCTCTGTATCTAATATTGCAAATATACTTTGCGCAGCCGAAATACCTCTTTGCAGATCACTATTTACATTTGCTAACTGCTTTAATGGTCGCAACATCATCATCATTGATGTCAATAGCGCTACAAACGCACCTGAAGTAATCGTATTTATCATAGAAGGCATGGCTATAATTGCCAATATTAACGCCATCGCACTGGCCGCTAAAATTTGAATCACGGATACACTTAATGCCCGAGTCGCATCCATTTTGACCCGTTGCTGCCTATTCTTATTATTGACTGTTGCAAACTTGTCGATTTCTCTTTGTTGACCACCAAAGTTATGAATTACTTTATGCCCCGCAAGCATTTGTTCAGAACCACGGGTCACTTCCCCCATCGCATCTTGAATATTTTTCGAAATCTTACGAAACCGTTTTGATACCACTGAAACGATCAGCGCGACAATAGGAATAATAATTAAAAATACCGAGGACAACTGCCAACTCGCACCAAACATAACAAATAATAAAAAAACAACAAACGCACCTTCACGCACTATGACTTGTAATGCTCGGGTAATGGCTTGCTGAACTTGTTCTGTATCAAAAGTAATTTTAGAGATCATTTCACCATTCGAATGTTTGTCATGAAATGAGACGGGTAAAAATAACATGTGCTCAAACAGCTCTTGCCGTAATGCCCTAACAACTTGGGATCCAACATATGTCAGACAATATGATGCCATATAATTGAAGACACCACGTCCTATCACTAATACAATAACCACAATAGGGGCCCACGACAAAACATCGACGTTTCTGTCGTTTAACCCATCATCAATAAACGGTTGCATTAAGCGGACAAACAGCGCATCCATCGCTGCGTAACCTAACATACCAATGACGGCACATATCGCAACGCCCCGGTAATCTAATGTATAAGCTAGTAAACGTTTGTATATCTGCTTCGCGCTCATTTGCATGTACTTTCTCTTCCACTAACCCATTCTAAAAAAACAGTGTATTGTACTTGCCATACCAATAAAACAAAATGGGCTACTTTAAATTAATCAAACGAAAACCAAATAACTCCCCCCTTTATTGGGGTAAAAACCAATACTTCATTACTTCTCTCGCCTTTTCAGTGATTAGTCCATCAGGTGTTACTTTTATCCTAATATGGCCATCTAATGCCGTATCTAATTGTAACGTGCCCAATCGGGTGAATCGCTCTCGAACATCTGTATGAGGAAGTCCCCATTGTGATGCATAATTGCGCGAATATATCGCGATGTCGGCATTTACAGCTTGTAAAAAAGCCATTGTTGACGATGTTTTACTGCCATGATGTGGGACCAATAATATATCATTCTCTAATTGTTCAGCTGAGAGTACATTTACCAACTGCCGTTCTGCATGAGCTTCTATATCCCCCGTTAATAAAGCTGAGTAATTGCCTCCACTGACTTTCACAACACAAGAATTGTTGTTTTTAGATGCTCGCCCAGCTCGAGGCCACAGTGTTTCAATAGTGACTTCACCCATCTTGACTGTTCGCAAATTACAATCACTATTTGGTATGCCATTATGAAACGATTTAAAGGAGTGTATTCCATCAAATGCAAGCAATTCCTTAACTCCACCAACATGGTCTTTATCTTGATGACTTAAAATTGTGTGTGTTAATACGATATGATTATCCTCTATGTAGGGTTGTACAACATGCTCAAATAGGGAATATCGGTTAAAATATTTAGCTCCAAGGTCATACAATAGAGCTTCACGGTTACTTGATATAAGCACTGCGGTTCCATGTCCTACATCCAAAACATCCAATTGCCATAATACCTCTTCACTCGACAGCCTATGCACCGCATAAATCACGGCAGGAAGCCAAACCAGTTTTCTAAAAGGCGCTAACACTATAAATAGTAAAAAGAGATATATAAACATGGTTATTGATAAAGATGAAGAGCCCGTATGCAACCAGCCGTGACCAGCACTGATCATTGAGGCTCCTTTCAATAGGAAATGAAAGCAACCGTCTAGACTCGTGAGTACAAGACACACTCCCCATGATGCATGGCCTATTGCAAAGCTCAATATGAGCGCCAATATCATAAATGGAAAAACAATTATGCTTAACACTGGAATAGCCAGTAAATTTATAAATAATCCAGCTAAGCTAACTCCTTTAAAGAAATAAATACTGAGTGGCGCCAAGAATACGAAAAGACAAACTTGTATCTTTATCAATAAAATAACCTTAAAAAGGAGGTTCATTTTGTAACTATGCTGTGTGTGCTCAGAACTCATTACAAAAAATATCACGGCAACAGCTATAAATGAAAAATATAGTCCCGGATTAAGTAATAAGAAAGGATCAAGAAGTAAAATAAGGCTCAGTGCGATGACCAGTATTCTCATGCTACTTATCTTTTTACATGCAATGTAGGCTGTAATCGCAAGTAATAACATGCTATACGCTCTTAGCGCCGATACACTAAAACCGCTCAGATAAACATATATAAATGCAATTACTCCCGAGAGACACATATAAAATGTCGTTAAATTGTACTTTTGAAAGCGAGGGTTGGCATACAATAGCAAATAAGCTGATACAACCGCTTTAACAGACCAATATGAAATCCCAAATATAATACCGATATGTAACCCAGAAATGGCCATAATATGGCTCAATCCAAGCCTACGCATCATGACACGGGTATCATGACTTATCTGGCTTGTATCTCCCGTCATTAAAGTATAATAGAGCCAGCCTAACTTTAAACCTCCAAACACTTGCCATGAAAATTGTCTGTATGGTTCATAATATGCGTCATTTTGTTGGGCCGCGATGGTAGCCTCTAGAACACGTCCTTTATATGCAATTTGATTTCTAAATGCATAAAGCTCACTATCAAAACCGGAAAAATTTTTTCGCCCTCTAAATGGACGAATTTTGGCCATACCCGTAATGATACTACCAGCCTTTATCTTTAATTCATTCTGAGAAATAGCCAAGTTCGCTTTGGGGTTCATCCAAGGTAAATAGGAATGTTCACCAACATCACTGAGGCTCACCTGAAAATAATCTGCTGGCTCTTCTCCAAATACCTTTACAACTTGACCACTGAAATAAATTTCATCGTCAAATTGTTGGTTTTCTATACTAAATGAATAAAACAAATGATATTGAGTAATAACGACAAAAATAGCGAAAATAAAACCTAACAATACAGGTCGAAACGGCTTAAAATAGGGGAACAAAATAGTGAGGAAGAAAAGACTGCTATAGAACTGCCACGTTTTGAATAGAAACACGGTAATGATACAGCCGAATAGAAATCCCCAACATATAAAAATTGAAGTAAACGGTTGCATGCTATGGCTAAAAAAACGATTCAACGCTTTTTACCCGATCACAATAAAATAAAACAGCAAAAGTCTTTAAAAATTTTTGGCCGATGGTTGCATGATGCCAACCTGTGGCACCTAAACCGCCGTTCTGCGCGTGGCGCTTTTTCAGTTGGTTTGTTCTTTGCTTTCATCCCAGTTCCTTTTCAGATGATATTAGCTGCCGCATTTGCGATTCCGTTTCGCGTAAATTTACCTTTATCAGTGGCTTTGGTGTGGTTAACAAACCCACTAACTATGCCACCTATTTTTTACTGCTCTTATTTAGTTGGTGTGCTTGCTTTAGGCCAAGAAACACAACCTTTTCATTTCGAAGCCAGTTGGGAATGGCTCGTTCAAAGTATTACCACAATCGGTCCTGCGTTTATGATTGGCTCACTAATTTGTGCATCGTTCGCCGCTATTATTGGGTACTTTGGGGTTGATTACTTATGGCGACGTTCGGTAAATAAAGCATGGCATGCGCGCAATAAATAATACTTCCTCTATATTATAGATAATAAAAAAGCCCTTAAGGGCTTTTTTATTATCACGTCAAAATGCAACAACTTAGGTGCTTACGCAATCTTTAATTTTCGACGTCTTAACCAAACCAACGGCAACGTAATAAGTGCAAACACAGAAAAGCTGCCTGATTGACGTTCATACGTTTCAACCTCTGGCGCAGCACACTGCTCTACTTCACCGTTCGTTGGTGTTAACAGTACAGGTAAAGTCGCTGATTCATACTCAATCTCACCTTTGCTGTTTTTCTCTACCACTCCGAGTCTGTCTCTACGTTCTACTGTTTTAACCGCGATCGCGTAAATTTTATTCGACTCGGTGATCTTAACGGCTTCTGCTATTGTGTATGGGAATGTCGCACCACTGGCATCTTTACAAGGCAATAACGAATTAATATTCACGATACTTTCATCGCCTAACTTATAAATGAAACCTTCTCTGCGTTGGTTGTTTCCGTTTTTCTCAATTTCACCTTGCCCAACAACATACCCTGCATCATTGATGTCATTGATGACTGTTTCAGAACCAGTGAAATAAGTTGGAATATCTGCAAACTTATCCGCGTTAATGTCATAATAAAAGCCAACTGCATCAACGATAGAATTTCGACTTACTGAAGCTCTGTAACCAACAACGACATTACTGTTATTAATATCAACGGCTTTACCTGTTTTGTACCATGCATCACGTTCTTCAATTTCACTAAATTGACCTTCTTTAAAGTACCCAGGTACAACACGTGCATTAATATCATCGTCAAATCGAGTTATTGAGTAGCCAGCCGCAATATTTGAGTTATTTATGGCCATTGCAGCACTATAAATAGTATTATCTTCATTCTCATTTCTGACTGCACCAACACCTAACTCCTTTGCACTAACTACAGCAAAATTATCATCTAACGTCCATTGATATGCACGTAAGTCATAAAACGATGGTAACCCATCTAAGTTAGCCACTCGGCGCTCTTCCAACCAAACACATGCTTGTAATGGTCTATCTTCACCTTTACAACGATCATCATAACCTTCTTGGCGCTGTGTCGTAATGCCAACACTGGCATAACCAACTACGGCATAACCCCCCGTCTCCAAGCGCTGAATATCGGTTGCAATACTGGCACCACCATGTTCGGTAAATGCTGGTTCAAGGGTAAACTTTTCACCTGCTGTATTAATTACAATACCCCGATAGCTCCAATCTCTTACAAAGAAGGTCTTTGCTTCGTTTTCATCTTTAGGTGTAAATTCTGTTTTTGAAAAAGGTGCCGAACCCCAGCCAACGATCACCCCATCATCACTGATCGCCGTTAAATTATTTCCCACTGAGCGTGTCAATGAATTCAGCTCTGAGCTCTGTACATCAAATAAGACTTGTTCATCCGCAAATGTGGGGCTAACAGTCAATGCAATACGGTCTGTCAACTTTTGATATTCAGCTGAATTACTTTGGCGACTTAAAAAGCCTAACATGAAGTTGTTAGCATCTGCATTTGTTGACGCCGCACCGTTTTTTACATCTTCAAGCGTAAATGTAATCGTTTCATCAATCAGCTCATATCTTCTTTTTTCTTCATCATATGCAGCTTTTATTGCTGTACCATCTTTATCAAAATCGATATAGCTAACATCTATCGGCAAATTAAAAAGACGAGTCGCAGCCCCAATGATCTGACCATTTTCATTCGCATCCGAGACAATTGAGTGAACTGCACCTTCGTGTCTTGGTAGCTCTGTAAGTTGATATGTGGCGGCCAAAGCCTGGCCACTCAAGCCAGCAAAAATACTCGCTGCAATTAAAGTATGCTTCATTTTATTCCTTACTACTGATTCTGTAACGCTTCTAATTCTTCCCAACGCTCAAACGAGGTTTCAAGCTTCGACTCAAGGTCCGCCAAATGGTTCAACGCTGTTTGAGTAGTCTCTGCATCTTGTTTAAAGAAGTCTGCCGCATTCACGATTTCTTGTTGAGCCTCTAAAGCAAGCTCTAGCGCCTCTACTTTACTTGGCAGTTCTTCTAATTCAAGTTTTAATTTGTAACTTAACTTAGTACTTTTGTTATTGGCTTGAGTAACTTGTTTCGGAGTTTGTTTATCCGATTTCTGTGTTTTTTGCTTGTCTACCTTTTCAAGCGCTTTAGCCTGAGCCACTCTATGAGCAACATACTGTTCATAGTCAGTATATCCACCCACAATCTCCGTGACCAAGCCTTCCCCTTCAAAAGCCCAAACGCTATTACATGTATTATCAATAAATTCTCTATCGTGACTTACAATCAAAATAGTTCCTTGATATTGATTAATTATTTCTTCTAATAGTTCAAGGGTTTCAATATCTAAGTCATTGGTTGGTTCATCCAACACCAAGATATTTGAAGGTTTTAAGAAAAGTTTTGCTAGAAGTAACCTATTTTTCTCACCTCCTGACAAAGCTTTAACAGGTGTTCTCGCTCTGGCTGGTGGAAACAAAAAGTCCTGTAAATAACCTAATACGTGGCGACTGCGACCACCCATCATAACTTCTTGCTTTCCTTCTGCCACATTATCTTGCACTGTGGCATTTTCATCTAACTTTTCTCGGTATTGGTCAAAATACGCAACTTCTAAGTTAACTCCTTGTTTGATCTTACCCGCATCTGCATCCAGATTACCAAAAAGCAGTTTGAGAAGTGTGGTTTTTCCTACTCCATTTGGGCCAACAAGCCCAACTCTATCGCCCCTCATTACTAGGGTGGAGAAATCTTTTGTGATCACTTTATCTTTAAACGCATGGTTAACATGCTGCGCTTCAAATACTAATTTACCTGAGCGATCGGCGGTTTCAATATTAAAGTCTGTTTTACCAACCTGCTCTACACGTTGCTTTCGTTCATTGCGTAAAGACTTCAGCGCTCTCACTCGGCCTTCATTACGCGTTCTTCGTGCTTTAATACCTTGCCTGATCCACGCTTCTTCTTCTGCTAATTTCTTATCAAAAAGTGCATTTTGCGTTTCTTCAACTTTTAAGTCATGTGCTTTTTGTTCAAGATACGTCGCATAATCTCCTGGGTATGAGATCAACTGTCCACGATCTAAATCTAAAATTCGCGTAGCAACGGCGCGAATGAATGCCCTATCGTGTGAAATAAAGACTATACCGCCTTTAAACTCCTTTAAAAACTGCTCTAGCCAAATAACGCTGTTCATATCTAAATGGTTCGTTGGCTCATCTAAAAGCAGTAAATCAGGTTCACTTACTAGTGCTTTTGCTAACGCAACTTTACGCAGCCAACCTCCTGATAACTTCTCCAAACGCATATCTGCCGTTAATTCCAATTGACTTAATACAGTTTGAATTCGGCTTTCAAATCGCCATGCATCGGCGGCTTCTATTTGAGTCGATAATCGTTCAAGTTTATTTAACTGTGCCTGTGATTGGTCAGTTTGTAGCGCCTCATTAACATGATTAAATTCAATTAATAAATTGGCTATATCAGGTAACCCACTTGCGACGTAATCAAATACAGCACCTTCAACCCCCTTAGGGGGGTCTTGTTCTAGTCTCGATATTTTAAGCTCGCCAACGCGATTAATCTCTCCGTCATCAAGTAATACTTCACCATCAAGTACCTTTAGCAGTGTCGATTTGCCAGCCCCATTACGGCCGACAATACATACTCTT
Organism: Pseudoalteromonas sp. MMG013; assembly: GCF_018100885.1. Lineage (NCBI taxonomy): Bacteria > Pseudomonadati > Pseudomonadota > Gammaproteobacteria > Alteromonadales > Pseudoalteromonadaceae > Pseudoalteromonas > Pseudoalteromonas sp. MMG013. Next base: position 25,051 of record NZ_JAGJEE010000021.1, on the reverse strand, counting down.
TCGCCTGCCTCGATAATTGCATCTGCGTTATCAAGCAAAGGGTGAGTTCCAAACGCAAGCTGCGCTTTAGCTATTCTAATTAGATCCATATTATTCTACGAGTTGTTGAATTTGTGTTAGTTCAAATGGCCACGTTAATTGTTGGTGGTCACTTTTACGCTCTAATACTGGAATGGTCGTTTGAAAGCGCTGCATTAGCTCTTCGCTACCAGTGATATCAACGTGCTTAATATCGCTGGCGTGAATCGCGTGCAACGCAAGTTCGTACGCCTGTTCGCAAAGGTGGCACCCATCAGTATGATATAAAACATATTTAGCCATGTGTTATTAACCAGCTATTATGTATTTGCTTATTTCTCTTAAAATCAGGAGAGAGTGTTTTGTCAGAAATATTTTCAGCTTTAAGTCCTAATCCAATAAGCGCAACTTCATCTATTTTAAAGCCGCGTTTATTATTAGAGAAAACAAGTGTGCCATTCGGACTCAATATATTTTTTATCCACGTTAATAACTGGATATGGTCACGCTGTACGTCAAACGCTTCTTTCATTCTCTTTGAATTAGAAAATGTAGGTGGATCTAAGAAGATAAGATCATATTGACCTTGGGCATGCTCCAACCATTTCAAACAATCAGCCTGTTCAAACCTGAAGCGAGTATTTTTCAGCTCATTAAGCGCAAAGTTTTCTTCTGCCCATTTTAAATACGTTTTTGACATATCAACAGTTGTGACCGCTTTAGCACCTCCCAAAGCTGCATGAACCGACACAGAGCCGGTATATGCAAATAAGTTAAGCACACGTTTACCATTAGCGTTTTCTTGAATATAACGACGTGCTAAACGATGATCTAAAAATAATCCAGTATCAAGGTAATCAAACAAGTTTACTTTAAACTTAGCGCCGAACTCTTCAACGATCTCAAAGCGATTTTGCTTATCCATCGACGTATATTGAGCTTCACCTTTCTGGCGTTTTCTCACTTTTACGGCAATATTCTCAGGTTCAATGTTGAGTTGCTGTGCCGTGAGTGTGATCACATCTTGTAAACGTTTTTGCGCTACATCATCTTCAATTTCTTTTGGTGCCGCATATTCAAAAATAACAGCACAGTCGTTGTATATGTCTACCGCTACATTATATTCTGGAATATCAGCATCATACACTCGGTAAGCATTGATCTGCTCTTTCTTGACCCAAGATTTTAATGCGTGTTTATTCTTTTTCAAACGATTTGCAAACGCACTTGAGCCTTCATAATTCAAGCCTGTTGCACGGTCGTTTTGATTCACTTGACGTTCGTTTAATTCATATAAATTAAACTCAGCATCTAATGGACCATTCTTAAATTTATAACGTTTTTCTCGTGACAATTTCAATAGTTTAAACAAACTATCGTCTGTTCCTAATAAAGCCAGCTTCCAGTTAGGAAAGTACTTTTTAAATGCCACACCCATATTACGATGCAAACTTACCAGCTCTGCCATAGACCCAATACGTTCACCATAAGGTAAATTACTAATAACAACTCCAGGACGTTTTGCAATACTTTTAAGCTGGTTTGCGTCACCTTGCTTAAATTTTATCGTGCTTCCTACCCCAGCCCTATCAGCATTTTGCTCCGCAACCTCAACTAACTTTCGATCTATATCAGAGCCAATAAGCCATAAATTGTTATCTTGTTGCTGTTCTTTGAGCTCAGCTTTTACCATATCAAATTTTGCTTTTCGAAAGCTTGGTAAACGCTTAAACGCAAATTCCCGCTCTGTATTTGTTGGTGTGTTATTTGCCATGCCAGCCGCTTCAATAAGCAAAGTACCTGAACCGCAACAAGGATCAAACAATGGCTGAGTAATATCGTCTAACCAACCGCTACGCTTTACAAGTGCTGCTGCTAAATGCTCTCGGATAGGTGCTTTACCCTGTTTAGTTCTGTAACCTCGATCTGATAATCTAGGTCCTGAGTAATCAATATACAACGCACATTTATCGCGGTTCAACTTTGCTATTATGCGAATGTTTGGTTCTGATTTATCAACATTAGGACGCTGCTCATACAAGTCATTGAAGTAATCTACAACGCCATCTTTTATCACTAAGCCTGAAAACTGAGTATTTTTCAGCTCAGTATTTGTTCCGTTGAATTCAATTGCAAACGTTTGAGTTGGGCCAAACCAATCTTGCCACGCTTGGAAGCGTGCGAATTTATAGAGCGCATCTTTATTGGTAATTTCTTCACTTTCATCAATTAAAAGCATGATACGCGTCGCAAAACGCGTCATCATACATATGCGTTGTGCTGTGCTGTTATCCGTTTCAAATCGGACCGAACCGACACTTTGTTTACCCAGTGTCACGCCTGCTTGTTCTAGTTCTTCAGCTAATAAGTGTTCTATGCCGATAGATGTAAGTGCGATAAATTGCAATGTGCTAACCCTATGTATTCAATTGAAGGCGAGTATACCATAGGTTCGGCTGAGGAGGTGTAGCGGGATTAAGCTGATTTGATAATTTTATCGGCAATAACCAGAGGATGAATACGATCATTGAGTACTTTGATTGCTTGAAACTGTTCAAGTGTTAAATGGTCATCAAGCTTAAAACTGTCAGTTAAATTAATGCAGAGTGACGACTCTGCACAATATTCAACAATAAAAAACTCACCGACTTGATTTTTTGAATGCAAACTAATGATGGCTTCTGTACAAGGCTCACCACCTACATATGTTTGAAAGAACCAACTTTTAGCCTGTACTGGTAATAAATAAAATTTTGCAGCGGTTGCATTCAGTGCAATTTGGCAACATTGCGCTTCACTCCACACAGCAAATTTGCATAGGTAGGCAAACACGTTTTGGTAATAGCCAGCTTCATTTAGGCTAAAGTTTGGGCTGTGAGTAATATCTTGAGTTAGCTGACGCTGTCTGAATGGGGTGCATAAACTAAGATCTTCACCTAGGTCTACGAGCAAGCGATTTCGTTGGCTACATAACTGCCATTGCCATTCTTTAGATGCCTGCACAATACTACTCCCATCAACTATTTATAATTATTTAATAGTAGATGGGAGTATAACTAAAAAACCTAAACTGTGAAATTTTTTATAATAACAATTTGTTTAGGATCATTTTGTTATATAACGGATCCTTATAACCCGTCAACGATCCTTTTTACCAGCCCTGGGCCTTCGTATATAAAGCCCGTATATACTTGAACTAAGTCTGCACCAGCAGAAAGTTTCTCTTTTGCAGATTCTGCTGAATCAATGCCACCAACGCCAATTATTGGTAATTTACCATCAGTAATACGTCTCAACTCATCAACAACAAACGTCGACTTTTCTCGAACTGGACGACCTGATAACCCACCAGCTTCTTCGGCATACTGCATACCTTGAACAGCAGTGCGTTCCAGTGTCGTATTGGTCGCAATCACGCCATCGATGCGATTTTTTGTAAGAGATTCAGCGATTTGAGCAACTTGGACCGCGTCAATATCAGGCGCTATTTTAACAAGCATAGGCACTGATTTGTTGTGCTTCGCAATTAAATCCATTTGCTCGCATTTTAAACTTTCTAACAAATCATCCAAAGCATCACCATACTGAAGATCACGTAACCCAGGTGTATTCGGTGAAGAAATATTCACTGTAATATAAGACGCATATTCAAACACTTTACGCATACAATGAATATAATCGTCTTTGCCTTGTTCATTCGGAGTATCTTTATTTTTACCAATATTGATCCCCAAGATCCCAGAATAACGAGATGCTTTAACATTACTTACTAAGTTATCTACACCTTTATTGTTGAACCCCATACGGTTGATAACCGCATGTGCATCAGGAAGACGAAAAATACGTGGTTTGTCATTTCCTGCTTGCGGTCTAGGTGTCACAGTACCGACTTCAATAAAACCAAAACCCATTTGTGCAAATGCATCTATACATTCCGCATTTTTGTCTAATCCTGCTGCAAGTCCAACAGGGTTTTTAAAATCAAGTCCTAAGAAGTTCACAGGCTTGTCTGCCACTGTTTGAGACCACGCTGCACTCAGTGGTGTATTTGCAAAACGACGTAAATTATTTAATGCAAAGTCGTGGGCCCATTCTGCATCGCGGCTAAACATATAACGTCGTGCAATATCGTAAAACATGAAAACTCCTAAAAGATCCTAAGTAACACACATCTACTGAATAAACAGCAGATAAAAAAATACCCCAGCAAGGCCGGGGTATTTTAACGAATTATAATTTATTTGGAAGTATCACAGTTATGACTTAATAACATCAATTCTCGTAATGCAACCGAGAACTTCGCAAAATCATGACTTTGCGAAGTCTTAAACTCTAACAACATCTGTTGCCAGCGGTGTAACAACGATGATTGACTATCCATCCACTGCTCCACTAAAGCATTTACATCATGATCATCACCTTCGAAGCTATTTAATACAACTTCTGATAACGAACGCTGCTGCCAATCGAGTTCTTCACGATACGAAGCACGAGCAAGTGCTTGCCAATGGTTCGCAACTGGCTGAGCCGTAATTTGGTCTAAGAACCAATGAAGACCCATGCTTGAACCAAGCTTGAAGTAGGTATTTGATACCACCTCAATCTTACGTTTAGAGTTATCCGCTACTTCAGCTAAATCCATAACCGAGAATAGACTGGACAATGACACAATACGTAATGCAATATCTGCCGGCACGCCTTGCGCTTCGAGCTCAGCAGCCTTAGCTGAAATAGTCTCTTTCTCTTCTTCAATCATGTAGCTGTTTAAGTTGACACTCACATCTTTAAACGTCGGAGTGAAGAACTCTATTGTTTGCTCAATGGTCATTGCTTTATTGCGATGACGTAAGAACCAACGTGTTGCTCTGCGAACCGTTCTACGTAATTGATACAGCATCTCAGTTTGAACCGCAGCTGGGATCTTATTATCCAGCGCCGCAATTGACGACCAAGTTGTACTCATTTCAAAGATAGCACTAGCAATTGAGTAACATAACGCGATTTCGCTATCTGTTGCGCCAGTTTCTTCATTCATACGTACCATAAAGTTCAGGCCCATATCATTGACGATATTATTGGCCAACTTTGTTGCAATAATTTCTTTGCGTAGTGGATGGTTATCCATTGCAGCATTAAATTTGTCACGAAGTGGTACCGGGAACGAAGTTACTAGTAACTGACGGTAATATGGATTTTCCGATACTTCATCAACGACTAATGACTCTTTAAGTACCATTTTAGAATAAGAAACCAACACCGATAGTTCTGGACGCGTCAGGTCTTTACCTGCTGCTGCACGCTCTGCTAACTCTTCATCCGTCGGTAAGAATTCAATGTTACGGTCAAGCTTACCATCTTTTTCTAATGCATGAATAAAGCGTACTTTTTCTTTCAGTGTTGCAGGGCCTTTAGACTTAGTAATAGACAACGTATGAGTTTGGCGATAACAATCTGCAAGCACCAACTCAGACACTTCATCAGTCATTGAGTAAAGTAATTCATCACGCTGTTTCTGAGTTAAATCTCCTTCAGCAACCAAGCCATTCAGTAAAATCTTAATATTTACTTCGTTATCTGAACACGCAACACCACCTACGTTATCAATAAAGTCCGTATTAATACGGCCGCCTTTCGCTGCAAACTCAATACGCCCAAGTTGCGTCGCACCTAAGTTACCCCCCTCACCAAATACTTTAGTACCAAGTTCAGAGCCATTAATGCGAAGTGCGTCATTGGCACGATCACCTACGTCAGCGCTTGTTTCGCTGGTGTGTTTAATGTAAGTACCAATACCACCATTCCAAAGTAGATCTGATGGCATCATTAGCAATGCTTTGATCAGTTCATTTGGCGTCATACTGGCTTTTTTCGTGCCCACCATTTTCTTCATTTCTGGTGTTAGCGTAATTGACTTTGCCGCTCGAGAGAAAATACCACCACCAGCAGAAATTAACGATTTATCATAATCTTCCCAAGAAGATCGTGGTAGTGCAAACAATCGCTCACGTTCTATATATGAAGATGCGGCATCCGGTGTTGGGTCAATAAAGATATGCATATGGTTAAATGCTGCTTGTAAACGAATGTGCTTTGAAGCGAGCATACCATTACCGAATACATCACCCGCCATATCACCAATTGCTACCGCTGTGAAATCGGTTGTTTGACAATCTATCCCCATTTCACGGAAGTGACGTTTTACTGACTCCCATGCACCTTTGGCTGTGATCCCCATTTTCTTGTGGTCATACCCAATTGAGCCACCAGAGGCAAACGCATCTCCTAGCCAGAAGTTATAATCATCGGCAATACCATTAGCAATGTCAGAGAATGTCGCTGTACCTTTATCAGCTGCAACCACCAAATATGGGTCATCTTCATCATGACGTACAACATCAGCCGGTGGCACAATATCACCATGAATAATGTTATCGGTAATATCTAATAAACCACGGATAAAGATTTTGTAACAAGCTTGCCCTTCTTTGAAGAATGCTTCACGTTCACTTGGTAGTTGCTTACAAACAAAACCACCTTTCGAACCAACTGGGACAATCACTGTATTTTTAACTTGTTGTGCTTTTACCAAACCAAGTACTTCGGTACGGAAGTCTTCACGGCGGTCAGACCAACGTAAGCCACCACGCGCAACTTTTCCGCCGCGTAAGTGAACACCTTCAATGCGTGGTGAGTATACAAAAATCTCAAACGCAGGAAGTGGCAATGGCATATCAGGAATATCACTTGACTTGATCTTGAATGATACGTACGACTTATTTACACCATCTGCTTCTTTTTGGAAGAAGTTAGTACGTAACGTGGCATTGATCATATCGACGTACAAACGAATGATTCTGTCATCATCTAAGTTCGCAACGTTTTCCAGTTCTTCATAAATACCCGCAATCAGTTTATCGAGGGTTTTTTCTGCTGCTGGTTTTACAGGTGTGAACTTTTTCGTAAAGAGTTCTACAATTTTTGCTGCAATATTTGGGTAATTATCAAATGTGCTTTCAATATATGTTTGTGAGAATGTAACACCAATCTGACGCATATACTTTGCGTAGGCTCTTAAAATTGACGCTTCACGACCTGTTAAACCACCTAATAAAACTAAACGGTTAAAGCCGTCATTTTCAAGGGTATTGTTCCACACATTTGTAAGCGCAGCTCTAAAGCGCGCTGATACTTTATCAAACTCAGCAATACCTTTGCTGTCTAACAACATTGAAAAGTCCATGATCCAATTGACGCGACCATCGTTTGTCTTCACTGCATATGGTGTTTCACCAATAACACGTAAGCCAAAGTTTTCCAACATTGGCATTACATCAGAAAGATGAATAGGCTCGTCTTTATGGAACAAACTTAAACGGACTATTTGTGAGTTAGCTTCTTCTTGCGGACGATAGAACAGCATTTCTAGCTTATGTTCTTCGTCTAACTGCTCTAGTTTTTCGATATCTACAACAGCTGCACTTGGTAAAACCTGATCTTTATAGGCATGTGGAAAAGCACTTGCATATTTACGATTCAGTTCATTACCCCGAGACTCACCGGCACTTTCTAATAGTGCACCTTGTAGTTTGTCTTCCCAGGTACGAGCGGCTTCAACTAGGTTATTTTCGATGTCTTTCACGTTATATTCAATGTTGTTGTCAGCTACGCGCACGGTGTAATGCGTTCGTGCAAGCGTAGATTCGGAGAAATAAGTTGTGAACTCAACTTTTTCAGAAGACTGAAACGCATTTGCTAACAATTGCTGAGTTTCACGACGAAGCGCAGTGTTATACCGCTCACGAGGAACGTATACCATGCAAGACAAGAAGCGACCGTAAATGTCCTTACGAACAAACAAACGACACATGTCACGCTCTTGAATTTGTAACACACCCATCGCGACTTCTAGCAATTCTGCTTCGCGAGCCTGCACAAGCTCATCACGAGGGTACGTTTCCAAAATATTTAAAACTGCTTTATACGCATGCGTGCCTTGGGCAAAGTCACACATTTGCATAATGCGATTTATCTTAGATTTTAAAACAGGAACATCTGCGGCACTATTATTATAGAAACTTGACGAGAACAAGCCAATGAAACGATCTTCACCAACTACATTGCCTTTGTCGTCAAATCGCTTGATGCCGACATAATCAACATAGGCTGGGCGGTGAACACGTGATAATGAATTCGTTTTTGTTAGAATCAATAAATTTTTACTACGCGCTTCTTTACGCGCAACTTCTGGCAATTCAGATAGAAGACGACTGCCTTCTGAAGAAGAGTTCTTCATCAATCCCAGACTTGTTCCTGCAACTGGTTTTAATTCATGGTCCCCTTGCACTGGGCATAAATCATATTGGCGATAACCCATAAAAGTAAAATTATCACTAACTAACCAATCTAGAAACTCAACCGTTTCATTAATTTCAGCCTTGCTGCAATCAGAATCTCGAGTTGGCAGCTCTTTGCTAACTGAAACTAGTCTATCTCTAATTGCCAACCAATCTGCAACGGCAACAGATACATCTTTCAATACAGATTCTAACTCTGTCTTAAAAGATTCAATAATTGCTTCATCAGTTTGATGATCTATTTCTATAAAGAAAACGGTTTTAGTTGACGTAAGTTCTTGCTCTGTTTTTAAATTCGTAAGGTCGCTGATTTGACCATTTTCACTGCGTTTAATTTTTAATGGGCAATGCAGTAAAAGGTGAGATGCAATGTTTTCGCGACTCAATGCCATTCGCACTGAGTCAACTAAAAATGGCATATCTTTGGCGATGATCTCGACTATCGTGTGAGACGACTGCCATCCATCTTTTGCGACTTCTGGATTAAAAACACGAATGACAGCATCATCCGAAGTATTTTGTTCTAGAGAGTTCCAAAGACTAAGCGCCGCACCGTATAGGTCACTGTCGTTACGATTGGCCAAATCCTCTTTAGACATATTGCTGTACAAGGCTTTGGCGAATGTTTCAACGAGTGACACGTTTTCGGCATGAACTTTCTTATGAATCAACTTGCAGACGTTATCGAGAATAACTGATGCTGAACCTTCATTTTGTGTCATTATGTGTTCCTTAATCTATACCACCTTTGAACGGTAGATTATTTGTACAGCCATTTATTAGCGTGGAGTCAAATGAATTTTAACCTTTCTGGCGCTAATAAACAGCTTTTTCGATGAAAACATTTTAAGCTTTTCAGCTATTTGCTCATCTATTCACAAAATATAGATATAAATGGCCAATCATGGCCATTCCAAAGCACATTTATTCACAGTTTTTTTTCTGGTCGGTCCAGAGTAGCGTGCCTATAGCAGGTAACAACAGTACTGCACCCAGCATATTCACTAAAAACATAAACGTTAAGAGTATGCCCATATCAACCTGAAACTTCAGCGCAGAGAATATCCAGGTACTTACACCAATTGCCAAGGTTATTCCTGTAAATAGTACAGCACTTCCGCGCTCGGCTAATGCATTACGATACGCCGCCGATAAAGGGACTCCTTGCTTCAGTTGCCCCATCATCGAAGACAAAATATAAATGCCGTAATCCACACCAATACCGACACCTAACGCAATAACGGGTAATGTGGAAACGGTTAATCCAATCTCCAATTTCACCATTAATGCTTGAGCTAATGTCGACACAATATACAGAGGTAATACAACTGCAATCGTTGCTTTAACACTTCTGAAGCTGATTAAGCACAAAATAATTACCGCACCATAAACGTAAATCATCATTGGTAATTGTGCTGACGATACCGATTCATTGGTCGCTGCCATAACGCCAATTGGCCCTGATGCCAATTTAAATGCAACTTTATCTGTACCCTCATCATCTGCAAATTGTTTTATATTTGAAATGACATGATCTATTGTTTCTGCTTTATGATCCTTCATAAATATAATGACTGGCATAACAGAGCAATCACCATTGAGTAAGCCTGTACTGGTTTCAACTCGTGATGTGGCTTGTACCAAAGATGCACTATTTCTTGGTAATGTTTGCCATTTTAAATTGCCTTCGTTATAGCCAGCATTAACTGCTTGGGCAACCGACGATAGCGACACCACCGACTGTACACCTGTTAAATTTTCTACTCGCCATTGAAAACGACTGATCCGCTCCATTGTGTCGTGTTCTGTACATGCAGCTGGGTATGCTTCAACGATTACCTTCAAAATATCAGACGAAATCGCATAACGATCTGAAATCAAGAATGTATCTAGGTTATACCTTGCATCTTGGTGTAACGCTGGTGCGCCAGCATGCAAGTCGCCTATTCGCATACTTTGTGATTGCCAGTAACCAAACGCAAATAAAATAGCGGACACCAACAATATAAACCGTGCCCACTTCTTATCTGTTGCTTTTACCAACCCTTCTCTGACTTTTGTGAATACTGTATTTGAGGAACTATTTCCATCATCTAAGCGTCTAATTTTACTTGAGCTAAAATACGATGCCAAAATAGGCAACAAGACCAAGTTCGTAAATATAATAACGGCAACACCCAAACTGGCCGTAATTGCTAGTTCACGAATAATACCGATATCGATCGCCAATAATGTCAGAAAACCTACGGTATCAGATAATAATGCAATACCACCAGGGATTAATAGCGCTTTAAAACTAGCTTGAGCCGCGACTTTACTTGAGACTCCCTCAGCAACTTTCTTCCCAATCGCATTGATCATTTGCACCCCATGGCTTACACCAATCGCAAAAACCAAAAACGGTACCAAAATTGACATCGGATCGAGACCAAAACCCAAGCTTGATAGTAGTCCTAGTTGCCATACAACAGCAATAAAAGAACAAGCTATCGGTAATAGTGTCAACTTAAAGCTTTTGCAAAATAGCCAAACCATGATGAAAGTAAATCCGATTGCCAATGCAAAAAAGAACACCACGCCTTTTGCACCATCAGCGATATCACCAGCCATCTTTGCAAAACCAATAATATGGATAGTAACAGTATCGGTACTTAATGGTGTTCTGATTTCTTTCTCTAATTTATCTGCAAAAGCAAGCGTATCTAACTTTTCTTGGGTTTGCGGATCTATTTCCATTAACTGTGCAGAGACCATTGCACAACTATAATCACTGGCGATCATACGCCCCACAACATTCGCTTTTTCTATGTTTTGTTTGACAGTAGCCAAACCTTGCGTCGTTGGCGCAAAATTGGCGGGAATAATTGGTCCGCCAGCAAATCCATCTTCAACAACTTCAACAAATCGTGCACTTGGAGAAAAAATTGAATTCACTAACGGCCGATTCACACCAGGAATAAAGTAAAGCTGATCATGCACCGCTTTTAATTGAGCAAAAAAATCAGCATTAAAAATATCACCTCCTTCATCACAGACTGATAGTAGTATGCTATTTGCTCCTCCAAATTGCTTTTCATGCTTTAAATACAGTTGCATGTACTCATGTTGCAGAGGAATATTCTTATTAAAAGAGGCATCTAACTGTATCTGTGTTGCTTTATAACCAAGTGCAACCGTCAATAGGCTAAATAGTACAACGACCATCATCCTATGACGAAATACCATATATTCAAGTTTACTCAATATAGCTTGCATTACTTATTAACCTCCCAAGCTATCAAACCTTTCTCTGTCGCCATAATCAACTTACCCTTAAATGAAACGGCCGCTAATACCGAATATCCAGTCTCAAGTTGTGATTGCGTCAATGTATTATTATATTTAAAAATGAAACCACTATTAGCCAACATATATGCTTGCTCTTGATGGGTTACAATCGAGTTAATTGTTGCTGTCGTTGAGATATTTAACCTTCTAAACTTCAGTTGGTTCATGTCTGCTATAAATGCGTTCCCTCTCAGCCCAGCTACAATTAGCTGATCAGAGCCATACGCCGCCACAGTAAAAAACGATCCTGGGTAAAATTCATCAAGTCTCGTCCATGACTCCCCCGAATTTTCGCTTAACGCAACAAGCCCCATTTCTCCAACTAAAATATGTCTGTTTCCTTTTATCAACAGTCGGTTAAAATGTGGGAGAATGAATTGAGTTTCCTCTTCATAGGCGACAATGTCTTCTTCTTTTAATTCAGCCAAATATGCTTTGTCGTCTGGGTGCACAAAATCGTCGATAAATTTATTCTGCCAAGTTTTTCCACCATCAACTGTTACGTAGTACATACCATATGCGCCAATTGCATATCCATGTTCGGTATCAGTAAATTCAATGTCTAAACAAGGCTTTCCTACTTCAGGCAAATACTGCTGTAACTGCCAGTTTTTACCATCATCTTTACTAAACAGAATAGTACCATCATGGCCACATGCCCATGAAGCACTTGGGCTCAAAGAAGTAATAGCCGTCAATAGTACCTGTGCCGGAACTTGTGCTTGTGACCAAGTAACACCATCCGTACTGGTTACAATCGTGCCGTGTTTCCCCACCGCGATTAAAGAGCTGCCATTATATGTAATGTCTGTGAACAGTGTTCTTTCTGGTGTTGCCACTTGTAATGCAGCGTTTGGCATCGCGAAACTATTTGCAGAAATTACAAACAGCATAAATATACTAGCAATGGTTTTTTTAATCATGCTGACTACTCAAAATGCTATATGAATGGCGAGAGTTCGCCTAGATATGAATTGCCAATAGCCCGATGGCTATTGGCAAATGGGATAAGCGTAATATTAACGCTTGCCTTCTCGACGCAATGCGCTTTGTGTAAACTCATTGTCTTGGAAAGATTTACTAAAGTCGTACATGCTTTCTTCATTATCTAGCCCGATAGCAAGATAACGACGTGAGTTCAAATCATGGTAAACATCAAGTGTACTCCAATGAGTGGGTACGTCGTAATAATTTAAACCATGCGCCATTGCTACCCTGTACATTTGGTCTCTATTGTCATACAGGTCAGCGATATGAATCTGCCAACTATCTTCATCAATATAGAAAACACGCTTTTTATAAATATGGCGAGTACCTTCTTTTAAATTAGCTTCTACAACCCATACACGGTGTTTTTCATATCTAACATGCTCAGGGTTAACATGCCCGGCCATCAAAATATCATCATACTTAAGTTTATCGCTATGCAATTTGTAACTATTGTATGGGATATATAACTCTTGCTTACCTTTGAGCGTCCAATTGTAACGATTTGGTGAACCATTGAACATATCAAAGTCATCCGTCGTTCTTAAACTATCAGATGCTGTACCAGGTGCATCATAAGCCACATTTGGTGCTCTACGAACGCGTCGCTGGCCAGTATTATATGTCCATGCTTGGCGTGGCGTTAAAATCTGATCCATGGTTTCATGTACCAGTAGAGCGGTACCTGCTAAACGTGCAGGTTCTGTGACTTTTTGTTTAAACTTAAACAACACATTTGACTCTTTAAGCTCTTCTGGTGTCACATCTGGATCCGAATACTTCACCAATAGCTTTTCATCAAAACCAATTATATTGTAAGACCCAGACTCAGTTGGCATCGCCTGACCGCCAAAACGTGCTATCGATAGCCCTCGATAACGAAGTAAGTGGTTCCAAATTGCTTCTAAACCATCTTTTGGCACTGGGAAAGGAATACCAATTGCTGTATTTTTAATACCATTCCCACCTTCAATCAGCTCCGCTGTAGATGCATATTTTTTTGTCGCGTCATAAACAAACTGAGGGTATGCCGCTGTTCGGCGTGTCTGATAGATATTCATCTTAAACGTTTCTGGATACGTTTCAAACAATGAGATTTGGCCAGGGCTTAATAACGATTTGTACTTATCAAGATTACCTTTATCTATTGTTAAAATGATTTTATCATCAGCAAATGGGTCTGGGTGATGCATTCCCGATTTAAAACTCGCTGGTGGTTTAGTTATTCCACCAGTCCACGCAGGAATAGAGCCATCTGCATTACCCGCAGTCTCTGCGCCAATTGGTGTCAAATCTGCACCTAAACGTGCAACGTCTTCTGCCGACATTTTTGCTATTGCACTCGGTGCTGATAGCATCGCTATTATTGTCGCGGCAACAAATGTAGGTTTTCTAAACATACTGAAAGCCCTTAAATTGAATACTTAATATTAAAAGATACAAAATCACGGTCTGCAAATGTATTGGTAGCACCGCCACCCCAGAACGTGTTGTAACCAAAATCAAATGACCAAGCATTTTGATAGCTAAAGTTCATAGTTACACCCAATGACTTACGATCTTCCACAAACAAAAACATTGGATCAGGAGTGATACCATTCACATCATGAGAGAAAACAAATCGTGGCGAGAAATTAACGCCGGCGAATAAGTTGTTATATTCACCTTTAGCAATAAGTCGATAACCCCATGCAGATGCTGTTGGAAATGGGTTGACCTCAGGACCGTTAGACACTGCTTGGTGTATTAAATCATAACTGCGACCCGATAAACCTTCCACAGTACCGCTTCGGCCTGTACCTGCAACGTTAAGTCGCAGCTCATCATAGCTAGGCATGTCTTTAATTGTAACCCCACCGACTTCGCCCACAACCGCCCAACTATCAGCTCCTAAGCTCGGACCGAATAAATGTGTCGCAGTAAACTGCAATTGCATCGTGTCTTTTAATACAAAGCCTTGAGCAATTTCACCTGGGTTCACATAGCTAACAGCATCACCTTGACTCAATTGAGAAAAACCAGCGAAATCATCTCGTCGACCCGCGTAAGCAAGCTGCTCGACCATGCCTGCGTATAACAATTCAACATCATCTATTTGCAGCGGTTCATCTTGACGATAGGTAAACTCACCTGCAAACGCTGTTTCACCTATGGCGGTATTAAAACTTAACCCATATAGTTTAATATCTTCTGGGTACGCTATTTGCCCCTGAGTAAATGCATTCAAGTTAGTAATATTATCTTCAGTGATTGTATTTTGCGAAATATACTGAAGATCAGCACCAACCGCAGCATTGGTAAAGTTCGAAGCTTTACCTGATATCAATGGACGCCGGCTATGATAATTTATGTAGTAAAGCGCAAATTCAGTGTCATTCAGCTCAGGTGAATAAATACCTAGACGCAAACCGAATTGACCAGAGTCTTTAGGTTCTACTTTGCCAGCATCCCCTTTTCCCTTTAAAGCAACCTTTGTCGGGTATTGCAAATACATACTCGCCAGTAAAGTTTGGGCTGAGGCACTAGTTAAAACACTCGTGTCAGTTGTATCTAAGCCCTGAGCCGCTAATGCGCCAAGCCAGTTTGCTTGCAAGCCGTTAAGAGAATCAGTTAGATGCATTAAATCTATGTCAGGATTTGATGTGAAACCAAGCTGGACATTTTGACTATAACCATTCTCAGAAGCAAAATCATTGGTTGAAAAATAGCTACCCGAGGCCGGTAAGCGCGTTTCATGCCATTGATACTGATAAAAACCTTCTAAAGTGATATTTTCAGTGATCCCTAATGATGCCCAAAGCATCCCAACAGGAATGAATGCTTCTTTAAGCTCCGAACCTGGTGCTTTCAGCCGATCAATATCAACCGGGTTAACATTTATTCCGTGAGAAATAAGTGTACTTTCCCCCCAGTTCACAACTTGCTGGCCCAGACGAACAGACAATGGGTTATTGCCACCATTTAAGTCAAAGTCAGCCCACACAAATGCATCAAGAAGGCGTACATCAGAACAAACTTGCTTTTTCGTCTCATCATCAGCACACGGATCGACTTTATTACCTGACACGGGATTTCGATAAGCAAAATCGCCATCTTCCATTGCAAAATCATAGAAATACATAAAGCGAGAAAAGAAACCAAAGTTATCTTTACTTATGCCAAAGTCATGGGTCCCTTTCACCAACTGAGAAAATGTGTCTCCAGAATCAAAGTTTAAATTCCCAGCATCGCCATTATTTGAGTACGCACCAGCATTAGCCCATACATCTGCAGACGTGTAAACAGTATTACCAGTCAATGCATTGTAGCCATCCCAATTAAAACGAGGGTGGTTACTTTTACCTATGTACTGAAAATCACGATCTTCTACTCGTATACTTTGACCATAGGAAAATGTTGAGTCGAATGTGATTTCAAAATCACCAACTTGGAAGTTTGCAGCAAGTAAAGGTGCACTACTTAGCGTTAACGCCGCAGCACTAAGACCGAGCATTATTTTGTTTTTAACAAAGAGCGATCTTTTTATCATTATTTCTCCCCCTTAAAGCGGGTTTTTATAATCGAGTTATTGTTTTTTGTTGTCGTAACGATAGAAGCGATCAATTCAAATTACAAATAGAACGCGTCCAATCGGTGCTTTTTTAACGTTTTAGGCTCTATATTACTCATGGTAAGACGTCCTACCAGATAATATATAACACGTAATTTAAGTTTATAACAAACTCATTTAACAAAAATACAATAATAGTTATAAGAAAAAGTCTCATTAAGCGATTTTCTCGAGTGAAATAAACGCACTCTGTGCATCTAAACATAACCGAAAACGGCCCCTAATCCCTATCGATGAGACAAACTTTCTTACATGAGTGGCAGGAAAGCGGATCCGCTTTCCTTGGTCTTCTACGACTTGAACAAACTTTATACTTCCATCATAAAAGTCTAAACATTGCTCATAGTCCAAATACATCGTGAAAAAGTATTCTTGCATACAAATTAGCTCAGCGCTTTTTCGACTTTTTCATATAAATCATCACTTAAATTCGTTAAGTCAGCTAATCTTTGTAATTGTGCTTTCATCAGTTCTTGGCGTGTTTTATCAAACTTTTTCCATGACATAAACGGAGTCACCATCCTAGATGCATTTTGCGGGTTGAGGCCATTAAGCTCAATCAGCAGATCACCTAGCAGCTTATAACCTGCTCCATCCTCTCGATGGAACTGAGCTGGATTACTTCTAGCAAAGCTCCCTACTAATGCCCTCACCCTATTTGGATTTGATTTATCGAAGCACGGATGGTTATAAAGTCCATAAAGATTATCAATCGTAGAATTTGAATCAATTGTTGCCTGTAAAGAAAACCACTTATCCATGACGAGTAAGTCATGGCGCCAAGCTGCATCAAAATTTTCCATCAACGCACCCGTGCAGGAAAGATCTGCGGCAGTAGCTGCTTTCAGCGCCCCTAACTTTAAAGTCATATTTTCACTCAGGCTTTGAGTTTCCAACCAACCTTCAATATCCTCATCAGCCACATACGCTAAATAATATAAACAGGTATTTTTCAGTGCCCGAGCAGATACACCATCATGAGATAATTCTCCCTGCTCTTTAGCGCTTACATAAGCTGTCTTGAGCGCGTCAGTAAGACTAACAGCAATATCATGCTTAAAGTCCTTAATCACTTTTACAAGCGCATTGACAGGTACTTGCGTAAATCCTGCTGATAATGCATCAAAGTTAGGTAATGACATCAGCTCCGCAATAAGCGCAATATCACCATTACGTTCTGTCAATAATTGCTTCAACACAGCCATTAACTTAGGATTTAATGTATGTGTGATATGTCCATCAAACTTGTTTACTTCTGCAAAGACTTCTTGTGAAAAGGCCTGCTGCATCGCCTCCCAACGTGCATAATCACTACTGGCATACTGAATAATATGGATCAACTGCTCCAACTTATAATTGTATTGGATAATGCATGGGGCAGAAAAATCTTCAAGTAATACCGGTACAGGCTCCTGCTCAAAACCTTCAAAAACAAATTGGTGGTGTTCATTCGTGACATTTAATATTTTCGAAACTTCCCGGGAGTTGCATATTAATGGGAGTATTTCTCCATCAGGTCCTAACAGCTCAAGTGCAAACGGGATATGTAACGGCTCAACCACTGGGTCATTGGTTGCTCTATGTTGAGTCAATTCAATTATGAAAGTTTGCTTTGTCGGATCAAAGGATGTGACCACCTCAATTGTTGGTGTGCCAACTTGCTCATACCATCTTTTAAATTGAGTTAACTCAACACCACTGGCATCTTGCATCGCATTCACAAAGTCATCACATGTCACAGCTTGACCATCATGCCGGTCAACATATAATTTCATGCCTTTTTGGAAGGCCTGCTCTCCAAGCAAGCTATGCATCATCCTAATGACTTCTGCACCTTTATTATAAACGGTAACAGTATAAAAATTATTCATCTCGATAACTTTTTGAGGTCGAATTGAATGTGCCATTGGCCCTGCATCTTCGGTAAACTGGTGCGCCCTCATCGCCATCACGGCATCTATTCTATTAAGCCCCCTAGAACCGAGATCACTACTAAATTCCTGATCTCTAAATACAGTCAAACCTTCTTTTAATGACAACTGAAACCAGTCTCTACAGGTCACTCTATTGCCAGTCCAGTTATGAAAATACTCATGACCAACTATCGACTCAATCGTGTGATAATCCCTATCGGTTGCCGTTTGTTGATTCGCTAATACACATGCACTATTAAAAACATTGAGGCCTTTATTTTCCATGGCGCCCATATTGAAAAAATCAACCGCAACAATCATGTATATATCTAAGTCGTACTCTAGATTAAAACGACTTTCATCCCATGCCATTGCCCGTTTTAACGACTCCACCGCATGGGGAGCTTTGTCGAGGTTACCCTTGTCAACAAATAAGGCTAGCTCAACCGCCCGGCCAGACTGAGTGATGAATTCATCCATTAAAACATCAAAATCACCAGCGACTAATGCGAATAAGTAACTCGGTTTTTTAAATGGATCTTGCCACTTTGCATAATGGCGCCCGTCTTCAGTTACCCCGTCTTCAATTTTATTGCCATTTGATAGCAAGTATGGGATAGACTTGTCAGCAACAATCTTCACATCGTACGTAGTCAAGACATCTGGTCTATCCAGGAAATATGTGATTTTACGAAAGCCTTCAGCTTCACACTGAGTACAATAAGCACCAGCTGACTGATACAAACCTTCCAAAGAAGTATTGGTACTTGGAGATATCTCTGTGCTTATCTCCAAATCAAAAGAGCTTGGCAACTCTGTCAATAATAAATGGCTTTGTGACTGTTCATACTGCGTATGTGCTTTACCATTTACCTTTAAAGTTAACAATTTTAAATCAATACCATCCAGTCGTAAATCGGTAGTGTCGCTTATCGCATTATAGTGAGCGATAGAAATTACTTTGGTATTAGTTGGTTGTAAATCAAACGATAAATCCAAGTGCGAGACGGTGTGTGAGGGAGGTTGATAATCTTTTAGGTACTTTGCTTGAGGTTTTTCTTGCATATTTATATCCTTGCATAAGTGTCCGAACTGAGTTCGGACACTTATTCTACATTTATTCTGAACTTTGTGGTTTAATTCTAAGTATTTTCACACCCAAGTAGGCATAAACCACAGCCAATAATGGATTTATTAAATTAAAGAACGCATATATAGCATAGTCAAATGGGTTAATAAGTAATACGCTTTGCATGTAAGCACCACATGTATTCCACGGAATCAATGGACTCGTTATCGTACCACCATCTTCTAGCGTTCGAGATAAATTAACACTACGCAAACCTCGTTTTTTATATTCATCTTTGAACATTCTGCCAGGTACAACGATTGCGATATATTGATCGGCTGCAACAATATTTGTTCCTACGCAGGTCGCAATAGTCGACGCGATCAACGAGCCAGTACTTTTAGCGATTTTTAAAATACTGCGAACAAATATTTCAAGTAGACCTGTTTTTTCCATAATCGCACCAAACATCAACGCAGTCATAATAAGCCAAGTTGTTGTCAGCATACTCGCCATGCCTCCGCCACTTAACAAATCATCCATTTTAGTGTCACCAGTCGTAATACTAAAACCTTGATAGAAAGTTGCCCAAACTAATTTAATATAGCCAACTAATTCACCTTGTGAACCATCTAGCTGGCTTTGAATTAGATCCCCTTGGAACAAAATGGCCCAAACAGCCCCCACGACTGCACCAATAGAAATAGCGGGAAATGCTGGCATCTTTTTAAACGCCAAGACCAATAATACCAGTAACGGTACAAGCATCATCAAATTAATATTAAAATTGCCTTTTAAAATACCAACAATTTCATCGATTCGACCAACGTCACTACTAGCATCGGCATTAAAACCCATAAAAATAAATATAATTAGCGCTATGACAAAGCTCGGTACTGTTGTCCAAAGCATATGATGAATATGTTCAAATAGATCGGCTCCAGCCACGGCAGGTGCTAAGTTTGTTGTTTCTGATAATGGGCTCAGTTTGTCACCAAAGTAAGCACCTGAGATAACGGCTCCGGCTGTAACAACTTGATCTAACCCAAGACCTGTCGCCACTCCTAACAAAGCCACACCGATTGTTGCCGCTGTGGTCCAAGAGCTTCCAATACTCATCGCAACTATGCCGCAAATTAAGCAGCTTGCTGCATAAAACCAACTTGGATTAATAACCTGCAAACCATAATAAATTAAAGTTGGTACGGTACCTGACAATAACCAAGTGCCGATCAAAGCACCAACCATCAGTAAAATCAGGATCGCCCCAAGAGAAATGGTGATCCCTTTTATCATTGCTTCTTCTAAGGTTTTCCATGTATACCCGTTTTTCAATCCCACCAGAGCTGCCGTAAAAGTAGCAAAAAGCAATGCAATTTGATTCGGACCAGAAGACGAGTTATCACCGTATAAATAAACCGCGCCACCTAAAAGACTGACAAGGACAACTATTGGGATCAACGCATCCAATAGTGAGGGTAGTTTTTGTTGTTTCAAATTGAGTACTCCTCTGCATAACAACGCTATGCTTATTCTTATTTTTACTAAGGCCTATTTCAGGCTTATTATTACTGTGTGAATCCACAGCCTATTAATTGCAGGTATAGTAGCAAATTCATAGATAAAATCGTAACAAAAAAGGCGCCTAAGCGCCTTTGTATCTATATAGGGTTCATTTATAGGTCATTTTTTACCAACCGACCAAATGAAATTAAATCTTGTGTAATTAACGCTGCTTCTTCTAAATACGGGTCGAGCTCGCCAATCACATCTGGCACATCATCTAAGTCTGTAATTGCTGCTAAACCTAAGCGCTTTAAACGAGTATTAGTACGGACAAGCGCGCGCTGTTCCGAATCATCACGCTCCTTTAATCGCTCAGACTCCACCAGTGATATTTTCTTGTCATCTTTTTGCGCTTTGTATCGTGCAATATCATCAAATACATAGTTAAATTCAGGTTCTCCTTGGATACGAGAATTATGTTTTGCATCAACATACTTAATGACCGGCGTTAAGTTATCTAAACTACTATAAGTTGCACGCTTAATACTGTCCCATGGTAACGCGTTGTCTTCTTGGCTCTCTCCCCACTCTTGTGGCTCTATTGCTGAAGGCAACATAATGTCTGGTACTACCCCTTTATGTTGCGTACTGCCCCCATTTATGCGATAGAACTTAGCAATGGTATATGTAATGCTACCAAGTGGATTGCTGAATAAATCGTAATTTTTTCCAAGTCCACGATGCTGCTGTACAGTACCTTTACCGAAAGTCTGCTCGCCAATAACAACACCACGACCATAATCTTGTATTGCGGCAGCAAATATTTCAGAAGCCGAAGCACTATACCTATCAACAAGTACCGTCATAGGGCCATCATAAAATGTAATGCCATCACGATCTTTTTGCGCTTCAACACGATTATAAAGTGTATGAATTTGCACCACTGGACCTTTATCAATAAATAGTCCCGTTAATTGAGTCGCTTCATATAAAGAACCTCCGCCATTTTGACGTAGGTCAATTACAACCCCATCAACCTCCTGTTCCTTTAACTTCGCAAGCTCGACCTTAACATCTTTTGATAAGTTATTGTAAAAACTTGGTATTTCAATAACACCTATTTTGCTAGAGAGTTCAGAGTATTTCGCCTCAAACACTTCTGACTTAACGGCTCTATCTTCTAGCCGAATTTTATCTCGCGTTATCTCAACAACTTTAGGAGTACCATGTGCATCAGACCCTTTCAAGTATTGAAGTCTTACTTTGGTTCCTTTCGGACCTTTTATGAGATCAACAACGTCATCAAGGCGCCAGCCAATCACATCAACAAATTCTTTGCCATCTTGCGCTACACCAACAATTTTATCATCTGCTTTAATACGCTCTGATTTATCAGCCGGACCTCCGGGCACTAATGAACGTATGACAGTGTAATCTTCGTCATACCCTAAAACAGCCCCGATGCCTTCGAGCTCAAGCTCCATATCCATTTTAAATTGTTCAGCACGTCTCGGAGACAAATATGATGTATGCGCTTCAACGCTTCTGGCGAATGCGTTCATCATTACTTGAAAAGCATCTTCACTATTCGTTTGGACTAACCGCTTTAACGTGTTCTTATATCTTTTAGTGAGAACTTCTTGAATTCCGTCCCAATCTTTACCTGTGAGCTTTAAGCGCAACGCATCCGATTTAACTCTTTGACGCCAATATTCATTTAGCTCTTGTTCTGTTTTTGCAAAAGGTAAGTCTTCACGGTCATAATGAAAAGCGTCAGGTTTATCAAACTTAATTTCAGTTTCTAACAAGCTAATAGCATATTGAAAACGCTCAAACCGACGTTTCATACTCATATTAAACATGTCAAAAGCAAACTCAAGCTTACCCGCTTTCAACGCATCATCAAATTGTAAGCGGTGTTTTTCATAAGCATCAATGTCGCTTTGCAAAAATACCGACTTAGTAAAATCTAATGACTCTACATAACGATCAAATATTTCTTGTGACAAAGCGTCATCGAGCTTAAAACGTTTATAGTGCTGGCGAGTAAATAAGTTGGTCACTCGTTTGCTTGCCGTTGTATGTTGGATTTCCGGTTTTAACGTCGGTATGTCTTTTTCTGTCACCGAATCCGGTGATGCAATCGAAACGCTTGATAACAGCGCTGCTACAACGGGAATGAGTGTCAACTTTTTACTCATACACAACTCCTTAAACTATGTACAGACTATCTACTTTGGTTTTAACTTGCATACCAGTCACTAACTCTACGTGAACGTCATCTTTGTTCACTTCAGTAATTGTAGCATTAACCAAAGCTTGCCCTAATTTAACTTTAACTTTGTTATTAACCTTGACCTCATTAGCTGGTAATGGTTCAACTTTACCTGGGTTTCTTTTAGCTTGCTGAGGAGCTGGCTTTTTGTTAACCCGAGTATTTTTGTCTCCATTACGTGCATGAGCAGGACCTTTTTTCTTGTAAGGCTTCGCATCACCGTCCTGACGTGGACGCTGCGTTTTCTTACGTTTAGCCATTTTCGCGCGACTCTCTTCAAGGGCTTTTTGCGCGTGCTCAATGTGCTCTTGTTCAACTTTTTCAGCATCGTTGCCATCAAGATCAATACGGAATTCGTTTTTAGTAACCGCTTCTAAATAGCGCCAGTTCGACGTGTATTTACGTAACGCTTGACGTACTTGCGTCTTACTTACTTTCTCTGAGCCTTCAATTCGCTCGGCGATATCTTTAAAGATACCGACTTTAAGCGGCTTGATGCCATCTTTTTGTTTAAAACACTGAGGAAACTCTGAATATAGAAAATCCAATACCTCATTAATATCTTTTAGCTTGTTTGTGGCTTCCATTTTTGAACCTATTTGTTATACCTTTTCATCTAACGATGAATGGATATAGTGTATTACCCAGTCAGTTAACTCTTCAAACTCAACTTCAATCAAAGCTAAGTCTCCACGAAGATGTTCCCAAATACCGTTGATTATATTATCGATGGTCTCACAGTCGAGATCATCTGGTAAAAGTTGCCAAGCAAAATGAATTAACTCATTTAAAGTCTCGGTAACTTGCTCTTCTTCCCCTTCCCAATCGCCAACATCAGCAATTGCAAAAAGGTAATCTTGTACATTGACTAAATCTTTCATTATAACGTTGCCTCAAAACAACGTACGAGCGCTTCAAGGCCGGCCTTATCTAATTCGTCAAACCTTGCCAAGCTCGGGCTGTCTATATCTAACACAGCGAACAGCGCACCATCTTTCATTATTGGAATAACAATTTCAGAATTAGATGCAGCATCACATGCTATATGTCCAGCAAATGCATGAACATCATCTACCAATTGAGTTGAGTTCGTTTGTGCTGCTGTACCACACACGCCTTTGCCAAGCGGAATACGAATACAGGCAGGGTTACCTTGAAAAGGTCCAAGCACCAACTCTTGAGGTGTGTCGATAAGATAAAATCCAGCCCAATTTATGTCTTCCAAAGAAGTAAATAAAAGGGCACTGATATTCGCCATATTTGCAATAATATTTTGTTCATCGCAAATTAAAGAATTAGCTTGGTTTACAAGTGTCTGATAAAAATCTTGCTTGTGCATCTACTCAATATCACAGTTACGTCATACAAAAGCTTAAGGTACTCTTTCGAGCTATTAAATGAAACCTTTTCTGACGAAAAAGTATTAAATATCTGTAAATATTAACTTACTTGATTAATTTACAAGCAGGGATTTACGCAAAGCGTCTTAAGCCATAAAGAAACAACCCTGAAGCTAGGGCTGCCATGCACGTATTAACAATAAATCCCATTCCAGATGTAGCCGCAAGAACATAACTAAAAAATGCACCGCCTATCATACCCAAGGCTAGCACTGCTGAATATTGCACTTTACTATACTTATGCATAAGCAAATATCCAGGCACAACAAACACGGCCATGGCTAAGCCAGCGATATGCGCGTTAGAAAATGCACTTATCAATATACTAAAAAATATCTGGATACCTGGCTGGCTAAGCGTAAAGGTATAATAGCCCCCTAGCAAAACTCCGATTAACAATGGTGACAAAAGAGACATAGCAATACTTTTAGCTAGCAGCTGCTTCATAATAAATACTCTGATTTTTAAACAATCATCATTAAAGTATTCGCTGCAAAACACCAGTCAACTTTAGTCGCATTTACTAGCCGTAATAAATTTTTGGCAAAAAAAAGCCGCTTTATAAGCGGCTTTTATATTCATTTAAGAATAA
>NZ_JAGJEE010000020.1:0-85900 GCF_018100885.1 Pseudoalteromonas sp. MMG013 | reverse complement strand
CTGCGCATTTGTTTAAGGTATGACTCCCCCGAAAACGATACTCGCGATTTTCTGGCGCAGACTGAGAACTCGGCATGTCTATAAAACACCGAAATGTCGCGGTGATACAGGCTAAAAGTTTATCTAACATGGAGTAAGTATCCACATCTAAGTATGTACATCGTAGCGCTAATGGATTTATGATGATGGCTTGATTAGGTATATGTAAGGGTTGATGTGTCGTTCTATCTATTACTATTATTAGTGACTTTTGCGTTATTTGGGGTGTCGGCAACTTACTTTTCGCGATTTCTCTACGATTATTGGATTAAGAAAGAAATTAATGTTGTTTATATTTGGCGTGCGGGTGGATGTGCCCTAGTGATAATTGTATTGTCACTCGTAGGGCAATTGATAAGGTAGTTACTTGATCGTAAATGCTTCACATTTTTTATTAATACAGAGTGATTGAATAGGCAGTACTTGCTTACATACATCGACACTCGCTTGTTGCTTATTACTCATCTGCTCTTGTTTTGTTATCTGTGCAGCCATCTTTTCAACAAGGTCTTCGTTTAAACTTTTATTAGAATAGATCAAATATTC
Organism: Pseudoalteromonas sp. MMG013; assembly: GCF_018100885.1. Taxonomy (NCBI): domain Bacteria; kingdom Pseudomonadati; phylum Pseudomonadota; class Gammaproteobacteria; order Alteromonadales; family Pseudoalteromonadaceae; genus Pseudoalteromonas; species Pseudoalteromonas sp. MMG013. The sequence goes on along the minus strand of NZ_JAGJEE010000020.1, from coordinate 85,315 downwards.
GCTAGGACCACCACAAGCAGGGCGCTCTCCGATACTGAGTACCTTACATTGAAAGCTTGCATCACAAGATTTATCTGCAATCAGAGTTGTCAATGAGGGGGAGGAGCCGTCGTTGTTATAGTTGAGAGGAGAGCTGGCACAGCCAGCTAAGAGTAAAATAGTTATTGAGTAAGCAATGCTTTTCATCATGGCTCCTTAGTAAGTCGCTTGTGCACTGCCTTCAATTTTAACACATTTGTTTTCAACACATTGGGTGCTTGGTTGCGTTAAGTGCTGACAAATACTGACCATACGGTTTTTTGCATTATACTGGCTTTCTAAATGAGTAATTTTACCAGCTAGTGTGGATACTTTATGTGGGCTTGCGTATTTTTTTGAGAAGACAAGGTAGCTACTAGGTCCGCCACATGCTCGACTACCTACTGGCATCACCTGACATTGTAGGGTGTTGTCACACGTATTGTTTTTGGTTAGTTCAGTTAACTGCTTACGCACACTTACAAGATTTTCGTTTATTTTTGGCATTACTACTTGCGTATCGAGGCGTAGCTTGTTTGTTTGAGCTGTTTGAGCTGTTTGAGCTGTTTGAGCTGTTTGAGCTGTTTGAGCTGTTTGAGCTGTTTGAGCTGTTTGAGTTGTTTGAGCTGTTTGAGCTGTTTGAGCTGTTTGAGCTGTTTGAGCTGTAGACCCACATCCGATTATGAAAAGAGGCAAAAGCGCACTGATGAGCAATTGTTGCATTGTAAGGGTATCCTGAGTTATTTATGATCCAGTTTGCCTTTGTTTTCACAACGATACAAGGCCATTGACGCTTAAAAGTATTAAACCAATGGCCTAAAGTAAGCTTATAGCCCGCCCTGAGTTAACTTATTTGGATCGAGTAATGCGCTAAGTTCTTCGATGGATAGGTCGGTATTTTCACTGGCAACGTCAATGATTGGCCTACTTTCTTTGTAAGCTAATTTAGCAATTTTTGCTGCTTTCTCGTAACCGATAACAGGGTTTAATGCGGTCACTAATATAGGGTTTTTAGCGAGAGCTTTCTTTATGTTGCGTTCGTTTATCTCAAAACTAGAGATGGCTTTATCGGCGAGTAAACGGCTTACATTAGATAATACATCGATACTTTCTAATATGTTATGGGCAATAACTGGTAGCATTACATTCAGTTCAAAGTTACCAGATTGGCCTGCCACCGTAATTGTTGCGTCGTTGCCAATAACTTGGGCACTCACCATCGCTGTAGCTTCAGGTATTACAGGGTTTACTTTGCCGGGCATAATGGAAGAACCTGGCTGTAATGCTTCAAGTTCAATCTCGCTGAGGCCCGCTAATGGTCCAGAATTCATCCAGCGAAGGTCATTCGCAACCTTCATGTTAGCGACAGCCAATGTTTTCAACTGGCCTGACAGTGCAACAATGGCATCTTGAGAGCCAATACTGTAAAAGAAGTTTTGACTTGCAGAGAATCGAATTCCGACATTACTACTGAGGTATTGATTGAATAAGTTAGAAAACTTAGCGTCTGCATTTACGCCTGTTCCGACAGCAGTGCCACCTTGAGCTAGTTCAAATACTTTTTCAACGCTTGTTAGTATCCCTTGATACGCGTTATCTATTTGATGCTGCCACCCGCTGAGACTTTGTGCAAATGTTACCGGCATAGCGTCCATTAAATGCGTTCTACCGGTTTTTACATGATGGCCAATACTTGCTGATTTTTGCTCAATACTCTGTGAAAGGTGCTTAAGTGCAGGTAATAAGTCATAAATAACAGCGATTGCACTACTTACGTGAATGGCCGTTGGTATGACATCATTAGAGCTTTGCCCCATATTAACATGATCATTTGGATGGACATCTAGGCCGCTTTGCTGACTGGCAAGCGTGGCAATCACTTCATTGGCATTCATATTTGAACTCGTGCCTGAGCCTGTTTGAAATACATCTACAGGGAAATGTGCCAAATGTTCTCCATCAATAATACTTTGCGCAGCACTGATGATGGCTTTCGCTATATCTGCATCTAAGTGTCCTAATTCTGCATTAGTTTCAGCAGCTGCTTGTTTGATATAAGCCAGTGACTGGATGAAAGCGGCTGGCATGGTTAGGTTGCTGACTGTGAAATTATTGATGGCTCGTTGAGTTTGGGCTTGATATAAAGCGGTTTCAGGTACTTCTAAAGTACCCATACTGTCTGAAGCTTGGCGAAAGGTGGTCATGCTGACTCCTAAGAATAAGGGTTAAATATATGGCTGATAACTCGTGCTTCATGTTCTATTTTTAGGAAGCGAGATCTGCCATGTGGAATGGATTTATAATAGCGTTTTAATGCGAGTAGTGGTTTATAAAGCTGGTCTTGACATTGCTGTCGCAATGCTTGATGCACTAGCGGGTCAGCAATGTTATGGAGAAGTTCATCAAAGGTTCTCTTTAAATATAGCTCTTGTAACAACATGCATTTATTGCATCCGTACCATTTGGCAAGTGTGATACCGGCATCGATAAACTGTGCCACAACCATGGGCGCTTCGAGCTGGGGTCTTTTACAATGAGTGGCTAGTTTTGGAGAATAAGAGCTGACAGCCTGATGAGGATGCATAGCAAACCCTTTTAGTGTAACGATAACCATTATCATTACACTAAAAGGGTTTTAGCGCAATAGAAGAGTGTGTGTGGTCATGACTAGTTGTAACCGAGTATAAAGGTGTATGCTGTGGCTGGCACATCTTCTTGTTCTGTTGGCGTTAAGAGATTTTGCACTTCTTTACGGTATTCTTCACTAGTAACAAATAAGTTGTCGTCATGCTCGTTAACCAAGCCTGTGTCATTGATGGGCATATGCGTAATTGTTGAAATAAACATAATTGTTGTCCTATGGTTTGTTAATATATTACATAGTAGATAAAGCAGTGATTGTGCCAATAACAAAAAGGCATATAAAACATAGTTTTAAGTTTTTTTCTCTGTGTATGCTTGCAATTTGCAATTGATATTGCATCAATATAGCGCAAAGATGAATGATCAAGGTGCATATATGAGTGTAGATAAACCCTTTTCTCAGGCATGTGAAAATAATAAAGAGCCTATTTTAAATATTTTAAAACCCTTACTTGCCACATGTGAAAAAGTCCTAGAAGTTGGTTCTGGAACAGGGCAACACAGTGTTCACTTTGCTCATGCTTTACCTCATTTACAATGGCAAGCCAGCGATCGAGCAGTCAATCATGCGGGTATTTTAAGTTGGCATCATGATGCGCAACTAAGTAACTTAAACGCGCCAATTGAGCTGGACTTACAGAATGCTTGGCCTCTAGAGGATGTACCAGCCATTTATACGGCGAATACATTACACATTGTGAGTAAAAACTTAGTAGAAAGATTTTTTCTAGGAGTAAAAAAACATTTACGCCAACAGGGCTTATTGATTATCTATGGCCCATTTAACTATGATGGGCAGTTTACAAGCAGTAGTAATGCCGCATTTCACCAACATTTGTTGCAACGAGATCCGCACAGTGGGATCCGAGATGTTGAATGGATCATTGAGTTGGCACATCAAAGTGGGCTCGACTTATTAGCAGATCATGCTATGCCAGCGAATAACCGATTATTGGTCTTTAAAAGGTAGCTGAGTGAGGCATTGTTCGGCGTATTGCGCTACGTGCGTACGCTCCCGAGCGATGAAGTCTGTGATTGCGCTGGCAAACATTGGATGTGCGACTTGGTGGGCTGAATAGGTGATAACAGGTTCAAAGCCTCTCGTTAATTTATGCTCACCTTGGGCACCAGCATCAAAGCGATTAAGTTTATTGTGTATCGCAAATTCAATGCCTTGGTAATAACATAATTCAAAATGGAGATGCTGATAATCAGCGAGCGATCCCCAATATCTTCCATATAAAGTGTCACCATCGCTTAGATAAAGGCTCGCGGCCACGAGGGCTTGGTTGCTGTAAGCTATACACAAATGTATATTATTCGACATTGAGTGCTTAATCTCATTAAAAAATGCCCAATTAAGGTAGCCTGAGTGGCCTGAGCGTTTTAAATAAGTTTGTTGATAACAAGCAAAAAAGCCTTGCATATGTTCCGTAGAGATATCGTCGCCACTTAACCACACAATATCGAGTGATTGTGCAGAGATATGGTTGCGCTCTTTTTTAATCATTTTGCGTTTTCGGGCGGTCATGGTTGCTAAAAAATCATCAAAGCATTGAAAGTACTTATTTTGCCAATGGAACTGCACGGCATGGCGAACCATCATAGTATTACTAAAATGCCCTGCTTCGGTCAAAAAATTAATATGTGTACTAGACCATTGCTTTAGGGTCATTGCTTGTTGCAATACTTGGCAAATATATTCCACTATTTCGTCAGTGAGCTCTAATGTAAGTATGCGCCTCCCTGTTATTGGAGTAAATGGAATGCCAGAGAGCCACTTCGGGTAGTAAGCTAAATGGTGGTTTTCGTATGCTTCAGCCCAAGACCAGTCAAAAACATATTCGCCATATGAGTGAGATTTAATATAGCCAGGCACTAATGCAATTAACTGTGAATCTTGATAAACCGCTAAATGCTGAGGCTGCCAGCCAGTCTTATGAGTGACGCATTGGCTGTGCTCAAGTGCCGCAAGCCATTCATAGCGGCAGAATAAATCATGTTGCGCTAGAGTATTCCATTGTTGTAGTCCAATGGTTGAGATTTCGCTAAAGAATTGAGAGCTAAGCATAATGATAACAAGTCACGGTGATTAAATAGTTCAATTTGGCATAAGTCCTTATCGTACGTGAGAAGGTATCGCAGTCCAAGTCTCTAAGGTAAATATGCTTTAACAGTACTGTGCTAAGCACTGGGCAAGTTTATCACGCTCCAAAGGTTTTGCTAGGTGCTGATTAAATCCAACTGCGAGGGCATGTGCTTTGTCTTCTGGCATAACGTCTGCGGTTAAAGCAATGATGGGGAGTTGTGTCGCATCTTTTTTTTGTCTTATCAGTGACGTTGCTTGATAGCCATCCATAACAGGCATTTGGCAGTCCATGAGTATCAAATCATACTCATCTACATCTACGGCATTGACTGCTTGTTGCCCATTTTCTACGATCGTATGGCTTATTTTAAATGTATCAAGCATCGCTTTAATGACAAGCTTATTAACAGGGTTATCCTCGGCAACTAAGATATGCAGCTTGTGCAGCTGTTGCGTATCAATCTCTAATTTGTGAATTGTTGGTGGTTGGCTTAATTCACATTTGATGCTGAGTGTAAAACAACTTCCGTGTCCCACTTGACTGTCAATTGATAGGCTACCTTGCATTAGTTCTGCGAGTTCTTTAGCAATAGCTAAGCCAAGCCCCGTCCCTCCAAATTCACGAGATGTAGAGCTATCAGCTTGGTTAAAGGCATTAAAAACATCTTTATATTGAGATGCCTTGATACCAATACCTGTATCTGTGACGCTAAATAGCAATTGGCAATGCGGTGCTATTTCGTCCACTTCCAATTTTACGTTAATGCCACCATGCTGAGTGAATTTTACTGCGTTACTGCAAAGGTTAATCAGGATCTGTTCAATGCGCATTTCATCGCCTTTGACCCAGCATTCATTTTGTAAGTTGTGATGGATTGTCCAAGTAATATTTTTGTTGTTTGCTGAGGTCGCAAACATAGAGTCAATTCGTTTTAATAAAGCTTGCAGCTCAAAAGTATGTTTATCTAGGTGTAAACGGTTTGACTCAATTTTCGCGATATCTAAAATATCGTTCACGAGGTTTAATAAGGTTTTTGATGCGGAACCAATTCGATGGATATAGTTTTGCAGTTGGGCGGTATTTTGATTATCAATAGCCAAAGAAGCGAAGCCGATGACGGCATTTAAAGGAGTTCTAATTTCGTGGCTCATGTTCGCTAAAAAGCGACTTTTTGCTTGGTTGGCTTCATCTGACTGCTGCTTCGCGTTTGCTAATGATTGGGTTCGTCGCTCGACAAGGTTATTTAAGGCATGATGCTGATAATTAAAGAGTAATAAAATAAATGTTATCAGTGCCGTAATGGTTAACTGCAGCGTCAATAAAAATAAAGTTTGCAACTTGTTTACGTGGGAAGTGAATGCATCTTTCACTGACAGCTTCATATGCCACTTTTGACCCGCAACATGCAAAGGAACAACCCATTTAGTTGTCGTTGTTTTTTTTTGCCCTTCATAGCTTTGATAAAAAGCATGATCATTTTTATCGTCAAAAAACGCAATATCAAATCGTTGTGCTTGGGCTTGTTTTAATACCTCATTCAACAGAATGTCTACTTGAATGACTCCCGTTGCGTACCCTTTGAGTGAGTGAGTTTGCTTAGTTAAGTGCTCATAAACAGGTGATACAAGCAAGTAAGCTGGAGATGGGCGGCTTTCTTGTACTAAAAATATAATATGAGTCGCTTGGGGTTCTTGTGCAATGAGTGCCTTTTTGAGTGCTCCTTGTCGTTGTGGATTGGCATAAATATTAAGCCCAAGCGCACCGTAGTTACTTTGTTCTGGGGAGATATATTTCACTACAACCATCGGATCTGTGAGTAACAGTGGCTGACCTTTAATTTTAACATTAGGTCCGTAAAGTGTTTTTAATTGCTCATTCATTGCACTTTGTTTGTTTTGCTTTAAATAAGCGTTCCAAGATAGAGCGCGGATGAAAGTGTATTCTTTTCTTATTTCGTTGCTGATATCCATAAAAGATTGACGGTCAAAGTTTGGCGTTGATTGAAGTTGGTTAGCCAGTCTTTGAACTGCAAGCATACTGCGGTTCACATATCGATAAATAATATGCTCGATAATTTTCACTTCGCGCTCAGCTGCAATATGTGCATTTTTATTGTTGTTTTCATTATATAAGTAGGTTGTCATAGCAACTGAGAAAAAGAGTACGATACAGGCGCTCAAAGTACCCAATAAGTTATGCTTGGGGACCGGTTTATTAAGCCAGGGGTTAACTAGAATAAGGCACACGGGCGCACAAATGAGTACCCCGAGGGAGTCACCAAGCCACCATGCCAGCATATTCTGCCAGTGGTCTGAAAAGTGATAATCCGGATGGTAAAAACTCAAAGACAGCACGCCGATATTTGCTGAAATGAGATTAACGGCAATACCGAGGATTAAAACAAAATAAACAATGTGTCTGCGACTATTGAGGAGGAGTGGGTGGCCTAGCCAATCGCGTAAAATGTAACCCCCTAACGTTGCTTGAATGAGTGCGCCTGTAGCAACAATAAACGTTTGTATTACGTTTGCAAAAGGCACCGTTTGTGGCTGCCAGCCATATACAGAACCCCAATTAAAAGCGAATGATGCAAACAGTAATCCAGGGATGAATCGCCAGCCCCATATATACACGCCAATTAATGCTATGCCAGCAGGCAACCAAATAGGAAGGACTTGATCTTGAAAAGCAAAAGCACTGAGTACTTTCCCGGAACAGAAATAGCCAAATACAAAAAGTGCATAGCAGAGCCAGCTTTGCCAATTGTGCTTAAAAGTTAACGTCATAGAGTTTTAGGGTAATGGTTCGCTCATTGAGTATAGCCGCGTTTTTTGATGAAGGCACGGATGTAAGTTGATGTTTAGTGCAACTTTAATACGTCGATTTAAACAGCTCGCGGTGCATGGGTGATAAAATTAAATGAGCAAATGATAGTATTTATATTACTTAACGAATGATGTTACTACAAAACATATTAGGCATAAAAAAACCGCGCTTTATTAAAAAGTGCGGTTTCTTATAAGAAATGGCGGAGAAGGAGGGATTCGAACCCTCGATAGGGCTACAAACCCTATACTCCCTTAGCAGGGGAGCGCCTTCAGCCACTCGGCCACCTCTCCGGCGCAAAACTGTAAAAATATGGCGGAGAGATAGGGATTTGAACCCTAGAAGGGCTACAAACCCTTGCCGGTTTTCAAGACCGGTGCTTTCGACCACTCAGCCATCTCTCCAGAGCCACTGATAATACTTAGCGAAAGAGCTGCTGTAAACTACTTTTGAACTGTTTGCACAAAATTTACACTGTTTTTCGTGATTTATTTAAAAAAACAAGAAAAATGTCGTAAATTTATGGAGTTGGAGTAGGCGGATTTTGTATTAGAGGTCACTCATTAACGGATGGTGACCTCAGTGACAAGGTCATCACTTAAGAAGAGACACGAAGCTTAAAGCATATAATTTACCGAAGCGATTTAAATAGGTCATCCAGTCAAAGCGTACTTTGGTTGGTGTTGGTGTTACAGTTTCATTATAAGTGGTTGCAGAATTAAGCATGGTCGGTTCCTATCAAGTCAAAGAGTATGTAAAACAAGGCTATTTTGCGTGCGATTAGATTAAAAATAAAGCGATAAAAATTATCGCTTTCGGATAAGTAAAACTAATGCATTTTTGTTTATTTATTTTTGTTTATTTTTTATTGTGCAATTCTATTCAGTTTTTTAATGCTTTGTTTTTTTGTATTTTGTTGTTTATTTTTGATTTTTATTTTTTTTGTGGTTTTTTTGAGTTTTATTTTGACTAATTATTCATATTAATTAATTTAATTATTTAGGGGTTCTATGCTGGTTGTAGTGAAACCAAGTGCTGCAGTGAGTACTCAGCGGCACTTAGATTGGGTAAAAAAACAAATTCAATGTAAAAAAATGACTTGTGACTGGTTTTTTACCACGGGAAACTTTATTAATGACGTAAAAAATATCCGTCAGTTATCGCAAGGACAAGATGTTGTAGTCGTTATTGGTGGCGACGGAACGTTACATTTAGTGATCAATGCTATTGTGGGGTTAACTTGCCGCTTTGCATTGTTACCTGCAGGAACAGGTAATGACTTTGCAAGGCAGTTTGGTTATTCATTATCACAGTGGCGGCAGAGTATTTTTTCAACTAAATATTCGGCGGTTGATGTAGGCAAGGTAAATTCGCGGTACTTCGTCAACATGATGGGGGTTGGCTTCAGTGCTAAAGTAGTGAGAGCAATCAAATCTCAGAACAAGCGAAATAAGTTAAGTTATGTTTGGGCTGGGCTATTGAACCTTGTTTCGTACCAAAGTGTGAAGGTTGCAAGCTCGCTCGGTCACCCGACACCTATGATGATGATGTTGATAGCGAACGGTCGATATTTTGCAGCAGGTCTGCCTTGTGCGCCTAGCGCTGATGCTCAAAATGGGACTCTGACTTGCTTAGAATTTCATGCCGATTCACTTATTACAAGGCTGATGACTTTTTTGTTAATGCTGTTCGCTCAACATGAGCGGTTATCGATTGTACATAAAACAGAGTCACAGCAATTTAGTATTGATGCTGTGGGGTTAGATATAGAAGCCGATGGAGAGATCATAGGAGAAACTCCAGCGCACGTTAGTTGTTTTCCGAAAGCGATTGAAATATGTATTTTGTAATAAAAATAAACGCCGTCAGTGGCTGACGGCGTTTGAGTGACAAGGTTTAGCTTCTCACTGGGGATTGAATTAAATGTAGTTTCAGTTTATCAAAAGGGGTAAGTACAATGGCATTACCTAGCAGCACTAAGCTAAAGCCGATGAAAGTATTCGATTGCCAAGTAAAGTTTTCAAAATATGTACTCAATAGTACAGCGACCAAAGGGAACAACACGATAATGTAGCTGGCCTTTTCAGGCCCTATGTTTTTAAGCAATGAGAAGTAGCTTGCAAAAGCAATAACAGTACCAAACACTGCGAGGTATAAAAGTGAGCTCCAATATTGCCAGTTGGCGTGAATGATCAGTGATTCACCAGCTAAAACAACATAGGCACCGAGCAGTATACTGCTATATAGCATGCCCCATGCGTTGCCTTGTAGAACGCCAATGTTGTTATTTGAATTTCTTACGCTGACCATGTTGCCGAATGAAGCAATTAATGTACCGAGTAGCGCAAGTCCTAGGCCAATTATCGCGCCACTATTGAGGTCAAATTGTCGTAAGTCATGCCAAAAAAGTGCGGTAATCCCGAATAACCCGAACGTAGCACCAAAATATATTCTTTTGGCAATGGGCTTGCCAAAGAATAAGCGCGTATTGATAATGTTGAGCACTAAAAGTAGAGAAAATGCAATGGATGCCATGGCTGAGTTTAGATACCCTTGTGCGAAGTACAGCATCAAGTAATTCAAGCCGAAGTTCCCCATTGCGAGCAAAATGAAAAAGCAATGGTTTTTAAGGTTAAACCGCATGGGCATACGTTTTATAATGACATAAGCCCACATGCAAATGGCTGCAAGGGTAAACCTTAGGCACAATGAGACAACTTCATTAACTTCACCTAGCTGAAACTCAATCGCTAACCACGTTGACCCCCAAATTAATACGGTCATTGTATACAGTAGTATACTTTTCATTTCATGCCCTTTAAGGTTTGTAAGTATAAACTTACTATTTATTATGATGAGAAGATGTACTATTGTAGAGACTTAATGTGTATATGCTATATACAGAATAAGTAAAAAAAGACCTATACAGATGAGTGGTATATGAGTTTTGTTATTTCGAAACAGCACAAACGATTTTTGTATGAGCAAGTGATCACACTTGTTGATGATATGGTTTGCCAAGGCACTTTATGTCCTGGTGATAAGCTGCCATCATTGCGAGCAATGGCAAGTAAGCTTGAGGTGAGTATTCCCACTGTAAAGCAGGCGTATCAAACATTAGAGGCTCAAGGTAAGGTAAGAGCGCAAGAGAAATCGGGCTATTTCTTACAAGCCGCACAGGTCAGCAGTTCAATGCCTAAGCGGGTGAAGTTGCCGCAAAAACCGGTTGTGGTGAATAAACAGCAACTTATAGAGCAGGTGTATGACGCGATTCATCAACCTCATGTTGTGTCATTTGGTATTGCGAATCCAGTGATGGTTGCCAGCACTGAAAAGGTATTAGCGAAATTAATGCGTCGAGCTATGCACAACATGGGGGAGGGTATGCTGAGTTACGGGGCAATGGATGGCTTACACCGATTAAAGCAGCAAATTGCATACCGTTACTTAGATTTGGGTTTAGCGGTTAATACAGAAGAACTCGTGATCACCAATGGGGCTCAAGAAGCGTTAGCCATAGCACTGCAGTGTGTTGCCTGCGTTGGTGATGTGGTGGCTATCGAGTCTCCTTGCTATTTTGGTATTGTAGAACTAGTGGAAAGTCTTGGGCTGAGAGCCATTGAAATTCCAGTGTGTCCCGATGATGGTGTATGGCTGTCTGATTTAAATGAAGCGTTGCTCAAACATGATATAAAAGCGTGCGTATTTTCTACAAGTATCAATAATCCGTTAGGCTCGTTTATGCCAGATATTCGTCGCAGGGCACTGGTTGAGTTGTTAGAGCGACATCGGGTCACGCTGATTGAGGATGATGTTTACGGGGATCTGCACTTTACTGAGCGACGTGGAAAGCCTGCTCAGTGTTTTACATCATCGGGCCATGTTATTACATGCGCCTCTTTTTCAAAAACGGCAGCGCCAAGCTATCGTGTTGGCTGGATGGTGGCGGGTCCTCATATTGCAAAAGCACGGCGTTTAAAACGAGCGTTAAGTTGCTCCAGTTCATTGATGAATCAATGGGTGCTAGCTGACTATTTGGCTGGTGGAGAATATGACCGGCATCTAAAGCTGATGCGTAAGCGCTTACTAGATAATAAAGCGCAGATGGTTGCTGCATTGCGTCGATATTTTCCAAGTTCAGTACGATTGAGCGATCCACAAGGGGGGTGTGTTATTTGGGTCGACTTGGGTCGTCAATATAGCGGCTCCAAATTGTTTCAATTGGCCATTACACAAGGGGTCAGTATTACACCTGGTGTACTGTTTAGCGCGGGTACGCAATATGAATCATGTATACGCATGAGTTATGGCTTAGTATGGAGTGAGGTTGTAGAGCAGGCCATTGCTTTATTAGGTCAGCTTTTACCTGAAGCAAAAAAATAGCCAGTTAATGACTGACTATTTCAGTTGGGAGATAGTTTTTCAACGTTGCGTATTGGCTACCTTTATTGGGTGTTAAAAACAGAGTAACCTGCAAACTCGGGAATATTTTGGCTTAACTGTTGTTCTTTTTGGGCTATGTCTTCAAATTGACCGCATAGTTGATTTGCTTGCTTTTCTATGACTCGAGCTTGCATTTCAACTTTTTCTTCTATGGCTTGTCCCATAGTCTCCATGCGTTGCTCGAAGCTACTCATATCACCATTTGAATTCGTCATTTCAGACCCAATTGCCACTAAAATACTACCAATAGACTCCATCATGGCACCTTGGAGTGCTGATTCGATCCGTTCTTCAAACTGTTGGTCGAAGTTATTACCAAATTGGTCAAATGTTTGCTTCCCCATAACAAAAGCACCGTCTTGGTAGAAGGTCTCGTTAATTTCAAGATGCAGCTCATCGAGTACGGAGCCGATAGAATCCAGACTGTTTAGTTGTAGTGCATTGCTTACTTCATCTAATGCTACCCTAGCTATTTTTACACCTTCTAGCGCAATATTTGCTACTTTTGGTAACTGAACGCGTAACGAGTCAGCGTAGTTGCGCATGGCATCTTGTTGTGTTGGTGTTAGGGACACTCTTTCACCATCCTTTAATACGTCCCCACTGTCATTAATTGTCCACTTCCTTTGTTGTGCCGTGGTGATGTGTAATTGTTCTGGTGTGATCATTACATCATTTTTGAACTTAACCTGGCACTCGTCGGAGTTGAATTGCAACGAGTGGCTATGGGTTGCAAATGCGCTAGAGCTGGTAATAAATGCGCCGAGAATAAGTAATTTTTTCATGACAATGCCTTGATTTTAATTGGGTTAGTTTTTAATAATCAAGATGAGTGCCAATTTTATTTTTGTTATTTATCAATCGCGTACGCTTTTTAGTTGTGATGAAAGAGCTGGTTAAATGGTAAAGAAGACTAAATGTTAGCGAAGTTGACCATAAAAAATGATGGATAAGTATTTTCTATTTACACGATAAAAAATTCTCATTGTTCAGAATGGTAATTTCGAACTAAACACTAAGAAGTGAACAGCAGTAAGCCACTTGATGAACGTGGCTACGCTGTTTTTGTAACGTGATTGGAGCAGACTGTGGGTAAAACATATTCATATGATGGGCTTGATGATGATTTTACAGCTAGTGAATTTGATGAGTTAGAGCGAAATCAACATGATAAGCAAAGACGTAAAGTGAAACGTAAGATTGAGGACTATCTTGAGCAGAAGCGGTTGCGTAAAGATGTTGGTGATAGCGATTTTGATTATTTGGAGTAGGTAAGTGTATCAGATATAAATAAGCTCAGAAGTATGGTGCCTTTAACCTTAAGCGCTATGCTAGCGCTTTTTCAATGTCATTGCGTAGCTTATTGGGCTTTGTGGTGGGGGCATAACGTTTGATTGGCTGCCCTGCTTTGTTAATTAAAAATTTACTAAAGTTCCACTTGATCCGTTGCCCAAACAGGCCGGGTAGCTGTGCTTTAAGGTAAATATAGACAGGGTGAGTATGCTCTCCATTGACGTCAATTTTTTCCATGATGGTAAAATCAACCCCGTAATTAATTAAGCAACCTTGCTGAATTTGTTCTGGACTACCGGGTTCTTGTTGACCAAATTGATTACAGGGAAAGCCGATTATCACCAGCCCTTGTTCAGCATACTGCTGATGTAGCGCTTGTAACCCTTCGTATTGCGGTGTTAAGCCACATTCACTTGCTGTGTTTACAATCAGCACCGTTTTACCTTGCAAAGACGAGAAGTCGAATGGTTGGCCTTGTAATGTGGTGGCAGAAAACTGATAAAAGGTATCCATAAGAGGTCCTATTTTTGGGTTTTTAATGATAACAACTACTCTAGCATACACTTAATTAACGTGTTCGAGTAAAAACTCAATTAATAACCGTACTCGATACGGCATGAGATCTTTGCGTGGGTAAACTAGCCACGTGGCATTATCTTGCACTTGAAAGTCTGGCAAAAGGTAAATGAGCCTGCCACTTGCAATAGACTCGGTAACAATATCTTGTGCTAAATGTGCAATTCCTAACCCTTGTATACATGCCTTGAGAATAGCGTGCGGATTGTTGCTACGCCAATTGCCTGTTACTTTAATCTCTTTCACTTGCTGAGTAATATTAAACCGCCAGCGGTTATTAATAGCAATTAAACAGTTGTGATTGACCAATTCATAGGGATGAATTGGGATAGGGGTGTTTGCTATGTATTCAGGGCTAGCGACAAGACTCATAGGACGATGACACAACTTTCGCGCGATGAGGTTCGAATCTTGAAGCCTGCCAAAGCGAATGGCTAAGTCGAACCCCTCTTCTATTAAATCAATATTTCGATTATTAAAATCAAACTCTATGCTGACCTCAGGGTAACGTTTTAAAAACTCAGCAACAATGGGGGCGATGCTGTTGGCGACAAAATCCCCAGCCCCACTGATGCGAATTAACCCTTTGGGTTGCCTTTGAATACCCTGAATATGATTTGTTGCATCGACTAGCTCCTGCTGAATAACTTTAAGCTTAATCGCATATTCCCGACCACTATCGGTAAGGTTTTGGGTACGTGTGGTGCGATGAATTAATATGGTACCAAGACGCTGCTCTAACTGTTGAATTTGTCTGCTAACGTAAGATGTTGATACATCAAGTACATTGGCTGCTTTACTAAAGCTGCCGTGTTCAACAACCGCTAAGAAAACATCTAACCCTTGCCACATGATATGACCTCTCTATATATAGATAAATTCATTATATACGCTTTATTATTGCTGTGTAGCAAAGGTAATTTGCCATTTGACAGCTGTTTGTTTATCTATATTGAAATTAAACTACACAATTAAAAGGTGAAATAGGTCACTACATTTCGGTACCGGAGCAAGTAAAGTAATGTTAAATTTTAATTTTGTAAACCCAACACATATTCACTTTGGTGCGCAACAGATTTTAGAAATCAAGCACAATATATCGGCAAGCGCTAAGGTGCTGGTGGTATATGGTGGGGGCAGTATTAAGAAAAATGGGATCTATAATCAAGTTGTTGAAGCGCTAAGCGGGTTTGAGTGGGGAGAATTCTCTGGTATTGAACCTAACCCGAGTTATCAAACATGTATGCGTGCTGTTGAGCTGATAAAAGCTGAAGGTTATGATTTTATCTTGGCTGTTGGCGGTGGTTCTGTGATTGATGGGTGTAAGTTTATTGCTGCGGCCTCGATGTTTGACGCAGAGCCTTGGGATATTCTAGCTAAGGGCGCACAAATTAGTAAAGCACTGCCAATTGGTGTGGTGCTGACGTTGCCCGCTACCGGATCTGAGTCAAATAGTTTCAGCGTTATTTCAAACATTGAAACTGAAGACAAACTACCGTTTGCGTCTGCATTAGTACAGCCTCAATTTGCCGTACTGGATCCAAATGTGATGCAATCACTTCCTAAGCGCCAGCTGACTAATGGGGTTGTTGATGCGTTTGTACATACTATGGAGCAGTATTTAACCTACCCTGTCGATGCCAAAGTTCAAGACCGCTTTGCTGAAGGATTACTATTAACGTTAATTGAAGAGGGGCCTAAAGTATTAAATGATGAAGCCAGTTATCAAACACGCGCAAATGTTATGTGGTCTGCAACCATGGCATTGAATGGTTTGATTGGCGCTGGGGTACCACAAGATTGGGCAACACATATGATTGGTCATGAGATCACCGCTTTATATGGATTAGATCATGCACAAACTTTAGCGATTGTTTTACCTCGTATGATGGTACAGCAGCGGCAAGAAAAGCGTGAAAAATTATTACAGTATGCAGAACGAGTCTTTGGCTTAGATATTACAGATCCTGAAGGGGCTATTTCAGAAGCAATCGTGCTGACTGAACAGTTTTTTCATCAGGTTAATATGCCTACACGTTTTAGTGATCATGGTTTGGGTGAAGAGGTTGCACAGCAAGTATGTGCGCAATTAGAACGCCATGGCATGGTGGCATTAGGTGAACATCAAGCTGTTACCTTAGAAAAAAGTAAACGCATATTATTAGCGAGCGTGTAATGCACGTTACACAGCTTGTTATTTTGACGATGGATGTATGACATATCACAGCGACATGAGGCATAGCTTGCCATTCTATTGCAATTTTAGCTGATAAGGTCAGACTTTCATCGCATCTATTGATGCGTTGCTCTAAAGAGTTTGTCATACTCAAAGCGATTCAAATAACCAAATAGAGACTTGAGGGGGGCGCAATGGTTAAAGTTTGGGATGGCTTTGTTAGGGGGTTTCATTGGTTATTGGTGTGCGGGATTACAATCTTGTATATCAGTGGTGATGAGGGGTGGCTGGACCTACACTTTGTGACGGGGTATGTGTTGTTGGCATTGATGTTAACTCGTATTATATGGGGTTGCTTTGGCAGTAGTACCGCGCGGTTAGCTTCACTTTTTCACTCGCCTAAGGCTGTAATGAATGCGTTGCTAAAAGATCAACCGACAACGGGGCATAACCCAGCTGGAAGTGTGATGGTTTTAGTCTTTTTTACTCTGATATTCATCCAGCTATTAAGTGGGTTAATGAGTAGCGACGATATATTAATCGAAGGACCGTTAGTACAGTATGTGCCATATGCATGGGTGGAGCTTGCTAATGATTTACATCGAGACAACATTGACTTGTTACTGATGGCGATTGGAATACATATTGGTGCTATTGCATTCTATCGCATGAAAGGAAAAAAACTGGTTAAGACATTGGTGACGGGGTATACCACAGAATCGGCGGATAAGCCGTTTATGCGTTCCGGAAAGGTGGCTTATATCATTTTTGTTGTGCTTTCCACAGGGGTATTGTATTTATGGGGTCAGGAGCCTTTGATGGCTTTATTTAACGTTGGTTAGACAATAGATAAAACGGTGTGTTCACACCGTTTTATACTTTAGCCCGGTAGTATAAACCTAGTCTTTAAACGATTTATGACAATCTTTACAACCTTTAGCCCAGTTTTTAAAAGCAGGTGCAATGGTTTTTTTATCTCCCGATTGTGCTGCAACCGCGAGTGCTTGTGCATATTCCGCAAATGATTTAGCTTTAGCGTCAAATTTAGCTCGGTCACTCCAGATTGCAGGTAATGCACTTGTATCGCCTTTATCTGATCCTGTAGTAAATGCTTCCCATGGCAGGCTTGAAAGGCTTGCTGCATTATTAGCGCGTTGAGCAAATTTATCTGCATCAAAAGGCACCTTTCCCTTGAGCATGTCACCCATGTCGCCAATTTGATAACGAATTAATTGAAATGCAGCTTTCCTATATTCGATAGCGTCTTCTGGTTTATCAAAGAGTGAGTTTGCCGCTACATTCGTTGATATAGCGGATAAGAATGCACTTAATATAATCAGTTTTTTCATGTTTTGCCCCTAAGTTATGTGACTTATGTTTTACGTAAATGCATTAGAAAAGGCAAGCGTGATGCGATAACTTGGCTTGAATGATGGTCAATATGCCAATTTAAAATGAGATAAGTCACTTTTATGATGATGTTGTTTACTTTTTTTTACAAAAAAATACCCATTAATTTCAGTTGGTTATGGTTTTTATTTGACTGTATGTAAATGGGGGATTTAGTTTGTGTATTTTCGGTGTTGATTACGTTGGCACTTTCACACTATATTAATGTTCCTTCGCATTGGTCAAATAAGATCAACAAACGTAATAGTTACCAATGTGAGGGTTAACAATAAAGATGGTGGCTGTTAAAACAGTTAACAACAAGTCCTAGGGGAATTTAATGTCTAAGCTAATCAAGAAATCAACAATTGCAGCTGCGGTTGGTAGTGTACTACTCACAGCGGGTGTTTCTGCAAACACGGCAAATATGGTAAATAATTTTGCCAATTTTGATGCTGTTAAAGTGACAGCGCAAGATACGAAAAAGAATGAGCCAACTTCTTATTTAATCGTACTGAAAGCAACGTCAGCGGCGAGCTTATATGCACAGGGCACATACCAGTCGGGTGATGCACGTGCAACAATGGCGCAAATTTCACAACTTCAAGAAGCGTTAACGCTTGAACTAAACAGTTTAGACTTCAATGCGAAAGTTATTGGTCAAACACGTGTTTTAGCCCCTACACTCATTGTTGAAGCGTCAAAAGAAGCGCTAGCAGCGATTGAAAAAGACGCACGCGTAGAACGTGTGTTACCTATGTTTGATTCTGAACTACACATTGCAGAATCATCTGACTACATTAAAGCAACGCCAGTACGTACTGAAGGTTTGGCTACAGGTATGGGCCAAAAGGTCGCTGTACTAGATACGGGTATTGATTATACTCACAAAATCTTCAATGAAGCTGCCGGTACAGTTGAAGCGTATGAAGCTGCTCAAGCCGATCCAACAACCGTTGCATGGCCTCAAGGTCAAGTCAAAGGCGGTTACGATTATATGCGTAACGATGCGGATCCAATTGAGAATGATCCAGAGGTTCCTACTGAAGAGGATGAACCAACAAACCACGGTACATCGGTTTCTCACTCAGTGACAGGTGTTGCACCAGACGTTGAGCTATATGTTTATTCTGTCTGTGGCGGTGGTTGTCCAAGCGCAGCACAAGCTGCGGCACTCGAGTCAGCAATGGATCCTAATGGGGATGGCGATATTTCAGACCGTGTAGATGTGATCAACATGTCTCTCGGTGGTGAGTTCGGTGATACATACACAGGCAGTGGTACACAATACCTTATTCAACGCGCTGTTGATTTGGGTGTGAATATGGTTATTTCAGCAGGTAATGACGGTGACCATCCATTCCGTATCGGTGGTCCAAGTACGACACCAAATGCACTATCAGTGGGTGCAATGACACACCCAACATTAGAAGAAGGTATTGCATCAGGTACTGTTGCAGGTGCTGAGACGGTTATTCAAGCTGCAAGCTTTGGTCCACAGGACGCGTTCTCGTTCAGCAACACGAATGCAGAGCTTGTATACCCTGATGCAAACCAAAATGGTTGCGATGCATTTGCTGACGACGTGGACTTCACAGGTAAAGCGGTATTGATTGACCGTGGTGCATGTGCATTCGTCACTAAAGTATTAAATGCACAAGCTAAAGGCGCAGCATTTGTACTGATTGCTAATAACACCGATAATGGTACTCCTGCGCCAATGGGTGGCAGCTCTACAGAAGTCACTATTTTCTCTGTAGGTGTGAACTTCCAAGCGGGTAAAGCGATAAAAGACAAATTAGCAGCAGGTGAAACAGCAGAATACGCGATTCAAGTTGAGATGAAGAATGTTGCTGGTGCAGTTGCAGACTTCTCTTCACGTGGTCCTTCAGTCAATGGTCTATTAAAACCAGAAATCACAGCGCCAGGTGTGAAGATTCAAGTTGCAGCAACGGGTACGCAAGATAAGGTTGCAGGCGCAACGGGTACTTCGTTCTCAGGTCCAATGACAGCAGGTGCTGTGGCACTTGTTCGTGAAGCGTTACCAGAGCGTAATGCATACGAAATTAAAGCAACCATCATGAACACCGCTGATCTGAACGTAACAGTTGAAGCAACATCGATTAACCCTGATTCACCATTAGCACCTATTAGTTTAATCGGTGCAGGTTTAGTGAACGTTGATAAAGCGGTTAAATCACCGGTTGCGGCATGGGTATATCACTCAGAGTTTGATACTAACCAAGCGGCGTTGTCATTTGGTTTTGAGAATGTGTCAGAAGTAACGGCATACACTAAAACTGTGACATTGAAAAACTTCTCAAACGAAGCTAAGACCTATAACCTTCGCACTGAAGCGCGTTATGAAAATGATGCTGCAACGGGTGCTGCTAGCTGGGAAATGCCTGAATCTGTTACTGTACCAGCAGGTCAAACTGTTGAATTTGATGTAACCTTGACGATTGACCCTGCTAAGTTACCTGAGTGGAAACTGAAGAACCCACTTAATGCGGATGAGCTAGCTGAGCGTAGCCCTGCATTGACTTTATCTGAATTTGATGGCGCATTAGTCTTTGATGACCCAAATACTGAAGGTGACCATGATTTACACATTGTTTATCATGCCCTACCGAAAGCGAACGTTGGCTTAGAGCTAGGTTATGAGCTAATGAACGGCAAGGTTAAAGTTGTTGCAACAAACAATGGCTTTAAAGATATTACCCCTATGTCAGAGCAATTAGTTGCAACGGGTACTGAGGTAAGTAAATCTGAAAAAGATTTCAACATTTTAGCCACTACATTTAACGCTGTGACGGCTGAAGGGTGTGATACTGGTGTGGCATTTACTGCTTCAATCATGCTGCGTGATGAGCTAACACACTTGCGTCGAGCGGGTGGTTATGCAATGAATTTAGACCTTGATAACGACGGCACTTACGACTACGCATTAGCGCAGTATAGTGATGTAGGCCGCAGTGCTGCAGTACCTGGTCGCTCACGTACAGTTAGTGGTCCTATTGTTGATGGTGCTCCTCAATGGGCATTGTTAACGAGCATGTATCATACAGCCGGTTCGAACACCGTAACTTTCTCTGGTTGTTCAGACATAATCGGCCTTAATAAAGATAACCTTGGTGATGCAATCACGGTTGAAGCATCAGTAGGTTACGGTTATCAGATTGGTGCATACGATGTAACGGATACACTAACGGGTACAACGACATTCGCAACATCTCCTGCAACATTCACAAATGCAGCAGGTGATGCTGTTACTGAGATTAAGCCTGGTGAAAAAGCGTACATCAATGCTGATTCTGCATTTGCACTTACTTCTGGTGAGCTCGAAGGTGTAATGGCAACGGTAACACCAGCAGTATTAGAAAATGAAAATCCATTCACAGCGCCGAAATTGAATTCAGCTGAGTTTTCAGTAGAAGAAAATACAGCGAAAGATACTGTGATTGGTCAGTTAGAATTAGAAGCACAAGAAAATACCCTTGAAGTTAAAGAGTATTTTGTGAAATCTTCTTCACACACTGCTTTCACAGTAAACATGAACGGTGAAGTGATCGTTGCTAATGCTGATGTGCTTGATTTCGAAGCAGGTAACAACACAGCGAAATTAATGGTTGTTGCAATTGATGTATTTGGTAATGCATCAGAAGCTGCTGAAGTGACAGTAACAATTACGAATACAGTTGATACGGAAGCTGAGCAACCGGCTCCAGAAGAGCCAACAGTACTTCCAGCATCAACAAGTTCTTCTTCAGGTTCTTTGGCTTGGTTAGCACTATTGGCTGCTCCGTTTGCTGCGCTACGTCGTCGTAAGCAAAAGTAAGTTGATAGCTAAAATTAAAAACGCCAGTCAATGACTGGCGTTTTTTTTGTGCTGAATAAGGTGATTGTATTATTCTAAATCTTTAAAAATCATACCACGACGCATACTTCTAGTGGCTAAAAATACTTCAGCAAGCAACGCTAAAAATGCCCCCATCAATAACATCATTGCCGCAATAAAACAGCTTGAGAGCGTGATACCCACTGGTATTTTATATAGGTGTGAAGTGAAGAGTAGCATCACGACGGCACACACCAGCAGAGCACTTAAGACACTCATACTAAAAGCAATGTGGATACAGCGAGACCGTTTTAATAGGGCACGCATCTCAGTACATAAAGATGCTTTCAAAGCGTCATCTTGACTAGAGTTGACTTTTCGGTCAAGTAATCTTGCCCTGTCAGTGATACGGGCGAGTCGATTTGATAAAACACCGAGCGTTGCTGCAATACCTGTGATCAAAAAGACGGGTGCAACAGCTGTTTGTATGACTTTAGCCATGGTTAATATATTTACTATATCATTGCTCATCTAGACCTCTGTTACTATCGCCAACTACCAAATGACTTGATCTAGTATATTAGCTTGCTCACCAATGAGGGTTTTTACGACGTTATTGTGTTTATCTAGTAGAATTAGGCGTGGGACTCCTTTGTTGGCATATTGCTTATAAATAGCTCTATCTGGATCTGCAACTAAGTCAAAAGGCAATTGATAGTCGATATTAAATTTACTCAGCGTTGTGCTACTTTCTTCACGGCCAATGGCGATAATTTGTACTGATGAGTCATGAAGTAAAGGAGATGCTTGAAGTTCCTTTAACGTTCTTTGAGAGTCAGAGCACCAGGTAGCAAAGAGAATAACCAACTTATTTTTGTTTGGATTGAGTGTTATGGGCGTCCCTTGAATATTATTGAAGTGTGTATGTTTAAATGCTTGCCCTACTTGAATGTATGTCTCATATCTATTATCAACATTGACCGGCTCCGTAACGGTATTACATCCGGATAAATTGGCGCATAAAAGAGTGCTAATGAGTGTTGCACTTAGCTTGTTTATCATTATTATTCTCCATTGTGACTTATTAAGAGTACGGTATTTGATATATTTTTCAGCCGCACGTTACTCACCCTACCTTACATTTCATTGAGTTATAAGTATTATTTTCTCGATATAGGTGCAGCGTAAACAATAAATTAGGAGTGCGTGTGCTAGAGTTTTTTGGGTTGTTCTTCTCTGCATTGAGCTCAGCTACTTTATTGCCGGGAACATCAGAAGTGGTGTTGTCTTCAATGGCGATTGGTAGCAGTACCATCTGGTTACTTTGGTGCGTTGCAACATGTGGTAACGTGCTTGGCAGTTGTATTAATTACTGGTTAGGGAAAAATATCACGCACTATCGAGACAAAGCGTGGTTCCCTGTGTCTGAAGAACAAACAAAGCGTGCTGAACAGCTATTCAACCGCTATGGAGTGTGGAGCTTATGTTTGGCATGGGTGCCTATTATAGGAGATCCTCTCACTTTAATTGCCGGGTTATGTAAATTACGGTTCTGGGTATTTGTTATTATTGTTGGGTTAAGTAAAGGTGCCCGATACGGCTTTGTGTTACTGGGGGTGGTAAATATTGAGCGACTGATTTAGCCGCTCAGAAGCGTTATTTAGACCAAGCTAGCGTCAGAGAAACTGAATCTGCAAAGCGCAGAGCATGTGGCTTGTCGACTCGAACTTTTGCATAAGTGACACTTGGGTGGCGATGGCATTCACTTAGAATATCAGCCACTAATTTTTCTAAAAGCAGAAAGTGCCCACTTTCGACAAGATTAATGACCGCTTTCGTGACGGTTTTATAATTGAGGGCATGTTCGACTTCATCACCACTAACACAGGCGATATCCGCAGGGTAGTGGATCTCTAAATTGAGTACGACATCCTGCTTTTTTTCTCGTTCTTCAGGATTGAATCCAATAAAAGTACGCAATCTTAAGTTGGTGATATTGATGATCGCATTTTGCATAAACAATCCTTAGTTTTTGACTAACTGTAAAAACTCATTACGTGTTTTTGGATCTTCACGAAAGTTACCTAGCATAACGGAAGTCCGCATTTTAGAGTTTTGTTTTTCGACACCTCGCATCATCATACACATGTGCTTTGCTTCTACAATCACGCCAACTCCTTTTGCACCCGTCACTTCTTCAACAGCTTTTGCTATTTGGTGGGTGAGTTGTTCCTGAATTTGAAAGCGCCGCGCATACATGTCAACAATACGGGCAAATTTAGATAAACCCAACACTTTCCCATTGGGGATATATGCGATATGGCAACGGCCCACAAAAGGTAACAGGTGATGTTCGCACATAGAATAAAGCTCAATATCTTGAATCAATACCATATCATCCGCATCAGAGGTGAATACGGCGTTATTTGTGATGTCATCGAGCGTCTCTCGGTAGCCTTTTGTTAGATATTCCATGGCTTTGGCAGCTCGTTTTGGCGTGTCCAATAGGCCTTCTCTATTGCTATCTTCGCCAACGGCTTCAATGATTTGGTGATAGCTGTTTTTTAATTCTTCGTGCATAACAAATTCTCTATCTATTTTAGGTGGCGTCCGCCGTCAACTGGCAGGGTGCGTCCTGTAATGTAGTTACTATTGAGCAGTAGCTCGACGCTATTGACGATTTCTCGACAACCAGGCTCAATAGCCATTAGTGATTTTTTAAGGGTTTTTTCTCGGTATTCAGACGAATCATGTTCATTGAAAATAATAAGACTGGGTGCAATCGAGTTTACTTTGATATTTGGAGCAAACTTCGCTGCGAATGATTTGCTCAAATTATCTAGTGCTGCTTTACTGGCCGCGTATGCGATATGTTTGGCGCTACCGGTTTCTGCAACGTAATCGGTTAAATGAATAATGTCACTGACGCTACTATGGGCAAGTAGTAAGTCACTCAATGCAAGGTTGAGTAAATAAGGGACTTTGGTATGAATTCGCATCATGCTATCAAATAAGTCATTAAAATTGTGATTCTTTTCTTCACAATCCCAACTAGATGCATTATGTATCACCGCTTTCAAGCTAGAGTGCCGCATGCGAATTTCAGAAACCAGCTGGTCGATCGCATTTGTTTCGCTAAAGTCACATTGAATGCAGGTAACCCCTTGCTGCTCAAGCTCATGTATGACGTTATGCCGTGTACGGTACGTCATTATTACAGGTTGATTAGTCGTAATAAAATGTTGTACCAGAGCTAAGCCAATGCGCTGCGCGGCGCCTGTAATTAATATTGGAGCAGTCATTAAAGCTAAAAACCTTCGTATAAAAGTAGGAATAATATAACTATAACTTAATTTTTGCGTGTTGTTTTACTTTGTTGATCAGTAGCTTGTTAGCTCATATTAAAATATTTAGTGCGCTACATGAATTTTTTATGTTGGGCAGTTGTGTGGTCACTTCAGCAAAGCACTCAATTTAGAGTGCTTTGCACCTTACACTATTGGGTTTTCAAGTGTGCATCGAAAAACGCTAAAAAAGCGCTCAAGGTGGTATGGCGATGTGCTTGAAAACTGAGGTTGTGGTTGCCGGACTCAAGTTCAATGTATTGAACGGCTTTGTTTTCGTCGAGTAATTTATCGTACATGCGGCGACTATGTGCGACGGGGACTACTTTATCATCTTCCCCATGAATTAATAATATAGGGCGCTTGATTGAAGCGATATTGTTGATGGGCGAATTGCTTTCTAATTTGTCATCATCGTTACCAAATTGCTTTTCTACAACCTCTCTGTTGGTATAGTGTCGAGCACGTGACACAATGAATTCTAAATCCATAACCCCTGCAAAGCTGGCTGCACACTTAAAGGTTTCAGGGTGCTTTACCACCGCCATCACAGCAGCATAACCGCCATAACTTCCTCCACCGACACAGATTTGCTCTTTATTCGCAATTTTCTGTTCGATAAGGAAGTGAGCTGCGTCTTGTAAGTCATTTTGCATCGCATCTCCCCATGCTCCCATTGCAGCTTGCGCAAACTCATAGCCATAGCCATATGACCCTCTAAAATTAGGTTGAAATACAGCATATCCACGGCTGGCAAAAAGCTCTGACCAATAGTCAAAATCAGCATAATCCCTCGCCATCGGCCCACCGTGAGGGAGAATAATGGTTGGATATGTCACTGTATGAGAGGCAGTACCTGGCGGCAATGTTAGAAAACCTTCGATGGTTAGCCCATCACGCGCTTTATAACTGTGGCGTTGTTTGCCTAAATATGTTGTGCCTTGTATCTCAGGATATTGAGGGGCAAATAAATATAACGACTGTGCTTTACGGTGCCCTAGATAATAAGTACCAGGATCAGCATCTGAACTAGAATATAAAATATACGTATCGCCATCTTGGCTTTTATCTATGATCACATTATGTGCATTTGGCAGTGCGGTAGATAAAGCGGTTTGTAAGCTTTTATATTCTTCATCCCAATATATGCGGCTCCCATCGGTATTTGAGTGTGAAAAACCATTTACTTTCCCGGTTATTTGAGAGTATAAAATGGTGCCATCGACATCATAATCAGGATCGGAAAAAATAAGCTCACGGCTTTGGGGTTGACTTATTTTAGTTTTGAATAGAGCACTTTTGCCTTCATGGTTGGCTTTTATATATAACGTGTCACCATCCTTATCAAAGCCTAATATCGTTACACGTTCAGCTGAGAAAGCATCAAATTGATAAAGTGGCTTTTCATGCAACTTGTTTTTATCATGGTCATAAATGACATATGAGATGGTAGTGCCTATTAATTTGTAACCAATACGTACACGACCTTGTTCGTCAGCTATCCAATCTGAGATATTGCGTCTTGGTCGTAATATCCGTTTTCTGCGTTTGGTATCCACATTTACTTTGAAAACAGTCGGTCTGTTAGCTGTGTCAAAATCAACTGCGACAAGAATATGCTTAGGGTCATCTGGCAGCATACTAATTACATTATCTTGAAATTGCGCGGAATTGTTCACATTGCGATTGCGGATAGGCAATAAATTTTCTAGTTTTTTGGTTCCTTCAATATCAAATTTAAATAGTTGCGTTGAATGATATTTCACCAAGCGTTGTCTTTGTGTGTAACCTGCGGCAACAATTAACGTATTGTCGTTGGCCCAGTCGTACCAATTCAAGGTCACTTCTTTATTGTCTGACCTTAACACAGGAGTAACTTCTTGGGTTTTTAAGTCGGTTATATTCAGTATCAAGGTACCTTGATAATTTTGTACAAAGGCTAAATGCTTACCGCTGGGAGATAAATTTACCTGACTAACCAATGGTAAGCTTGTGTAAGCTTCGATCGGTAATTTTAGTTGGTCGGGCGTTTTTGGTTGTGCTGAGGCCTGCATGAGTGGTGTTGATGACACAAAAAGGAGTGCGAATATAAAGCGTAACATGTTCCCTCTTTTGTTAGCTAAAGTAGAAAAAGAGGGATGCTTGCATGATTATAGGAACATCACAAGTGCTATTTTACGTTAATCATAAACTGTGGGGATTGGCTGGCGTTTGTGCTGAGTGCGAACATAAATACTGATGAGTTTATTACTGACGTGATCTGAGACATCTTTGCCTTCTAAGAAGTCATCTATTTGATCATAACTGAGTCCTAACGCTTCTTCATCTGTTAACCCTGGGCGGTCACATTCAAGATCTGCTGTGGGTGCTTTATTGACTAACATTTCTGGTGCATTTAACTGTGCTGCCAGAGCTCTTACTTGGCGTTTTGATAAACCAAATAGAGGGGCCAAATCGCATGCACCATCACCAAACTTAGTATAAAAACCAGTGAGGTTTTCGGCACTGTGATCCGTCCCTACAACAAGCCCTTGGGTTAACCCTGCTATTTCATATTGTGCGACCATTCGTTGGCGTGCTTTTACATTGCCTTTGACAAAATCGACCGATGACTCGGTAGGTAATGGAATATTGGTATCATTCATGGCGCATAATGCTTGCTCATGCATTGCATCAGCGGCGGGTTTGATATTGACTGTGATACGTTTACTCGGTTGAATAAATGAGAGTGCAAGTTGTGCTTCATCTTCATCGGCTTGCACGCCATATGGCAAGCGCATAGCGATAAATTGATAACAAATTTCACTTTGTTGTTGATTCAGCTCGTCAACAGCAAGTTGGCAAAGACGCCCACATGTTGATGAATCCACTCCGCCACTAATACCTAAAACTAATGTGACACAATGCGCGTCAACTAAACGTTGTTTAATAAAGTTCACTCGACGAGATACTTCATAAGCAGCATCTATAGTAGGTTGAACTTTCATTTCAGCCAAAATATCTTGGCGCATATTGGGTTCCTCAATGAACAATTATTGCAAATTGCTATTATGTTTTTATCTGAGCTAAAATTAAAGGCCTAAATGTTGTTTGATTGCCGCAAGCTCGGTTCGTAGCTGAGATATTTCGTCAACTAATGACTCTAATTCAGAATGAGATAGCTGTTTACTCACGAGTGGTTCGTGGACCGTTGGTTTGTGGTCACCGAGTAAATGTTGATACCGACTTTCACGTTTGCCTGGTTCCCGCTCTAGTTTACAAATGAGCTTTTGGCTTTGCATTTCCTCTAATGTGTTTTCAACGTCGCTTACGTTATTGAATTCAGCTAGGCGCGCCGAGCGAGTCCGTAACTCTCCTGGTGTTTGCGGGCCTCTAAGGAGCATGATGCATAGTATAGCGCGCTGTTTTTCAGAGAGTTGCAAATCACTAAATTCGGTATTGCAAAAACGATGACCGTATTTGTTTACGCGACCAGAGAGGCCTTCATCTAAAAGCACCACCC
Source organism: Pseudoalteromonas sp. MMG013 (assembly GCF_018100885.1). NCBI lineage: Bacteria > Pseudomonadati > Pseudomonadota > Gammaproteobacteria > Alteromonadales > Pseudoalteromonadaceae > Pseudoalteromonas > Pseudoalteromonas sp. MMG013. The sequence continues at coordinate 57,177 of NZ_JAGJEE010000020.1, read as the reverse complement.
GTTTATTTTCTAATTGTGTAAGGGTATCAAGCACTTCCGATTCAGTTAAAGATAACACTGGCTCTCTATTTGATTTCTGATTACATGCATTGGTTAGTGCATTTAATGATAGTGGGTAATGTTCGGGCGTTGTCGTTTGCTTTTCAAGTAAGCAACCGATGATCCTTTGCTCATTGGGTGTGAGTTTCATACCACTGTTCCTATATTGTTTATTATTTACTTTACGCTATCAGCGGTAGTTTGACTAACCTCTTGCGTCCATTTTCGTAATGCTTTTTCTAAATCCGTAAATTCAATAGGTTTACTTAGGTAATCGTCCATACCAGCTGCGAGGCATTTCTCTTTATCGCCTTGCATCGCATTGGCGGTTAAAGCGATGATAGGAGTCGATTGATGACTTTGACCAGCGACGGCTTGGCGTATTTGACCGGTTGTCTGGTATCCATCCAATTCAGGCATTTGGCAATCCATGAGAATGACATCATATCGACTGGCATGTTTTAGGTGTTCAATTGCCAAGCGACCATTATCAACACACGTAATTTTGGCATTGAGTCGCTTTAGTAAAGCGAGCGCGACAACTTGGTTCACTTTATTGTCTTCTACTAACAGAATACGTGCATCGATAGCACCTAACTTAGCTGGAGGTATCGCTTCTTTCATCGTGCTTAGTGTACATAATTTAAGTGCATTGGCTGGTGTGAGCGGTTGTAGAAAGACCAAGTCAGGGTCTAAATGACTAAATCGCTCATTGCTACTGAGCTTATTACTGATCACTGCAAAACAACAGTCAGGCTGTTGTGTGACTTTTTTTAACAGGGAGAGTTGATAATTTGAGGCGTCATTAACAATCGACTCGGCAATAATGATTGCAGGCGAGGTTAGGCGTTTTTCTTGGAGTAAAGCCATCGCCGCAGGCAAACTTTCAAAATGCTCACTGGGGATCCGCCATGCATCTAATAAATGATGAGCAGCCAATTCGTGTTGTTGATGCGGGTCGATAATACAGAGTCCATCACATGGCGTATTGAGCGGTGCTATTTCTTTCGCTTCATGCAAATCGATGTAAAAGGTAAACGTGCTACCGACTCCTAATTTACTATAGGCATTGAGTGCGCCACCTAATAATTGACACAGCTGCCTAGCAATTGTTAGCCCTAGGCCAGTACCACCAAAGCGGCGAGTTGTTGAAGGATCGGCTTGAGTGAACGAATCAAAGATTTTATCTAATTGTGTTTTACTTATACCCACACCAGAGTCTTCAATGCTGCACCATAAGCGCATTGAAGCGGGTTGTTGCTCGGTGTAGCAGGTTAAGGTGACTTTACCATGTTCTGTAAACTTAATCGCATTGCTCAGTAGGTTATTTAGTACCTGTTTGAGTCGATGAGGGTCTGTTTTGGCGTGCTGAACTTGCATATTACGGCTATCGATAAATAGCTCTGTATGTTGCTCAATCGCTTTGGGGGCAAAGTTGCTGATACTGTCACTGAGGGTTTGGATTAAATCACATTCAATCACTTCAATATCGAGTTTGCCAGCTTCAATTTTTGAAAAATCAAGAATATCGTTAATGATGGTGAGTAGTGACCCCGCTGAATTTTGGGCTAAATTTAGGTGGTGGCGTTGAGATTGATCAATGTTCGAATTAAGGACAATGTCGAGCATACCTAAAATACCATTCATGGGAGTACGAATTTCATGACTCATGCTCGCCAAAAAATCGGCTTTTATTTTTGCAGACTGTTCGGCGATTTCCTTTGCCATGAGTGCTTGTTGTTTGGCTTTTTGCTGCTCTTGACTCGCAAATAAGCTGCCAAGCATTGCTGATATAGCCCGAATAAAACGCTCATCACTGTGCCCCCAGTCGGGGTTTGGCAAGGTATACTCGGCGCACAATAAACCAATCACGTTATCTTTATATGTGATGGTGCACCCAAATAAGGCATTGACCTCAAAGGGTCCTAAATAATGCTCACTTAACCCAAGTGTACACTCATGGCTATGGGCAAAGTTAGCTCTAATAAGTTGATTTTTTTGTACATTGTGAAATAGTTCAGGTAAATGATTTTTACGCCAAGGGGGAAAGTGTTGCAAGCTATCTTGTCGGGTATTGCTAAAGCAGCTTGGTATGAGTAAGGTTTTTTCTTCATTAAAGACCCAGATACTTGCCCGGGAAGCATTCAAACCTTGGCAAATGGCATCTACAGCAAGACTTTGTGCATTGTCGACGAGGTTATTGAGTACGGCATCGTGACTACTTAGTTGCGCGAGTAACTCGTTATTACGGGCAATTTTATCATGTTCTATTTCCATATTTTTACGGGTTTGAATATTTTGTACTGAACCGAATATCTCTACCGTCCACCGATTATTTTGGTTTGCTTTGCCTTTCATTAATATCCAGCGCTCATGTCCTTGTGCGGTTACAATAATTAACTCTTCCTCGAAGCTGGTCCCATGTTTGATAGTTTGTTCAATGGCTCGCTGGAAGTTGCGTCGATGTAGTCCTTCTTTAAAAAACTCAGTAGAACTCATCCAAGTTGCTTGATAATGATCGGGTACTTCGAATATGCGTTTCGTTACTTCAGACCAAGTAATATTGCGGGTTTTTAAATCAACGGACCAAGCTCCGACCTCGGCAAGGTTGCCCATAGACGTTAAAGTTTGGGCATTATCATGGAGCTGCTTGATGAGTTTGTTAAAGAAAATAAAGGCTGATATAAACAAAAGTATAATGGTTAACAATGCGAGACGAAAAGGCCAAATGGCTGAAACTTCAGGCTCCCAGCCAAATCGAGGTACCGCATATAGTTGCCATTTTCCAGAAGCAATGGCGATGTTAAATGTCAAAGGCTGTAAGTGGAGTATGTCTTCATTGCCATGAAAAAAAGCGCCTTGTTCACCGAGTCCATTTTTTCCACGAATAGCAATGCGGTAGTTCGCATCCAGCATATCTAAATTAACGGTTTTAAATAATTTTTTCATATCAATGACGACTGAGAGTAATCCCCAGAAAGAACCATCAGGATTGTAAACGGGTACTCTAGCAATGAGTGCTTCCCCCCCTTGAATAAGGGTCAATGGGCCAGCAAGAACGATTTTTTTGCTATCTCTGGCCCTGATGGCATCTTTACTTTGAGTAGGGTGTGTTAAGTAATTTAGTCCAAGCGCCTTTTCGTTTCCTTTTAGTGGGTAGGTCATTGAGAGGATCATATCAGGTGCCGCACCGAGGTTTCGTAATACATTACTTGAGCGAAATAGAGGTTGTGCGATATATTCAAACCGTTTTTGATCTAACTGTGTTTCGTTGGTTAAGGCGATGGCTAAGCCCCGCACCAGTTGTATATTGGCGGCTAGTACGCCTTCAATTTGGGTGCGATAAACATTCACTTCTTCATAGGCACGGCTGCGCTCAACTTCAATCAATCGGTTGTAATTAACTGTGTCTACGTACCAACCAAAGCACAGTACAGTACATAAAATAAACCAATAGCCTAGCTTTAAAGAGCGAGCTTTCCTTGGCGCATGTAATTGGGTATTGAGCATTACCTAACTTATTCTGCTGAGCATCCTTTAACTATAGTCTAGCCAATCGGTGAGCAAAAGTGAGTATTATCATAAAAGTCATAATGGTACTTGAAACCGATGACAGAATGGACTTTGTACAGTTCTTACGTCGTTAATCACATTGGCGAGTATGATTTGCGATAGCGTAGACATATCACTTTCATATAGATGTGGTTATGATAAAAATAATTTTTAATAGGGAAGGATTAAACAATGCTACCTTGGTTGAAGCGAATAACGGCTGGCTTGGTTTTATTGGCACTGGCCGCAACAGCAAGTTTATATGGTCTACTGTCTTTGAGTTTACCCGCCCTCGATGGGACAGGAACGAGCAGCGCTGTAATAGCGCCAGTTCAAATTGAACGGGATAGTTTAGGTCAAGTAGTGATCACCGCAAATTCACGAGATGACGCCGCCTATGGATTAGGCTTTGCACATGGTCAAGACCGATTTTTTCAAATGGACTTACTGCGCAGAAATGCGGCTGGGGAGCTGAGTGAGCTGTTTGGTAAAGCCGCAATCAATTTAGATGAAAAAATGCGTTTTCATCAATTGCGAAAACGCAGTGAAAAAATTGTGACCCAGTTACCACCAGGCCAAAGAAGTATATTACGTGCTTACGCCCAGGGGGTGAATGAAGGTAAGGCACAAGTTGGCTTTGACAGTTTTGAGTATCTGCTAACAGGAGCAAGTGCACGACCTTGGAAAAGTGAAGACAGTATACTTGCTATATTTAGTATGTATTTGGATCTGCAATCAGCCAACTTTGAGCGAGACAAAGCATTGCTTTATGTCGACCATATTTTCGGTGAAGAAATGCGAACATTTATACTACAGCCTAGTCATTACCAAGCGGCGTTAGATGGCTCAATGATAGCCAAAGTAGAAAAGCCTATACCCACTTTAGAGCGTACAGGCATTCAGGCTTTGATTGGTGAAATAGGTACTACTGATTTGTATGGCAGTAACAATTGGGCCGTAACAGGCACATTGACAGGCACCGGAAAGGCCATGCTGTCAGATGATATGCATTTAGGTTTGGCCGTTCCATCGATTTGGTATCGCTCACAATTAAACTACATGATGCAAGGTAAAACAGTGCAAGTAACGGGGGTCTCATTACCGGGAGCACCGGCCATCGTGGTGGGCACCAATGATAACATTGCATGGGGGTTTACCAATGGGTATTTAGATACCGCAGACTGGATTGCGCTGTCGGAACAGGATAAAACGTGGCAAGAAGAGGAACATATTCAATTACCCAATCAGCAGTCCCGTCGTTATTCACTATTAATGAGTGAGTATGGCCCAGTAAAAACGTTTAATGGTAAAAAGTATGCGTTAAGTTGGGTCGCTCATCAGCCATATGCTGTTAACTTAAAATTGCTTGAAATGGAATCACTAGAAACAGTACAAGCAGCTTTGGCATTGGCGCCTGAAGTTGGCATACCTGTACAAAATATGCTGGTGGTTGATAGTTTAGGCAATGCGGGGTGGCGTCCAGCAGGGGCCATCCCGGCAAGAACGAATCCAGTGGATACAGCAGAGGAAGCGCAAAATTACTCGTCGCAATGGCAATATAATGAGGAGACTCGTCCCGCACTTTTCAACCCTGAAGATGGCAAGTTATGGACTGCGAATTCCCGGGTGGTGTCAGTACAACAGCACAAACGTTACGGTGACGGCGGATATGCATTAGGGGCAAGGGCCGTGCAAATAAGGGATAGACTACTCGCGCAATCGCAGTTTAATGAAACCGATTTCAATCAGCTTCAACAAGATAACAAAGCATTATTTCTCACGCGCTGGCATCAGCACTTGGTTGATTTACTCAGTGAAAATGAAACAATGAAAACGCGCTATGCACGTGATTTGCAGCACCTTGCTCAGTGGCAAGCTTGTGCATGTGAAACGTCGGTTGGCTATACTTTGGTAAAACGTTTTAGAGAAAGTGTTATAGATAGTGCGTTTGCGCCAGTTGAAGCGAAAATGAAGATGTCGGGAGCAAGTTTACGTTACATTAAACGTTATCTTGAGCCAGCGATTTGGCAACTTATTGAAAAAAAACCAGATAGCTGGTTGAATCATCATGATAACTGGTCAGTATTACAGCGCCAAGCTTACGAGAACGCCAAACAAAAACTCAGTGATGAATTCGGTCCAGACCTAGAAAATTGGCAGTGGGGCACTGTTAATGCATTACAGATTAAGCACCCGTTTAGTAAGCAATTACCTATTTTAAGTCGCTTTTTAGATATGCCAATACAGCCAGCATTTGGAGACACATTTATGCCTGCAGTTCAAGGCCCAAGCTTTGGCGCGTCACAGCGGTTTATCGCACAACCCGGCATGCTTGGTAATGCAATTATGACCATGGCTGGTGGGCAAAGTGGACACCCATTATCACCTTTTTATCGAGCGGGTTTTGATGATTATGCGCAAGGCAAAGCAACGGCATTATTACCAGGTATGTTGACACACTCATTGACAATAAAGCCTATGAATTAACGTATATTTGGTACTGCATACAAAGTAGAAGCGGTCGTGACTTGATTTCGACCGTTCTCTTTACTGGTATAAAGCGCATTGTCAGCTTGTTGAAGCGCTTCGTAAAAGCCGACTTTCGTGGGCCACATGGTTAAACCAAAACTCATTGTGACGGTACTATCAAAATGTTCAAAGATCTCATGTGTAATGGCATAGCGTAACTTGTCAACTCGGGCGAGGGCGTCTACTTGCGCAGTGTTGGGCATGACAATCAGGAATTCTTCGCCGCCCCAGCGAGCACAGATATCGACCGGCCGAGTATGACTGGCAATAACCAAAGCCACTCTCTTTAATATTTCATCCCCTTGAGCATGACCATAATCATCATTTATTTGTTTAAAATGGTCAATATCAGCCATGATAATACATAATTCTTCATGATTTTCGTCGCAGTGATACTTTGCATGTGTGATAAGTTCTTGCGCATATCGTCGATTGTACATTTGTGTGAGTGGGTCACGAGCGGCGAGTTTAGTTAATGTTTGCCGTTGCGCCATGGTGACATCACGAATTAATGCAATGGTGAAAATCATTGGGATACCGCATATTAAGACATTGGCAAAGTGAACGTATTGCAACCAATCACGGTACGCATATTTATAAGTGACATCAGCAAACCATATATGCATAGCTGCAAAGAGTGTGATCATAATAACCGACACCCCAACCGCAGGTTTTAGTTTCAAATTATTGTCGAGTAACAGTAGGCAAGATACAGTCCATAAGTAATATTGGAAACCGAGCTGCATACCCAGTATTGCGCATACGATGATAGCGTGAATGGCCACTTCAGCGCTAAATAAACGCAATGCTAATGAGCGGTGCTGGATATTGAGCAAGTAAATTCCCAGAGCCCATGTTAATACACTCAAGATATTTAATAGTCCTAATATTGGGATGCTCAGTGCAAAAAACAGTATAACTAAAAGGGCATGCAAACCTAAGCAATACCAAGCAACGCGCTTAAGTAACGTGAGCTTAACTTGTTCGACCTGATCTGGTTGGCTGTGTGGATGTTGCAAAGCGAGTGAACCCTTATCAAGGTAACCGATAAAAGTATAGATGATATTGTTTGCTTTTTATTCTATTTTAATAAGGGCTGACTTTATCTTACTTGATGAAATCGACATAATAGAGGGTGCTATGACGTTCCATATCAGAATAAAAATAGTGACATTGCTTATGGCGTGTCTTTGTACAAATGCAATGGCAGTGAATTTTAAAACGCACAAAGTTACCGAAAATATCTATGTCCTATTTGGGCAAGGTGGCAATATTGCAATCCATCTCGGTGAAGATGGTATTTACATTGTTGATGACCAATTTGCAAAGCTCTCAAGACAAATAAAAAAGCAGATCAGTGCTTTAAAGCCGGGCTTTCCTGAATTTGTAATAAATACGCATTTTCATGGTGACCATACCGGCGGTAATGAAGCATTTGCGCGTTCAGGTAGTCATGTTATTGCACATGACAATGTGCATAAAAGGTTATTGGCAAAACATGGCAGTGAGTCACATTATTTACCAAAAATAAGCTTTAGCCACGACTTGGCTTTACACTTTAATAATGAGCAGGCGCAAGTTAAGCACTTTTCACATGCGCATACCGATGGAGATGCCGTCGTCACTTTTACACGGGCTAACGTGGTGCACATGGGGGATTTATATTTTAATTTAGGGGGATTGCCATTTATAGATGTTGATCATGGCGGTTCGGTGAATGGACTACTCAAAGCATTGCGGGCAATATGTTTGAGTATTGATGATGAAACGGTTGTGATACCAGGGCATGGTCAAATTTCCAACAAAAATCAGCTGCTACAGTATATTGCATTAATAGAAAAAGCCCGTTTTTTAATATTACAGGCAATGAAGAGCGCTAAAACTGAAGAGCAAATGGTACAATTGGATCCCCTCTCAACGTTAGCGATAACGTATGCTAACTGGTTACCTAAAGAGCGAGTAACACGGTTGTTTTATCGCTCTTTAGCGCAGTGAAGGCCTTTTCTAGGTGAGCATGACTAAGCAGGCTGCAAGCGCAATGAGAATAAGGCCTAGACTATCGCGCGTTTTAAGTGGCTGTTTTAGCCACCATACTGAAATGGCCATCGTAAAAAAAACTTCAATTTGACCTAGGGTTTTTACATAGGCCACATGTTGTAAACTCATAGCGCTAAACCAGCCGATGGAACCAATACAGCTAGTTAAGCTGATCCAACTCACTTGGGTGCGGTGTTGCCATAGAGTTGTTATGCTGTGTGGCTCTTTGCAGCGTAAATAAGCCCCTAATATCAGGGTTTGTATACTGATCACTAACAAAAGCACCCACCCTGCACTGTGTGGAAAGGGTAATCCGCTGATTAAACTTGCTTCACGAACCCATAAAGAGGTTAGGGCGAAGGCCGTTCCGCAACATAATCCTAAAAGAGCGGTTGTAAGGTTAAAGTTTTTAAGGCTAAAACCGCTCAGGAGCAGCACTGCAATACTGCCTAATGCAACCCCAAACCAACCCAAATAGGACAGTGCAGAGCCGAAAAACAACATGCCTAAAATAGCGGCTACCAGCGCTTCACTTTTAGCAAGGCCCGCGCCGATGGCATAGTTACTTTGTTTAAATAGCAAGACCATCAAGCCAGTAGCGATAATCTGTATTACACTTGCAGCCACAATATAGCTTAAAAAAGGTGCACTTAGGGATAAGCTAGGAGCCGGTTGCCAGTAATATAAACCCAGTAGATAGATACCAGCAATTGGGCTGGCTAAGAGAAAGCGAGCGAGGGTAACTGCGGCAACAGATGCATGTTGGCTCAGTTTACTTTGTAATGCATTACGCCAAGCTTGTGAGAAGGCTGCTAAAACAGAAAAAGCGATCCATTCCATATTTTTATTCTAATTATGAGAGGGGGAAGTTAACCTAACAATATTGAGATTAATTGGCTACTGGTTAATCACACCTTTTTCTATGAATAGATGTGAGGACACTCTTGCAGAGCCTTTTTAGCGTTATTTAATTATACTGTGCAGCGATGCGACTTATTATTTTTCCAACAGAATCCGCAGGGCGACTTTTTTATTACCATACCGTTATGTTAACTTATTTATTTATCAGTTTATGAATAATTAAAGGAGTTACTATGACAACCCTATTAACGTGTGCGTTGATAGCTGTTTTGTTGCCCTATATTGCAAAGCTACCGGTCGCAATTGAAATGAATAAACTAGGGGGATATGACAATCGGCACCCTCGAGCTCAACAATCAAAATTAGACGGGTTCGGTGCGAGAGCTTTGGCTGCACATCAAAATAGCTTTGAGTCACTCATTGTGTTTTCGGTTGCTTTGGCTGTTGTGCTTGGCACCAATAGTGTTAATGCAGTGACTGAGTCTTTGGCTATCACCCATGTTGTTGCGAGAGTTTTATATTGTGCTTTTTATTATACCAACGTAGATAAGTTACGTTCGTTGGTGTGGTTGGTTGGGTTAGGTTCTGCTGTTGCAATGATAGGTGTCAGCATGTAGTTGTACAAAGAGCAACATCGTTGTTGCTCTTTTCTTTGGCTAATTCGTCACATCAATGCGTTCAAATTGGGTTTGCTTTGGAGCATTAACCGCGAGGTTATCGAGTTTAAAATCGAGCTGCACTCGATAAACCTGAGAAGGGGTGTTTGACGGCGTATATTGCCATTGGCGCAAGGCCAAAATAGCATTATTTTCAAATGTATTCTCCGGCTGTGCAGCAATGACTTTTATATTATTTGTATGGCCACGTTCGTCAACGGTATAGGCCAATTGCACATACCCTGAAATACCATCATTAGCCGCTTCGACCGGATATTTAGGTTCAACACGCATAATGGGTTTGACTATGAGTTTTGATGTTGCTTTTTCCGTCTTCGTGGTGCTGTTAAGTGCGACGGCACCGATTGATGTAAAAGCACAGGTCAGCAGTAGTAGTTTGGCGGTGCGTGATGAGCTTGAAGTATTTTTAAGGTAGTTAAGTCTTTGTAACATGGTGTTTTTATCTCCGTAATGGGCATAAGCAAAGTGTTGTTTTTTATCACTTTCAATACAACTTATCAGCGCTTTGGCATAGTGTACTTGTTGATGATGGGACTTGTTTTTTAGGACTGTTTCGTCGCAGGCGAGTTCTTGAATACGACGGAAGCTGTGATAACCACACCAAATGAGCGGGTTGAACCAGTTTAATGCGCAGAACGAATAAAAGCAGAGATTCCATATGTTGTCATAGCGCGTTATGTGCGTATGCTCATGTTCAAGCATTAATGATAAAGCCGTTTCATCGAATTGTTGTTCATAGTCGCGAGGAAGTACGATTTTGGGGTGTATTAATCCAATGACCATAGGACTGGCTATTTGAGCGCTGGTATAGGTGATGCTATCACGATGATTTAAATTACATGGCTGTAAAGCTAATTGTTGATGAAAGCGTAAATGTTGCCACAGCATAGTGAAAATGAATAAGGTAAAACCGAGCAAATAGACGAGCGACCAATTAAACACCCATGTTTCAACGTGTGGTAGCGGGTTTGACACACTGATATATTGCATCGGGCCGTATGTCAGGGGTTTAAGCTCATTGGGTATACTGATCAATATCAATGCACAGGGTAAAATCCACCACTGCTGGTAAATAAACCGCGCTCCCAGCTTATGTAATGTTATGCGTTCGCAAAAGATAAGCCCTAACACGATAAGACTCAGCAATAATTGAACTTCGAATACCCAATTTATCAGTATGTCGAACATGTTACTTTCCTTTCCCTTGTTCTTGCTCCCACTTGTCAATTACTTGCTTTAGTTCATCAATGTCACGCTGTGACAATTGTTGTGTCTTAGCAAAGCCACTTACTAAGGGTGCAATACGACCTTGAAATAACCGTTGAATAAAGCTGCTACTTTCCTTGTGGGTGTATTCATCTCGTTCGATAGTCGGGGTGTAAATATATTCCCGACCTTGTTTTTCAAATGTTATGGCATTTTTTTTAACCAGCCGGCCAAGGAGTGTTTTGATGGTTTTTTCATGCCACTGAGTGTCGTCACTCAAACGTTTAATAATGTCACTGGCTTTGGTAGGGTAACCTGCCCAAAGCGCTTCCATGACCGCAAATTCTGCTTTTGATAATTCAATCATATGATAGCTTACAAATGTAATCTTTAAGATTAGATTACACCTGTAATCATAAAAGGCAAGTTTATTTTTGTTCGATTTTTAAGTCATTGATAGAAATGAGCTGGTGTGTGCCTTCAGTGAGGGTGTCAGGATCCAATGTATAGTTTGCGATTTTAACTCTAAATAAATCAATCACCTGATAACCACAATATTGACTCATTTTACGTATTTGACGGTTGAGGCCTTGCTGCAAAGTGATCATAAAGCGGTCAGTGCTGATTAATTTTACGTCACATGGCAGCGTGACTTTGTTATCAATTGGGATACCATTGGCCATTCTTTCACAAAATAACGGGTCGAGAGGACGGTCGACTTTGACTAAGTAGACTTTTTTTTCGTGGTGTTCAGGGTGGAGCATCTGATTACACAATTCGCCATTGTTGGTGAGTAATAGCAAACCTCTAGAGTCTTTATCTAAACGGCCTATTGGGTAAACCCGTTGAGATTTTGGTAAGTAGTGAATAAGGCTTGCTGGGTCATTTTCGTTGAGCTTGCAATCGATACCGACAGGTTTATGGTAAGCGTAAAGTACTTTGTCAGGTAGGGTGGTGATTTGCTTGCCATGCACGGTAACAATATCTTTTTCCGTGACATGATCAATGTGATTGGCAAACCTTCCATTGACACGAACCTCTCCTGCATCAATTAAACGAGAGGCTTGTCGGCGAGAGCAAACACCTGCATGGCCTAAAAATTTAGCAAGGCGTATCGGCTGATTCATGTGTTCCCTTTATACTATGGTGTTTTCATGGTGGTGAGTGATATATCGCTATGAAACTGTCACGACAATTGGCGACGCTAAGTATTGTATCAGGTTTGTCGACTCTGTCATTGTCATCAATCGTATCGCTATTAACTCAGCATTTCATCAGCCTCAAGTACCACTTATCTGCTCCATTCTCCGTTTATCACCTTCTTAACATTAACCAAGGTGAGTTCGATAGACTGAAATGAGATGGAGGATTGTAATGCAAAAATTATTTAATACTAAAGTGGTGGTGTGCTTGTTATGTTGTCTTTGTTTACAAGCAAATGCCGCTTTAACAACCGATATAAAATATCGAATGAACATTCAGGACCTGACTGCAACGGGTCAGGATATTTTTGTGGCAAGTAATACAACGTCATTATTCTCAGCGCTTGATATAAGCACCGAATATGAAGGGCTACGTGTCGCAGCAACGGCAAGTTGGCTTAAAGTTGGGGGGCAAAGCGACACCGATGTGCAAGTATCAGAAGCTTTTTACGACTTTACTATTGAGAATTGGTTCATGTCTGCGGGTAAGAAAAAAGTAGACTGGGATGTTGGATACGGATTTCGACCGCTAGATATGTTTTCACCGACTGATTCCTTGGCCATTTATACGGCAATACCACCAGGTGCGATTATGGTTACAGGAGATTACTTTTTAGATTCTGGAAATGTCACACTTATCTGTAATGAGAGTAGTCCTGATTATCTAGAACACGGCGTAAAAGTGAACAAAAGTACCGGGTGTGGGGGCCGATATTATGGCTATTTTGAGGGTTTCGAAGCACAAGTTTTAGGACACTATGATGAAGACTTAGGTATGCGGGTTGGAGGCAGTGCACTTACGGTCATTGGAGAAAACCTTGAGTTGCATGGTTCATTGTTGTGGCAAGAAAATTATAGAACGCCCGCTTTGTACAATATCCATTTTGGTCAAAATGATCGGATTTCAGGCGTTAATACTCAATGGAAAAATAATAGTATTCAAGCATTGCTTGGCGTGAATTATAGTTTTCAATCGGGTATTACCGTGATTGCGGAATACTGGCATGATGGACGAGCACCCAGTGATAAGCAGTGGCGTGATGTAATAAACCTATCACAGTCAACATCAGATCAACATCAGTTGCAGATGTTGCGCTCTCATTTTGCGACTCAGAGTTTATTTCAAGATAATGCAATGGTGCATATACGGACCTCCAGTACTCAGTGGTCACCCTCACTTACATTGCTCACAAACCCTAATGATAACAGTGTGTTAATTGATGGTGAGTTGTGTTATGGTGGTGTGACTGCTAGCCAATTGTGTATGGGAATAAGGCAGTATACGGGCGGTGCCGAAACAATTTATGAACAATTGAGCTATGAACGAACGTGGTATTTTACGATGGAAATCAACTTATAAAATGCAATCAACAACACCGCAAACTGATTTTGAAAAAAATGGATTCAAGAATCTAAAGTTAGCCATAATTTGTGTGGTACTTGGACTGTCAATTTATGCAATTGGCTGGGCTAAGTATGCAATTATATCTGTTCTAATATCACTAGGAGTCGGATTTACTATTCGCTTTTCGCGCTATTGGCTCGGTACGCATTATCCAAATATGGGGTTAGCCTTACAGTATTTCTTTGCTGTGATATTGTCATTTCTGGTGTGGGGTCTGACACCGTTACTTCTTAAAGTTGTAAAAAGCTCAGGAGGCTATGTTGATGACTTACAACAGTATTTAGGTATTTTTTTAGTTGGTGGATTTATTATGGTGGTGGTAAGTTTTATTTACTACCGCAGCGAACAAACCTTACTGCTAAAACGTTCTTTATATCGAATTGAATTAGAGCAAGCCCAAAAAGATAAGCTGCTATTAGAAACTCAATTACGGCTTTTACAGTCCCAGATTGAGCCGCACTTTTTATTTAATACATTGGCGAATATTCAGGCATTAATTGCAGTTGATGCTAAGCAAGCAAGCAAAATGTTGCTGGCTTTAACTGCATTGTTAAGACAAAGTTTAGATAGAACAAGAACAGAGTGGTTAACGATCGGTCACGAACTTCGATTTAACAAAGCTTATTTAGCAATACAAAAAATAAGACTCGGCGACCGCCTCAACGTTGAATATGATGTCACCGATAAAATTACCGACAATATTCTTTTTCCACCTATGTTACTGCAACCACTTATCGAAAATGCGGTAATACATGGAATTGAGCAAATAAAAACGGGGGGCACGCTAAAGCTCTCGGTGACGCGAGATCAACATATGATGATTGTTACTTTGAGTAACCATTGTAATGAGGTTGGCAGTAAGCGCACAGGCACTCAAGTTGGATTGACAAATGTACGAGACCGACTTGAGCAATTATATGGAGATAAAGCTCAGCTTAACTATGATGCGAGTCAAGCTGGCTTTGTAACAGTTACTTTAGAGGTCCCGATTGATGTCTCAACACACTAAAGTTGTTATCGCAGATGATGAACCTTTACTAAAAGCACATTTAAAGTTGATGCTGGAAACTGTGTGGCCAGATGTTGATGTTGTCGGGCAAGCTTCGGATGGGGAAGAAGCGCTCGCTTTTATCGATGAGTTTTCACCTGATGTGGTGTTTTTAGATATTAATATGCCAACTATCAATGGGCTGGAGGTTTCTAGGACATTGTGTGATTATGATGATCCGCCCTATGTGGTATTCGTGACCGCGTATGATGAATATGCCGTAGATGCTTTTGAGAATCAGGCAATAGACTATTTACTCAAACCGATAGAAGAAGAACGGTTAGAAAAAACGGTTGCCAGAGTGCAGAATATGCTTAGCAGTCAATCTTCGTCTCCGAGTCAAAAACTGCAATTGAGTGAACTATTCGAAGAATTGGTAGAAGCGACTAAGCCAGCGCCAAAGAATGAATATTTAAAATGGATTAAAGCAAGTAAAAATAATGAATTACATCTTATTGACGTAGGCGATGTTGATTATTTTATCGCGGATAATAAATACACGGAAGTCAGTGTAGAGGAGGAAAAGTTTTTGATAAAAACCTCTATTTTAGCGTTAGAGAGTGAGCTTAACCCTGATGTTTTTTGGCGAATCCATCGCAACTGTATTGTTAAAGTAGATAGAATTCAACGCGTTGTTAAGGATGAGTTAGGTCATGTTTATATCGACCTTAAAAATACTGCTGAGCAGCTGTTAGTAAGTAGAAAATATCAAAGTTTATTCAAGCAAATGTAATTGAAAATGGGTTTTTCCTTTGGCTACCTAAACACAACAGGCAGTCAGTCAGCGTAGTCTAAATACCAGATATATTCTCGAATTATATGGGATTGTGTTGTACGTATTTAGGTGATCTCCCAGCCTTCCCAATATCAATAGCTTAAAGCCAGCAATGTGATGACCGATGATATGCCAGCCGGTGTTTTTTTTGCCTTCTGGTTTGCGTTGTATGTCGGATAATCGCAAATAAATCATGTATGGAAAAAGAGGCGTTGAACATTGAGTGCGTTATCAACCTAGTATCTCAGCTTAGTTTCTTCTTCAAATACCTGCCTTGTCATATCTCTGGTGTTATTGTGCTTACACTTTATCCTCGATATTTACCATTTATCACTCATAAACTACCGATTGTCACCTCCTTACCCACAGTGTTGTTTCACGCCTTAATATGTACACATCAGTATTATAACAACGGATGAATCACATGACTAAGCACTCAATAATAACATTACTTTTTTCGGGACTTTCACTGATAGGCTCAGTGTCTACTTTTGCGTCATCAATACCTGCGGAGGTATTGAGCGCATATCAGCAAGGGCTGTCAGGAGATCAAGAGAAGAACCAGGCAGCATTCAATGCCTTGTCAAAGATTAATGAGGCGTCACCTAACCCTGTGGTATTGGCCTTATTAGGCAGTTCCGAAACGACACAAGCAAGATATACCAATAAGCCTTGGCAGAAAATGAAATTTGCAGAAAAAGGCATTGCTAAGTTGAGTAAAGCGATTAAGCAAGCAAAAGATTTACCGTACCTTCAGCAAGCAAGAGTGAATGTAACGGCTGGTTGTACTTTTTCTCAGTTACCAAAAATGATGAATCGGGCTGAACATGGACGTTACCTGCTCAACCAAGTTATGGAGCAAAAATCGCAGTTCGGCAGTTTAGAGCCCACTTTACAAGCATCAGCTTACCGCTGTGCTTCGATTGCCGCTAAAAAGTTGGACGATGAAAAAGGGGCTGAACAATTTATGGCATTGGCTCAAAGTGTCGCAGGTCAATCACCAGCAGGTTTAAAGGAATAACATGCTTAGTTTCAACAATATAAAAAAATCATATACAACGGGGGATGTGACCGTTGCAGCTTTAAAAGGTGTGTCGGCAAATATTCGCAAGGGTGAAACTGTGGCACTGTGTGGGCCTTCGGGCAGCGGAAAGTCAACGTTGTTGAATATTTGTGGTCTACTCGATGATCGGTATGAAGGTGACATCTGGTTAAACAACACTCCCATTCCAAAGAATAAAAATGATTTAACCCAAATTCGTCGTGAAAAATTAGGCTTTATCTTTCAAAGATATAACTTAATCCCAGTGATGTCGGTGCTTGAAAATATTGAATATCCATTACTCATGCTAGATATGAATAAGCGTCAACGTATGGATCAGGTAATTGAAATTGCACATAAGGTTGGCTTAAAAGATCATATTTCGAAACGGCCAGATCAACTATCTGGGGGCCAGCAACAACGGGTTGCCATTGCGAGGGCTTTGGTCAAACGACCTGAAATCGTTATTGCGGATGAACCAACAGCAAACTTAGATACGTCGACAGCAAATATGGTGATTGATCTTATGAGAGATTTAGGTAACGACATGGGGAGTACATTTATTGTTGCCACACATGATCATCGAATGACAGATCGTTGTCATCGAGTATTGGACCTTGCCGATGGCATGTTGCAAGAAGTGCAACCTCAGTTAGATACAAAGAGGGCAAGTTAATGCGTTGGATTATTTTTGCATTTTTAAATGTACTTAGAAATGGGCGACGCTCTCTTTTTACCATACTTGTTTCAGCGGTTGCGGTTGCAGCAATATTAACGACCAGCGGATTTGCATTGTTCACGTATGAGTCTCTCGCAGAGAAAGCAGCTAGGGATGAAGGTAATTTCATTATTACACATGCCAAATTTTTGGAAGAAGAGGAAGATACGCCACTAGAGTATGGGTTGTCTGATACGCAAGTGCTGCGCAGTCAGTTGGCTGAAGATGAAGAAATTAAAAGCATTTTACCAAGAATAAACTTTAATGGACTTATTTCTAATGGTGAAAAGAGCTCAATATTCATTGGTTTAGGTGTAGAACCTGAAGAGTTTATGGTAAAAGGCCCATTCTTGAGTATGCTCTCTGGGCAAGCATTATCTGATTTTGGAGATGAGAATCAAGCGCAAATTGTGTTAGGGAAGGATTTAGCTCGAAGCTTAAAAGTAAAGGTTGGGGACTATGTGACACTTATGTCAACCACCACCGATGGGGCGCTTAACGCACTTGATTTTGTGGTTCGTGGTATTTATACCACAGGCGTACCTGGCTTGGATAAGCGACAGTTATACGTCAAGTTATCTGATGCGCAATCACTACTATATACCGATAAAGTGAGTTCGCTTTCGGTGTATCTTTTTGACCTCAACGCAACACAACGAAAAGTGGCACAGTATCAATCTCGTGACCAGTCACTACTATTTGTACCTTGGTGGGAAAAGGCGTTTTATTATCAGTCAGTTAAGGCTTTATATAACCGTATATTCGGATTGTTAGGCGGTATTATGGTGTTATTAGTTTTCTTTTCAATATCGAATACTATGGCAATGACCGTTACAGAAAGAACACGAGAAATAGGGACTGTTGCAGCAATGGGGTCTTATCAATGGGAGATCATTCGTAATTTTATTCTGGAATCAAGCATTATAGGCTTTTTAGGCGCGGTCATAGGTATCGTCATTTCAATTATTGTGTCATGGGGCTTGGTATATCTAGGTCTAGAAATGCCACCACCGCCAGGTAGTAATCAAGGCTATCCACTAACGATAACTTTTTCTTGGGAAATAGCACTTTCGGTGATGAGCGTGATGGTGGTTGTATGCGTACTAGCGGCATTCAGGGCTGCATATAAGGGAAGTTCAAAATCAATTACGGAGGCGCTTAGCCATGTATAAAAAGATAATTAATAATATGCTATCGATATGTTTGGTGAGCAGCTGCTCATGGGGTGCGATAGCTCAGGCTGATGTAAACCCTTTACAGGTACTTAAAGCGGTCGATGCCTATAGGAGCGAATCTAATACTGTCAAAGTTTCAGCGACGGTCCGTGCATATAAGCAAGATGAGTTGCGAAATTCAAAGCAATATGACGTTTATTCAACGTCAGCAAAGCGCTCACTGGTTGTGTTTAAGTCTGATTCTGAAAAAGGTCAAAAAGTACTGATGAAAGGCAGTGATTATTGGATGTTCATGCCTAAAAGCCGTCGACCGATCCGGATCACGCCAATGCAAAAGTTGTTGGGGGAAGCATCCCTTGGTGACATTGCTACGCTCAGCTGGAGTGAAGATTATACCGTCAAGCAAACAACGGATATGGACTCATTGTGGCAGTTTGAGCTTCATGCCATATCACCTAAGCTCAGCTATCAAAAAATTATACTTAATGTACGCAAAGATAATTACTTTCCTGAAGAGGCTGAATTGTATTTGCGTTCAGGCATGCATGCCAAGACAGCTCAATTTGAGCAAGGTGAACGTAATGGCAAACAAAAGGTGACGGCAATGGCGTTGCACGATGAAATGCGCAAAGGGCATAAAACAGTGATTGAATATGATTTAATCGAACCGATTTCTGTACCAGATAGGTTGTTTAACCCTCAAATCTTGATACGAAGTGACTTGGATCGCTTACTAACTGAGTAAGGAGGTAGTAAATGCTACTAAGCCTAGATGAAAATCAAATAGATATTTGGCAAACCTCAGTGAGCTTATTTCAGGAAAATCACGCCATCGGGGAGTTAGAGGCTATGTTAACTGAGTCAGATTTAGAAGCAATTGCATTAATAAGAAGGCCGTCAGAGAAGTTAGTCAAAATTGTATCTCGCGCATTCTTAAGATCAGTACTTGCGAAGTACACAGGGTTAGCGCCACAGGCGATTCAATTTGAGCGGGGTTGGCATGGGAAGCCGCAGTTGGTCAATGAAGGTTTATCACTGGAGTTTAATCTTTGTCATAGCGATAACGTGTTAGCGTGCGCGTTAAGTAAAAAGAAGCCAATAGGGGTCGATGTTGAGCGAATTAGGTTTAAGCGAAATTTAATACGCCTTGGTCACACTGTCTTTTCAGAGGATGAAAAGATCTCGCATTTATGAAAGAGTATAAACTCGTGCCATCAATGAGTCGCGCAGGGAATTGTCATGACAATGCGGTTGTGGAAAGCTTTTTTGCGACGATTAAAAAGCGAATAATTAAGCGTAAGATATACTCGACACGCGAAGATGCGAAAGCTGAGATATTCAATTTTATAGAAATGTTTTACAATCCAAAAAAGCGCCATTCACATACAGGCGGTGTTTCACCTGCTAAGTTTGAAGAAGCGTATTATTCTGAATTAAAAACTGTCTAGTGAAAGCTGGGAAGTCCAGTAGCGATACTAATGAGTTGTAATTATATTATGAGAATTGTTTAAAATTGTAATGTAGGGTTGCGTGGAGTCCTGATGTGCTGAATCATAGAGCGATACAATGGAATAGGATTTCTCGTGAAAAAAGCCATATTTACTTTAGCGATAGGTGATAACCCAATGTATCGGGCTGCGATTGCTAGCTTCCGCTATTATGCCGATAAGGTCGGCGCAGATTTAATTATTTCAGATCAGCTTCATTTCCCAATCTCTATTGAGAAGCCAAAATATAATGCCAGTCCTGCTTGGACAGAAAAGCTGCGTATAGGTGACCTGCTTCGTGAATATGATCGTGTTCTTTATGTAGATGCAGATGTATTAATTACGCCTAATGCACGGAATGTGTTTGAGCTATACACAGATCGAGAAACAACTTATTGGTTTGATGAAGGGGTGGTACAAGATCGAGATAACGATATTGCGTTGGTCTGTGATGCGTTAGGTGATGTTTGTTGGCCTAAAAATAATGAACGGTTTGTTTATTATAATGCTGGCATTATTCTTACTTCAAAAGAGAGCGGTTTGTTTGAAAAAACACAGTTAGATGACTTACAGCGTATCTGTAATAAGATAACTCACTATGATCAAAGCTATTTTAATTATCTATTACATAGGCACTCAATAAAGCATGCGTCGTTGGACAAAGCATTTAACCGTATGGATATGTTTGGATCTGATGATTATTTAGAGGCTGACTTTATACATTATGCAGGGAAAGGGTATGCTAAAAATAGCCGTCGACGAGATGTACAGTTTTTGAAAGATTTTGGCAATTTATATCATAACCTTTTGCCCGTGGAGCAAGTTACTAATTTGAAAATACGGGCATGGCAGGACTATTTGGCGGTTGTTTATAAGAAGTACCCTTTACCAAATAGCGTAATAAAAATGTTCAGTCAGCGATTTGTTCCACATTAGTTTTTACATTGGGAGGGGGGAGCAGATCGGTATAGCGGATGCTCTCACCTATTTGCATTATTTTTAGGTGCATGTTGGGGTTAATGTCTTTAAACGCTTTCTTTAAACGCCTTAATGGTTCGTTAACGTGCTCATAGCCTAAAAGCCAAGTACCGTAACCCCACGGAATAAAGACTTTACAAGCAAGGTCTTGCGCAGCTTTGACAGCATCTTCGGGTGCCAAGTGAATACTACGATAATTGTGATCATATGCCACTATGGGCATTAAGCAAACATCAAAGCCGTTAAATTGGGCTTTTATATCTTTATAAATTTGACTGTAACCCGTATCGCCGGCAAAAAAGACAGTATGCTCACCGTCATCAAATAACCAGGATCCCCACAGTGTTTTATTCCAGTCGGTTAAACCTCGTCGAGAAAAATGGTGGGCAGGTAAAAAATGAATATTCGTGTTACCGACAGACGTCTGTGTGTACCAGTCCATCTCTGTAATAGGGCCTTGCTTGTAATCAACATTGTCTGTGACGGCTAAGGGAAGAAGCAGTTGTGTATCTGTGGCCAACTGGTTTAACGTTTGTTCACTTAAGTGATCATAATGATTATGAGAAATGACGACACCATCTACAAATTGCAACTGAGCTGTTTTTACCGGTGCCGGTCCCTGCCTTGCCATATCATCGTTGATACGCCGTGCTAACCAGCCGACAAAACCGTCAAATTCACCAAAAACAGGATCGGTTAAAAAGGCGTCGGTATGGCGTTGTTGCACGAGAAAGCTTGCATGGCCTAACCAGGTTAATGTCTGACGCGCAGTTTCATCGATACGTGGTGTTGGGTATACCAAATCCTGATAATTGAAGCCGGTATCTTTACGTAAGCCGGTGAATGACCCGATATTAATAAAATTAGGTTCTACTTTTTCAATTTCATGGAGTTCAAGAAACTCAATGTTGTCATAAGGATGGTGGGGGCCATGCCCTTCAAATGGGCTAGGATATTGATTGCTAAACTCTCCGAGATTATTTTTATTAAAATTAGGATTATCAATCGTTTTAATTGGTAGAGTTTGGCATGCAGTTAAACCAACAACAAATGTGCTGATGGCAACGTATTTTAACCGTGCGTGCATGATACTCCTGTGTCGTATAGTGGCGCCTATCGAGCCACTATACTGTATTTCGATGCGCACGTTCAACGATTGCTGTTAAGTACCTGTGCAATGGCTTTGTTGAAATCTCTTTGATGTTGGATATTGAGCTTACTAAGTCGAGTATCTTTAAGGGCGCAGTTATAGGGTCTTTGTGCCGTGTGCTCAGGTTTAGACTGAGGCTCAAGTAGCGTTTTCGGGTAGCCTAGAACATCAGCAATGATACACGCCATCTCATATTTACTGAGGGCTTGATGATTGGAAATGTGAAAAATACCGCCTAGGTGCTGAGGGTGTTTGAGTAAATCTCTAATGGTACAAGCAATATCCTCTACATGGGTTGGGTAGCGAATTGCCCAATTATCGTGTTTTGAGTGTTTGAGTGGATTGACTTGTTCGGCGATAACGGTGACCGCTGACTCAGCTAAATGTGTTACATCTCCATACAAGACAGGCACACGAATAATCGTATGTTGGCCGCAAGTTGCGAGTACAGCTTGTTCGGCACGCTGCTTGCTTTGTCCATAAAAATTAAGAGGGTTTGTTTTTGAAAACTCGTCGTAAGGTGCATTGTCACCATCGAACACATAGTCTGTGCTAATAAATAGTAGGCGTATATTTCTTTTTTTACATTGCTGTGCGAGAAATTCAGTGACTTTGACATTGAGCGCTAGAGCTTGTTCTGGCGCCTGCTCACAAATATCAGGCCTGCGCTCGGCGGCAGCATGAATGAGCGCATCTGGTTGATGTTCATCAAGAAACGCAGTTATTGCTGCTTCATCGTTTAAATCGAGTTTGTGAATATTACCGCTAGCGCGGTTAAAGCCAATACCTTGAGTATTAAAAGAAGCCCCTAAAATGGTCATTAATGAACGACCCATTAAGCCAGTTGCACCTGTTATTGCTACTTTATTCATATACACCCTCTTAAAATTGAGATTTAAGGTATATTATCAGTAAAGGACTCACTAGATAATAACTATAATGAAAGGATTTTGTTTATGATAATAAAAAAACTACCAGTGGCTCTGTACGTCGGTATGAGTGCTTTATCCACTGTGACAATTGCCCATGATATCTACCCTAAAGGAAGTGAATGCGAAGTGACATTTAGCTCAAAAACGATATCACTTTCCGCGATGTATTTCACAAAAAAGAAAGAAACCGAATTCGAGCAGATTGCGCATGTAAAGCAACGGTTATTTGAAAAAGCAACAAAGGCATTGGCACAATATAATACATCAATGATGATTAAGTCGATGAGGTTTAAAAGTCATAGTGAAGATGCGCTTGTTGCCAAAGCTGAGTTTCTTCCAGTGACCTCTTGTGCGAAGGATATTCCTCGAGTAAACACAACCTCTTTAGATTTATTTAGCAATAATATTATGCATTTAAAGCAGAAAGTAAATCTTGGATATGCAATTTCAGTGAATAAGGAAGTGATCAAAACGGCACCATTGAAATTAGAATCAAACTTGATTTCAGACAATGCGATATTTGGTATTAAGTTAGGTGAATCGATGCAGTCCGTTGAAAAAGATTTAGGGCGCTTTAGTCTGCTTTGGCCGCTATCTGATGGCGCATATATTGCGTTCATTGGTCGAGACAATGCGTTGTTTTTTTCGGATCACAAATTCGTGGGCTATCAATACAATGAATCTTTACTGCCCATTTCTTTGCGTAATCATTTGGAATTCTTTAATGAGGGGATTCGGGTATATGATCCGACGACGGGAAATGCCTTCTCAAGTGGAGAAGAACTAACCACTGCACGCGTTAAAGCCTTGAAAGGCGCGTATAAAAATGTGCAAATAGTTAAAGTAAAGACGTCAGATGAAGCTGTCGTCGATAAATTGGTCGGCTTGAGTATTGGAGATACCTCTTTACTCACGGGGAAGTTTGATGCTTTACCTTGTCCAGACGCAGCGGCACTCTTGCAGAGAGCCCCTGACTTAGATAAGTCGTTAGTCCAATTGTTCGGGATGAGTGGCAAGCGTGCTTTGTTGACTGGGTGCCATCAAAAAATTGAGATGAACCACTATGGCACTGTGACATCAATCGAATTATTAGATCCTTTAACAAGTACGAATATGGAATTGAAAGGAGGTAGCCGGTTATTACAGAGTTTAAAACCATGGCAGTTTGGGACAGTGTCTCAAGGTGACTCTGTGAACCAGTTACCCGCAAATGAGTTGGGTGAAGCGAATTTAGATGTGATTGAATGGAGTAACAATCTCTGGGAGGGTCATTTTGTACTTGATAATGATACGGTTGTGGCGGGTACCCTGATACCCATAAAGCTTTAAACATAAAGGGCGAGGCATGCACCTCGCCTTTGATTTGAACTTTAAGAAGGTTGTGACTGCCCTTCCCATACGCGAGACTTAATGCTGACTAATGCAATGATGATCCCTACACCAATACAGAAGAGACTGATTTGTAAGTAAAGGTTTGGCATCTCTTGCACATTATTTGGATCAAAGTGCCCGGCAAGTAACCCAGAAATAATATTACCAATGGAGTAGGTGAGTACGAATACCCCCATCATTTGGCCTGCAAATCGCTTGGGTGAGAGTTTACTGATTGCGCTAAGTGCGACTGGACTTAAGCATAACTCACCAACAGTATGAAGAAAATAAGTCGTGATTAACCAATATGGTGCCACTTTTAGGCCTTGAGCAGCATATTGTGACGCCATAAACATAACTAAAAACCCACTTGCCATGATCACAAGGCCAATTGCACATTTCAAGTTATACGAAGGGGAAATCATGCGTTTTGAGAGATTTATCCATAGCGCTGCAAAGAACGGAGATAGAATAATAATAAATAACGCATTTGCAGATTGAAACCAGGCAGTGGGGATTGAAAATGTACCAATCATACGATCCGTATAATCACGCGCAAATAGGTTTAGCGATGACCCAGCTTGTTCAAAACCAGACCAGAAGCAAGCGGAAGCAATGCAAACTAAAAGGAGAGCCCACATCTTCTTTTGTTCATCTTCATTCAGGTCTCCTTTGTAGTAAATAAGACCAAAGTAAATAAAAAAGACTAAGGTAAATACGACGGCAACATATTGCGCTACGATCACCGGATTTATGACAATGACACCAGAGTATGTCAAAGTCGTCACTATGGCTATACCGATCAGCACAAGCGTTATTACTGACCAAGCTTGCTTAGCTTGCTTTGGTTCGAGCGGGCTGGTGGGTTTTTCCCCCACATTTGCGATATTGCTGAGCGTTCGTTGATATTGAATTAAACCAATTGCCATACCGACCGCAGCTGCACCAAATGCATAATGCCACCCGACATGCTCCATAAAATAACCACACACGTAGTAGCCAATGACAGACCCTAAATTAATACCCATGTAATATATGGCATAGCCACTGTCTCTGCGCTCATCATCACTATGATACAACTGACCAACCATGGCACTGATATTCGGTTTCAATAAGCCGGTACCCAGTGCGACAAAAATGAGGCCTATAAAAAAGGAATGTGTGGAGGGGACCGCTAAAATTATGTGGCCGATCATGATAATGAGGCCACCATACCATACTGTTTTTTGACCGCCGAGTAAGCGGTCTGCTATCCAACCTCCGGGCAAGCCTAAAAAATAGACGGCGCCAGTGTATAGGCCATAGATGGCAGCGGCAGAAGCAACGGTGAAACCGAGGCCTTGTTCTTGAAGGCTGGCGGTCATAAATAAGACTAAGAGCGCACGCATGCCATAGTAGCTCATGCGCTCCCACATCTCAGTAAAAAAGAGTGTAGAGAGGCCTTTTGGGTGACCGAAAAACCCCGTATCCTGTGATGACATAGGCTGAGTTCCATTATAATAATTGTAATTGTCTGGAACTATTAGTACGTTAAACACACAGTTAATGCAACTAAAGGCGTTATTTCTATTTAGAAGGTGATGTATTAACTAATTGATATAAATCATTAATATTATTAATCTCGATGTGAGGAAGGCCGAGGTATTTGTACTTAAACTGTTGGTTATTCAACCAGAGGCTATTACAGCCAGCCAAGTTGGCACCTTGTACATCACTGTCTAAGCTATCACCAATATGTAAAATCTCCGATTTTTTCACATTTAAAACGACGGCGGCTTTGTCAAATAGTTCACTATGGGGTTTTGCCGCGCCGTCAGGACCGGCTTTTAAGACGAGTTCAAATTCATTACGCAAATTAAATTTGTCAATTTCAACATTACCATTGGTGATTGCTATTAGGCGAAACTTCGTGCGTAATGCACCCAGTAAGTCGAGCACAGATTGCTGAACGGTGATGTTACTTCTGGCATCACTAAATGCTTGATAGGCACATGATGCATAATGGTGAGCTTGCTCCTCGGTCAATGGTAGTTTAGACATGCCATATTGCAATGCAACCTTACGCCACCGTGTTACATCATTGGCAAGGGAGGGAGTTTGTTTAACGGTTTGATTGCGACAGTGTGACCAGTAATTAGGGCCTTGTTGAGACCATTGTGTTATTTGATTTAAATAGTCTAGCTGTGCTTGGACTGCTGCTTTGATGACCGGGTGGTTATTGTATAGCGTATCGTCTAGATCAAAGCTGAGAACACTGATGCTATCTATGGCTTTATTAAATCGCATTGTTACTTATTTCGAATGAGGAGATGGTGTTATTATACTAAAAGTCTGTCATTTCGGATCGTTATTTTGTTTTTTCGATCTAGGGTGGGCTCTATCATAAACCTTAGCGAGATGCTGAAAATCAACATGGGTATACACTTGGGTGGCAGATAAGCTGGTATGGCCGAGCATTTCTTGCACAGCACGTAAATCACCACTAGATTCAAGTAGATGACTGGCAAATGAATGACGTAACTTATGGGGATGAACGGGTGTGCTGATCCCTTGTTTAATGCCCCATTCTTTCATTCTTTCTCTCACATGGCGAATAGATATACGCTGTTTACGCTTGCTGACAAATACGGCGAGTTCCTCTTCATGCGCCATAATAGAACGCACAGTCAACCACGCTGTTAATGCATCGAGTGCTTTTGTGCCAACAGGGATCACACGTTCCTTATTGCCTTTACCTAAGACACGAATCTCACCTTCACGAATGTCGCCTATGTTGACATTGACCAATTCGCTGATACGTAAACCACTTGAATACATTAATTCCATCATTGCTTTATCTCGCAATGCTAATGCATCTTCGGCAACTATGTTCAGTAATTGACCCATTTGGTCAACATCAAGGTTTTTTGGTAATGGGCGCTGAAACTTGGGGCCTTTGATCCCTTCACCTGGGTTGGCGATTGTTGCTTCTTGTATATGTTTTACTTTTAAAAACTTATACAGACTCCGAATACAGCTTAATTTAAGGTTTATTGTGCGAGGGTTGTATTGTTTAGCGCGTAAATGCATGCTGTATCGGCGGATTTGTTCGGGTAATACATGTAGCCAGCCGTTGCTGTTGCTGCTTTGAAAGTACTGGGCAGCTTGGCGGAGCTGGGTGCTATATTGGGTTAATGTATGTGGAGAATATTGCCGTTCATGCTTTAGATATGCCATAAAATCGTTGACGGGTGAAAGCCAAACTTGGCTAAGCACGGTATTGGTTGCCGGCATGTGACTAGGCCAAGTCACTCAAGCGCAGTTCAAGAGAGGCAATAAACTCCTTGATGAATAAGTTATCGTTGTCTGAATTGAAGTGTGTTACATCATCACTGGCGAAGGCTAAAATAGCCTCAGGGTGTTGAACACTACCAATTAAATACAACGCAACAGAGCGAGCTTGCAGCTGATTGTCTTTAAGCCAAATTAAGTTGTGTTCCTGTTGTGATAATCGACCAAGGTAACAATTTTGCCGCGTTAATCGAGTCTCGACAATGGCGTGTAATCGGTCTGTGTAGGGCAGTAATTCACACGCTATGACTTTGGGGTTCTGACATAAAGTATCAGCGAGCTGCGTCGCGAGGTCGGAAAAGCTATGGCATCGCCATAATTGTCGCTGACACTCACTAAATAGACGAAATACGCGTTCATTTTCAAGGGCGAGTCGAGCTGTTGTCGCAAGTTGGGTTTTCAGCTGAGTATTTTGCTCCCGTAACTTACGCTGCTGCTGTAGTGCGAGATTTGGTAGCCCTTGGCTTTGAGAATACAACTCCAGCTCGAGCAATACATATTGATGGTTGGTAAAAAAGTCTGGGTGACGTATCAAATAGTCACAAATTTTTTGTTCATCAATCGTGAATTGCTGTTTGCTCATATTATTGTCTCATAAGTGAATTATAACGCGGTTTGTCCATCAAATACGTGCTCGGCAGGTCCTGTCATTTTTACTGCGTGACCTTCACCTTGCCAGCGTATTTGTAAGCTACCACCTGGTAAGTCTACTCGTACGGAGTTGGCAAGCTTTTTTTGTGCAATGCCGACGACCACTGCTGCGCATGCGCCACTGCCACAGGCTAAGGTTTCTTGTGCACCACGCTCCCACACTCTTAATTTAATATGCTCATCGTTGAGAATTTGCATAAAACCAATATTGGCTCGTTCAGGAAAGCGTTCATGATGTTCCAGTAAAGGCCCTAAAATGGGTACGTCAGCAGTGTCAATATCATCCACTTCCAGTACACAGTGAGGATTACCCATTGATACAACACCACAAAATACAGTACGATCATCGGCGCGCATAATATAGGTTAGTTCTGGTTTTGTTGCTTTGAAAGGAATGCTACTTGGCGCAAAGTGCGGATTTCCCATATTGACCGTGACTTGGCCATCTTTCTCCATATATAAAGTGATATTACCGGATTTGGTAGAGACCGAGATTTTATGTTTATTAGTAAGACCTTTCATTCTAACAAAGCGCGCAAAGCAACGAGCGCCATTGCCACATTGCTCAACCTCAGAGCCATCTGAGTTGAAAATTCGATAGTGAAAGTCTAATTCTGGAGAGTAAGGCGCTTCAACCATGAGTAATTGGTCAAACCCGATCCCAAAGTGTCGGTTGGCGAGCTTTTTTATTTGATCACGAGACAAAAACACGTTTTGGGTGACATTATCGATCACCACAAAATCATTGCCTAAACCGTGCATTTTTGAAAAATTTACAAACATAATGTTTTAAAACTACTCCTGCTAAGGCACCTTGCCATGATTTTTTGTTATTACGATATATGAATTATGGTAGTAATTGCTCACCTTGCCACAATGATTGTAGTGTCTCTCTTTGCCTGATCACATAACATTTTTCGCCATCTACCATTAGTTCAGCAGCGCGGGGGCGCGAATTATAGTTAGAGCTCATTGTAAAACCGTATGCACCTGCACTTCGCTGGGCCAGTAAGTCACCGGCTTGAATGGCAAGTGGACGGTCTTTACCTAAGAAGTCACCTGTTTCACATACAGGGCCAACTACATCGTAATTATGTGTTGGTGTATCGTCGTTACGTGGTGAAACAGCAATAATATTTTGCCATGCTTGGTAAAGAGAAGGTCTCAGCATATCGTTCATGCCAGCATCAACAATGGCAAAATGCTTTTCTTGGCTTGGCTTTAAGTACTCTACTTGAGTGACTAGAATTCCGGCATTGGCGGCAATGGCACGCCCTGGTTCAAACACCAATTCTAGGTGCGGGTAGTTCGTCAGCTTTGCTTTTACTTCAGCCGCATACGCACTGGGATGCGGTGGTTTCTCACTGTCGTAGGGCACACCTAGTCCGCCACCAATATCTAGGTGATGTAAGTTAATCCCTGCGGATTTAAGGTGTTCAATCAACGCAAGAACTTTATCTAATGCAGCAAGAAATGGTTCCACTTCGGTCAACTGTGAACCAATATGAAAGTCGACACCGACCACATCTAGTGCAGGCAGTGCGTAGGCAAGTTGATAGACATCAAAGGCTTGTTTAATATCAATACCAAATTTATTTTCTTTTAAACCTGTTGATATATAAGGGTGCGTTTTAGCGTCGATATCTGGGTTAACTCGAATAGATACACGGGCCGTTTTATTTAATCCGTGTGCGACATGACTGATCCGTTTGAGCTCGGCAATAGACTCAACATTGAAGCACTTGATATTGTGTGCCAATGCAAACTCAATTTCAGCGGAGGTTTTAGCGACCCCAGAAAAAACCACTTTACTGGTATCGCCTCCGGCTTCTATGACTCTTGCCAATTCACCTTTCGATACAATATCAAAACCAGCGCCAAGTTTTGCCAGCACATTGAGGACGGCAATGTTCGAGTTCGCTTTTACCGCATAACAAACAAGGTGTGGATGCCCGTCGGCAGCATTGGTAAATGCATGGTAATGACGCTCAAAAGTTTTTCTAGAATAGATATAACAGGGTGTACCGTATTGCTGAGCAATATCCGTCACCGCGACTTCTTCAGCAAAAAGCTGTTGATCTTTATAATGGAAAAAGTCCATGTTAGCGCTCCTTTTCTATCATTGGTTCAACATCTGCGCTATGGCTGCGCTGCGTTGGTTTAACGTCGCTTTTTGGGGTGTTGAGATCAGGCTTTGAACCGTGCTCAGGGAGATATAACACGCCACTTTGTCCGCACCCAGTTAGGGTCAAAACGCTTAATATGACTAAAATAAACATGCTTGATTGAGAGAGTATCGCTTTCATTAGATTAATGATGTCAGTGCCTTTATAATCGCAGAGTAACAGAATTCGTAAAAAAAGCAGCTATTGCGACTAGGTATTTTAGCTGCATCGTAAATAAATTGTGCTGAAAAAGGAAAGTGCTATGACAGATCACGAGTACCATGAGCTAGCAGAAGCTTTAATGTTTACCATTGAAGATCAAATTGATGATTGTGACGCGGACTTGGATTATGAGTCAGCGTCGGGCATTTTAGAGATCTTATTTGCCGATAAGAGTAAAATTATCATTAATAAACAAGCGCCATTACATCAGGTGTGGGTAGCAACTAAGTTTAATGGCCATCACTTCGAGCTACATGGTGACAAGTGGATTGATAACCGCTCTGGTGCTGAGTTTTGGCAATTTATGTGCGATGCTGCAACGCGTCAAGCGGGTACGGAAATTAAATGGAAGCACAGTTAATGTTGCCTTTTGTAGAATATGCAGCGCGTGGCGAGCATAAAGCCAGTATTATTTGGTTACATGGTTTGGGTGATTCGGGTGAAGGTTTTTTACCTATTGCACCGGAATTAAAGTTACCAGATGAGTTAGGTGTTAGGTTTGTTTTTCCACATGCACCAGAACAACCGGTCACCATTAATGGTGGTATGGTAATGCGCTCTTGGTATGATATTAAATCTATGGATGCAGAAAGCCGTGCTGATGAGCATGGTGTTAGGGAATCGGCTGATAAAGTGCAGCAACTGATTGATGCTGAAATTGCAAAAGGGATTAGCCCTGACAGAATTATTTTAGCGGGCTTTTCACAAGGTGGGGTGATCTCTTTACATCTTGCGCCGCGATTATCAGTTAAACTTGCTGGTGTAATGGCGTTATCGACTTATATGTGCGCGCCTGCTAAGTTAGCCAATGAAGCTGTACAAACCGAACTAAATATTTTCATGGCACATGGTAATCAAGATCAAGTTGTACCTATGTCGTTAGGGCGATTGGCTTACGATACACTGCGTGGGCAAGGATACGACATAAGCTGGCAAGATTACTCGATGGCCCACCAAGTATGCCATGAAGAGTTAACCGCGATCCGTAATTGGTTAATCGCCACATTATCTTAATTGAGGAAGAGCAGCAATGACACAACGGATAGTCATCAAAACGGCCGTTACTAAAACGACACCTACCGTTCAAGTGGTAAGTTATCAATGGCACTGGCGCCGTATTTTTGCGGTATCGAGTGTTGTGTTGTTGTCTGCGGCGGGCGTTACTTACGGTTTAACCAATGTCGTAAACGCTGATGAAATGCATGTACAGGCGCCTGATAACATCCCTAGTGCGGGAACAGTTGTAGCACATTTGGCAGATGAGAGTGTGTCAGGTGATGAAGCGCTTGCAAGTACGACAGTAGCCGTTGTAGGCAAAGACAGTGAGATCACAGCTGTGTCAGTGGCACGAGCTCCTGCAATCTTAGTAGTTTCTGAAGTGCAGCCTGAATTACCGCTAGAGAAAGCACGCACTGTGGCGAGTGAAACCATAGAGGGAGCAGATGAAGAGGATGCTGAGCAGGAGATAGCCTCAATGGTGACTGAAACTGTATTTTCAGAATCAGCGCATATTGCTAATGTGGCGCTTGGAGCAAAAATAGATACAAACATCGTGAGTCGTGCTGTATTGACTACGGGCATTGAACAGCGCGAGCCGATTGACGTTTTAAATGACAACTTAAAGCGTACTCAGTTTTCAGAAAAACTTTACTTCTTTACTGAGATTAAAAACTTGCAAGGCAAAATAGTGCATCACTTATGGTTTCATCAAGACCAGTTGATGGCAGAAATTCCCTTGCCCGTGAATGCAGTGAGGTATCGTACTTACTCAAGTAAAAATATTATGCCAAGCCAAACTGGGCAATGGCGTGTTGAGGTTGTTACCCAGCAAGGGCAACTGTTAGCACAAAAATCTTTTCGTATTATTCCAGATGCTCAATAAGGGCAGAGTTAAGGCAAATCATGACTGAACAAACAAATATCCTGCGTATTGCAACCAGAAAAAGTGCATTGGCTATGTGGCAAGCTGAGTTTGTAAAAGCAAGGTTAGAGCATTTTCATCCGAGCTTAACGGTTGAATTAGTACCTATGTCTACACAAGGCGATATTATTTTAGATACACCCTTGGCAAAAATCGGTGGCAAAGGCTTGTTTGTGAAAGAACTAGAGCAAGCCATGATGGATGGTCGCGCAGATATAGCCGTGCATTCTATGAAAGATGTCCCTGTAGATTTTCCTGAGGGCTTAGCACTTCATACAATCTGTGAACGTGAAGACCCACGAGATGCATTTGTGTCTAATCAATACAAAACATTAGATGAGCTCCCTCAGGGTGCTGTTGTTGGCACCTCTAGCTTACGCCGCCAGTGTCAAATTCGCGCATTACGCCCAGACTTACAGATAAAAGATCTTCGAGGTAATGTGAATACGCGTTTAGCTAAGCTTGATAACGGTGAGTACGATGCCATTATTTTGGCCGCGGCGGGATTGTTACGATTGGCCATGCCAGAGCGTATTGCGGCCTATATTGAACCAGAAATGTCTTTACCCGCGAATGGGCAAGGTGCTGTTGGCATTGAGTGCCGTATCGATGATGTGCGTGTACAAGCGTTACTCGCACCGTTAGAGCACACAACAACTCGTATTCGCGTCAATGCAGAGCGTGCCATGAACCGCCGCCTAGAAGGGGGGTGTCAGGTTCCTATTGGCGCATATGCAGAGGTTGAGGGCGATATGGTATATTTACGCGGGTTGGTGGGTGCGGTGGATGGCAGTGAAATTTTGCATGCCCAATCGAGTGGACCAGTAGAGCAGGCAGAACAAATCGGTATTGCGTTAGCTGAACAATTATTAGCGCAAGGCGCTGATAAGATTTTAGCTGAGGTATATAGAGACGCTTAATATGGCTATTGCAATTACTCGACCTGAAGGAAAAGGCGAGCAGCTAGCCGAGCTGCTGATAGCTCAACAAATTGATATTGTAAAAACACCTGCCCTTAAGCTGGAAATGTTGCCGGTCAATAACACTCAGTTGTCGCCGATAGATGATGCGGATGTGATCATCTTTATCTCGCAAGATGCTGTGAAAGGATTGGCTGCACACTTACCCCAATTACCGTCAACCGCAACCTTGGTTGCTGTTGGCGAGCAAACCGCAAAGGCCATCGATACAGTCTATGCGCGCCAGGCCCAAACGCCCGTGCAGCAAGATTCTGAAGGGGTGTTAGCGCTTCCTCAATTACAATCCATCGCTGATAAACTGGTTGTAATAGTGAAAGGCGAAGGGGGTCGCACATTATTGGCAAAAACCCTAAAAGCGCGTGGAGCAGTATTAAATCAATGCCTTGTTTATAGGCGAACCCCAGTGCTGGCACCATCAGATACCTGGTTAGACCACTGGCGAGAAGCTAAGATTGACGGTATAGTCATAACCAGTAACGCGGCAATCGATGCTATATTTAATACTACCAATAAAGGTTTGTTGGCTTGGCTGAATCAATGTCATTTTTACTTGGTGAGTCAGCGTAGTGCCGATCATTTGATGCGACAACATCAGGTCGCATCTTCCCATATTACAGTTGCTTCAGGGCCGAATGATGAGGCCATTTTTAAGTGTATTATGCCTGAACAAACACAGCAAGGTAGCCAAATGAGTGAACAACAGAATCAGCAAAACGAAACACGCGCGGTAGAAGATAAACCTGTAAAACAGAAAATCAGTAAAGTGGGCGTATTGGCTTTATTGGTTGCTTTAGCTGGTGGTACAGCAACAACCGGCTTAATTATTCATGGTCAGCAGATCAGCGATAAAACCTACCTTGCGCTTGCGCAACTACAACAGCAAAATAGCCAACTTAGTGAACAATTAAACACCACTCGTGAGCAACTAGTTCAATTGCAAAGTCAGCAAAAACAAGTTGATATGCAAATTGAGTCTCGCTTAGCAGCACAGACTCAGCAATTTGATACGCAGCTGCAGGCGGCGTTGAGCTCAGCCCAACAACAAGTCAGTGGTGCACTCAGCAGTGAGGTGTTGTACTTACAAAGGATGGCACAATTTAAGGCCTCAGCGGAACAAGATTTTCAGGGCAGCATTGCGGTACTACAAAGATTGAGTGATGTGTTGCAGCATGAACCAAATACCACGGGCGTGTTGAGCGCAATTGCCCAAGATATAGCATTGTTGAATGCACAAGCTAAGCCGCAATTGGAATCTAGATATTTACAGTTACATGGTTTACTCGCACAGGTACCTGAACTTGAGCTGCAAACGTTGCGTTTACCAGAGCAAACAGCAGCGTCTACGGCACAATTGTCTAGTGATGTCAGTGACTGGCAAGCCAATTTATTACGCACATGGGAAAATTTGGTAGACGACTTTATAACGATTCGCCATCGTGAAGTTGCTGTTATTGACCCGCTACTTGATAAACAAGAACAGCAATTATTGAAAGCGCAGCTACGAAGTCACTTGTCACAAGCTCAGAGTGCTTTGATGGACAAGCAAGCCAGTGTCTTTTTTAGTGCTTTGTCGAGTGCTCAACAAACGTTAATAAGCTATTTTAAAATGGACTCTGCAGCAGTACAGGCAATGCATGACGAATTAGTCCTGATGCAGGGTCAATCATTGGCGTTTAATCAAACTGTTCAGTTACGCTCAGCTAAAGCGGTACAGGGGTGGTTAAAATGATCCGAGTGATATTAATAATTATCGCCATTGCGATTGCCATGGCAGCAGGGCATTTATTAATTGACGAAAAGGGTTATGTGCTCATAGCGTATAACGATGTGACCATTGAAGCCACGATAGTTGCAATGGCCATTATGTTTTTCATGCTAACGATTGGCATATGGCTCGTCGTAAAGGCGATTAAATTTTTCTGGCGACTTTATCGTAAATCAACGGGGCACTTTGGTCATAAGCGTGCAATGAAAGCCTCTCAGGCTTGGCAACAGGCGCTATGGGCGACTCTTAATGATGATAATGAGCAAGTACAAGTGGCGTTTAAGAAGCATGATGCACCCAGTCAGTGGCAAGATTATCAATATGCGTTACTGGCGAAGTCTGCCTTACAGCAAGGCGAGCAGGCAACTGCGGTACAGCACCTAAGCGCCATGTCAGAAGAAGCACAAAGTAAAGTGCCTAAGCTCTGGCTACAGGCTGACAAAGGTGAGCAAGCTTTGGTGTTACTTGAAACGCCGATGCAGCAGAAAAAACCACAATCAACCGAGATAGCCACCTACCTTGAGGGCCTATTGGTAGAGCAAAAGTATGTTGAATTGATAAAGACATTGAACGACAAACACAAGCAAGTGACTTGGTCAGCGGAGCATTGGCAGCGTTTCTTTGCGCGTTTTTTTATGCAAAATCAACCTGATGGGCAAGCGTACTATGAGCAGCTACCTAAAGCACTGAAAGTGTATGCACAGCAGTCTTATTTACAATCAATGGCGGCGAGTGGGCAAATTAAACAGATACAGCCTGCATTGCTAAAATGGTTAAAGAAAGGGTTGTATCACGATGTGTCGGCAGTGATAAGTGCTGCGAATGAAGGTGATTTACAATTAACCCATGCCATACAGGCTCAGCTGAAAAAACAACCCGATAACGCTGAATTATTAGCGTGTTTAGCATGCATGGCCCATGTTGATAAGGATTTTGAACTCGCAGCCAAAATTTTTGACAACATAAATAAAAGCGATTGGCATACTGGTTGGACGAGTATAGCATTACGCAGTTACGAGCAGACCCAACAGTATCAGAAAGCCTATGAATTGGCGATTCTCAAATAAATACTCAGAAAAAGCCAGCGAATACGCTGGTTTTTTTATACTTGCATAACTAGGTAGCCGTGCTAAAAATGGACATGTGTCCTTGATCTTTATATTAAGGCAAGTATGATCCGCAAAATTTTATCTGCAGCCGAGTGAATTATGATCAATAACAACTTACCTTTACTTGATTTACACCGCCATTTAGATGGTAACGTGAGAGCGACTACGATTTTAGAGCTTGGTCAGCAGTTTAATATGCCATTACCGGCGACGGATATTGAGGGCTTGATCCCACATGTGCGAGTACTCGATAACGCTCCTAACCTTATGGCATTTTTAGCTAAATTAGATTGGGGTGTCAAAGTGCTTGGTGATTACGATGCATGTCGCCGTATTGCCATCGAAAACGTAGAAGATGCGATTGCACAGAATATGGATTATACCGAACTGCGCTTTAGCCCTTACTATATGGCACAAACACATGATTTACACGCTCAAGGCGTCGTAGAGGCGGTGGTTGATGGTATTAAATCGGCAACGCACAATACCGATATTAAAGTGAATCTAATTGGTATTATGTCGCGTACCTTCGGTGTTGATAAATGTCAGTATGAGCTTGATTCATTATTAGCATGCAAAAACGATCTAGTTGCTATCGATCTTGCCGGTGATGAACTGGGTTATCCAGGCGCGCTATTTGTCGATCATTTTAAGCAAGTTAGGGATGCTTATTTAGGTGCCACAATACACGCGGGTGAAGCGGAAGGTGCAAAAAGTATCTGGCAAGCCATTAATGAGTTAGGCGCAACACGTATTGGTCATGGTGTTAAAGCCATTGAAGATCCAAAGTTAATGGATTATTTAAGAGACAACCGCATTGGTATTGAGTCATGTTTAACCAGTAATATTCAAACCAGTACGGTGGCTGAACTAATCACACACCCACTTAAGCGCTTTTTGGATCATGGTATTTTAGCCTGTATTAATACCGATGATCCTGCAGTTCAAGGTATTGAACTTGATAATGAGTATGCCGTTGCCGCACCTGAGGCTGGGTTATCGACGCAAGATATGGAACAAGCGCAGTGCAATGCACTAGAAATTGCCTTTTTAAGTGACAGTGATAAAAAAGCGTTATTAGCTAAAAAAGCGAGTTAATAGCCAGTCAGTTCACTTTGAGCTGCTTAATGCACTGAGCAGCTCAAGTAGTCTTGTTTTAACGCCTCTATGACTTGGCTTCTTGTTACCAAGCCAATAACCTTGCCATTTGATGTCACTGGATAAACCTTTGGTTTATTGCCTTGCATTTGCTGAGCTAAATCGACAATATTCATGTGTTCAGTGACTGACACCACATTATCGGTCATCAATTCTTTAACCATTATTTTGCCTTCGCAAAAATAGCTACTTTGTAATAACGGGGCCAACATTTGCTGCTCTGAAATAAAGCCCACTAAGTGCTGCTGCCCATCTAAAACGGGTGCGCAGAATAATGTGTGTTGGTGCAGTTCATCAATCGCTTCTGTGAGCTCGGAATCTGCATAAATTGCAGGAATATGTGTCGTCATGATTTCTTTTACAGTTTTCATTCTAGTGCTCCTGTGTTGATGAATTCAGTATGCTCTGTTATTTTTAATTAATAAAATTGATTAAATTGATTGTTTCAATTTAAAAAAGGGATTGATAGAAAAGCTCATCACACTCAATATGTGTTTTGGCGCAAGGGGATAGAATATGGGCCGATTACTATGCGATGTAATCTTGAGTAATACTTAAACTGAAAGGGGACGATATATGAACCGTGGAATTGTAAGCAGTGCCGTATGATATGACACTGCTTAGAGCTATGAATTATTTGATAAAAGCAAAGGCGTCTGCGTACATGTGCTCACGTACGGCACCATGCTTGATAAAGTCATCACGCACAATACCAATCATATCAAAACGACCGGCCATATAAATTGAGTACGTTTCTAAAGAAGAAATATCTGTCATCACGGCTTGGTGCACATAGCCTGTATGGCCTCCCCAACCTTCGTTAGGGTTTTCTACTACCGGAATAAAGTGGAAGTTTTCTTTGGTTGCTGCCCATGCTTCCATTTCTGTTTTAGCATATAGCGCAGACTCTTCTTTTACACCCCAGTAAAAATACACTGGTTGAGTACAGCCAACTTCGCTTAAGTGATCGGCCATTGATTTAACATACGAGAACCCAGTACCACCTGCGAGCAAGACAATGGGTCTTTGGCAATCAATGCGTAATTGCGAGACACCTAAGCCAACTTCAAGTGCAACAGGGCGGTTGTTTAAATGAGCTTGGCGCAAATGTTCAAGCGCTTGTGATGCGTATGCATCAGCAGCCGATGCACCAATATGCAATTCTAACTCGTTTTGTTGTGATGGTTTGCTTGCGATTGAAAATGCACGCTTGTCTTTTTCACCTAACACAAGTTGTAAATAGTGCCCTGCTTCAAACTTTGCTGCAGTAGCAGGTTTAAGCGTGACTTTGTAAATAATTTCTGTAAGTGGCGTGATAGCTATCACGTCAGCATTGATTGTTTGCATGTGTTACCTTTTCGCACGGTCTTGTTTGGCAATGTACTTTTGAATATTACCAATCACTAAATTTTTGTATAAACTCTAGGCACTTTAGCATAGGTACCTAGGTTATCCTATGGCTTGAGTGGGATATCTAAGCTGTCCCAGATATCATCTATTCTTTGTTTCACTTGTTCATCCATCACGATAGGCTCGCCCCACTCTCGATCCGTTTCTCCTGCCCATTTGTTTGTTGCGTCCATACCCATTTTAGAACCAAGTCCCGAAACAGGGGAAGCAAAATCAAGGTAGTCAATCGGCGTATTTTCTATCATGGTTGTATCTCTTGCCGGATCCATACGCGTCGTGATAGCCCAAATGACGTCATTCCAATCTCTTGCATTGACATCATCGTCGCAAACTATGACAAATTTAGTGTACATAAACTGACGTAAGAAAGACCATACCCCCATCATCACCCTTTTTGCATGACCAGGATATTGCTTCTTCATCGTTACTATCGCCATTCGATAGGAACAGCCTTCAGGAGGGAGGTAAAAATCAACAATTTCTGGAAATTGCTTTTGTAAAATGGGCACGAACACTTCATTGAGTGCGACACCTAAAATGGCAGGTTCATCAGGTGGGCGACCTGTGTATGTACTATGGTAAATTGGGTTTTCTCTGTGGGTCATATGGGTTACTGTCATCACAGGGAAATCATCAATTTCATTATAATAACCTGTGTGATCACCATAGGGCCCTTCAGGAGCCATTTCACCGGGCATGATATGACCTTCAAGAATAATTTCTGCGCTGGCAGGCACTTGTAAGTCATTTGAAATGGATTTTACCACTTCGGTTTTTGAGCCTCGCAGCAGCCCAGCAAATGCATATTCACTTAACGTGTCAGGCACAGGGGTCACCGCGCCTAAAATTGTTGCCGGATCAGCTCCTAGCGCAACCGACACGGGATAAGGCTCGCCTGGATTTTCTTTGCACCACTCCTGAAAATCGAGCGCGCCACCTCTGTGCGATAACCAGCGCATTATTATTTTATTTTTACCCAGTAACTGTTGTCGGTAAATACCTAGATTTTGGCGCTTTTTGTAAGGTCCACGCGTGACAGTTAGGCCCCAAGTGATCAAAGGAGCGGCATCTCCAGGCCAACAATGTTGAATGGGTAACTTGGTCAGATCCACGTCATCGCCACTGATCACGATTTGTTGACAAGGAGCTTTGCGGACTTCTTTGGCTGGCATATTCAGCACCTGCTTAAACACAGGGATTTGTCCTAGCGCTTCCTTTATGCCTTTTGGTGGTTCTGGCTCTTTAAGGAAAGCCAAAAGTTTACCCACTTCACGTAGTTCGCTGACATCTGTTTGGCCCATACCTAACGCTACGCGTTTAGGGGTGCCAAATAGGTTAGCTAATACCGGAATATCAAAGCCTGTCGGGTTTTCAAACAACAATGCCGGACCACCTGCTCGTAAAGTACGATCGGCAATTTCAGTCATTTCTAATTTTGTTGAAATGGGTTGTGTGATGCGAACTAATTCACCTTGTTCTTCAAGGCGATAGATAAAATCTCGTAAGTCTTTATATTTCATTTTGCTATTAGGACACCTATAGTTATGTGCAGTATATCAAGCCGTTTATGAAATGGCAGCTAAAGGCTTTATACGCAGATAATAATATGACGTTTATTAATGACGATAAATAATCGCTTTATTTAACCTCAGGTTTGGATAAGGGTTTTGGAATAGAAAATGTTTTGAAAACAAACTTACGTACAATCCAATGATGATATTTTGGTCAATATCAAGGCGCTTTTATGCAGTAATAGCGGGCTATTACAAATGAAAGCAACGCCGAGAGTGAGAAAAATAGCTTTATTGGGCAAATTCGCTTATCCAGAGCTGAGGTTATTTAGTATTGTGCAATACTTGATGTTTGGCATATTTTCATGGAGGTCAGTTTGCATTATAGTCTTTATCTGAGCCTAATTTGTATACGGTGGTGGCTAGGTTGAAAGTAAATATAATACTCGGTATCGCGTTATTATTTTTTTGTCGTTGTGGTTTAGCTCTCGATTTACCTGAACAGGTATTTCGGAATAATAGTGCAGTTATGTTGATCATTAATCCGGATACGGGTGGCATAGTTGCGGCAAATGACGCAGCAGTCCATTTTTATGGTTATACCGAAAGCGATTTATTGTTAATGCGTATTCAGGAGATTAATCAACTGACTGCCAAGCAGGTGGCTACGGAGCGCGAAACCGCAGTAGCTGAAGGCAGAAATTACTTTATTTTTCGCCACCAGCTGGCTGATCAATCTATTCGAACAGTCAGTGTGTATTCAGTGCCATTTCGTGACCTGAGTGGTGAAACGCAACTATTTTCTATTATTCATGATATTAGTGAGCAGCGTGCGCTGCAGCAATCACTGTGGCATTATCAAGCGAATTTAGAGCAACAGGTGGTGTTGCAAACACAGGAAATTAAGGTTGCTAATCAAACTCAGACTATGTTGTTGAGTGTGGTGATCGGTATTTTATGTGGGGCAACTGTGATCTTGGGGTTATTCTTAATTCGACTTAGGCGGGCTAAAAAACGCTCAGAATCGCAAGGCGCGAGGCTACGATCTATTTTTAATGCGATTGAAGATTACCTTATTTTTACTAACGAGCAGGGAGAGATACTGTCTGCAAATACACGGGTAAATGATGACTTCGTTCTGACAGAGAATATGGTCAATGAATCAATAGGTACAGTATTAACAAATCCCAGTTGTCTGTCTGATCCCGCTTATGTCAATAAAGAGTGTCAATTGCATGTTCAAGGACAGCTTCGTTCATTCAATGTGACTAAAAATGAGGTGCTTGATGGTAAAGAACAACGTCTCGGTTTTATTTATGTGTTGCATGATATAACCGTACGCTTAACAAATGAACGAGAACAACGCTTGGCTAGCACGGTATTCTCAACGACGAGTGAAGGGGTGCTAGTTTCAGATAAACAGAATAAAATACAAATGGTTAATCGGGCTTTTACTCAGATTACGGGTTATAGTCAAAATGAGGTGTTAGGAGAGTCTCCAGCTTTATTTAATTCAGGCCGGCATGGCACTGCATTTTTTAGTCAGTTATATAGTGATTTACATGAACATGGTCACTGGGAAGGTGAAATCTGGAATCGGCGCAAAGCCGGTGACGTGTATCCATGTTGGCTGCAAGTCTCTGCTGTGTTTGATGAGAAGCAGAATATTGAAATGTATGTAGCACTATTTAACGATATTACCTCCCGCAAGAATCACGAACAAATGATGTGGCAGCAGGCCAATTTCGATACATTAACTGGGCTGGCCAACCGGTTACATTTTCATGAGCAATTTGATCACACATTAGAAAGAGCGAAAAAACAATCGAGTCGCTTGGCAATTTGCTTTATTGATTTAGATCGCTTTAAAGCTGTTAATGATACGTTAGGCCACCATATTGGAGATTTGCTCTTAATTGAGGCTGCACAGCGACTCAAAGACTGTACTCGTAGTTCTGATATTGTAGCGAGGCTAGGTGGTGATGAATTTGCTTTATTACTGCCTGATATCGACACCATCAGTGATATTGAGAAAATAGCCAATAAAGTATTACAGCAATTGAGCAGTCCATTTGAGCTGGAAGGGCATGAAACATTTGTTTCCGGTAGTATCGGGGTGACCTTTTTCCCTGATGACGGCTGTGATCGCAAGGCATTACTTCGTAATGCTGATAGTGCTATGTATAAGGCAAAAGAGCATGGAAGAAACTGTTATCAATTTTATACGTCGGCAATGCATGATCATGCTCAAGCAAGACGCCAGTTAGAAGGGGCGTTACATAAGGCACTATCAAATCA
Source organism: Pseudoalteromonas sp. MMG013 (assembly GCF_018100885.1). Taxonomy (NCBI): domain Bacteria; kingdom Pseudomonadati; phylum Pseudomonadota; class Gammaproteobacteria; order Alteromonadales; family Pseudoalteromonadaceae; genus Pseudoalteromonas; species Pseudoalteromonas sp. MMG013. Next base: position 14,473 of record NZ_JAGJEE010000020.1, on the reverse strand, counting down.
AGAGCTAACGGTTGTGTATCAGCCAATTATTAGCCTTGATGGGAAGCAAATTGGTTGCGAAGCGTTATTAAGGTGGCACAATGAGGCGCTTGGAGAGGTGCCCCCTGGGCGGTTTATTCCTATTTGTGAGGAGTTAGGCTTAATCATAACAATCGGCGAATGGGTACTCTATCAAGCATGCTCTCAGGCTAAGGCATGGTGCAATCGTTTTCAGCATCCTCTATTTATCACAGTCAATGTGTCAAGCATTCAGTTCCAACGCGCCGATATGGCAAAAGTGATAGCACGTGTTCTACGCGAGACAGGCTTAGATAGCCGATGTTTAACGGTTGAAATTACAGAAACAGTATTAGCAGATAACGCGCAAAATATTCTACAGCAGCTCCTTACGTTACGTGAAATGGGTGTTGAATTGGCGATTGATGATTTTGGAACAGGATATTCATCATTGAGTTACCTGAAGCGCTTCCCGCTGTCGAAGTTAAAAATTGATAGAGCATTTATTCGTGATTTACCAGATGATCAAGAAGACCGCGCATTAGTAAAAGCAATTATCTCCATGGCAGGTAATTTAAATTTGAAAGTGGTAGCGGAAGGTGTGGAAACTCAATCGCAATTAGAGTTTTTGCAGACCTTACAATGTGACTATAGTCAGGGGTATTTACATAGTAAACCTCTCAGTGCATCTGCATTCCAAGAGTGGTTTGTCACAAGAGTAAAATGATTACTGTGGATTCATTTATAGAGAGTATACGGTAATCATTTTAGATTCAAAGGCATAGTGATTGCGTGCTTTTACAGAGCTTTTCTAAGGCATGTAGTGCACGTTGATGGCCTTGCATTGCAGACTTTTGGTACCAATAATGCGCCTGTTTCAAGTCAAGGGAAGTGCCTTCCCCTACCTCAAACATACCTGCTAAATTATATTGTGCCCACGCATCACCAGATATGGCCGCAATTTTGAATGAATTGAACGCCAGAGCGAAGTTGTTTTGTCGATACAACCGTATACCTTCATTATTGTGCGTCGTTAAATTTTTGTTTATATGGGTTTTATGATTAATTGGTAATGGGCTTTGTCGCTGTTTAACGATACCGCCCATGACATATATTTCCCTAGGCCTATAAACATCATCTATGGCATTTTGAGCAAACATAGATAACAGGGCCTCACGCTCCAAGATAAGATGTTCTGAGCGGAAAAAGCTATTGAGCATTAGTGCATCGAGCTTTATGGCTCGTTCAGCGTCACGCTTGCGGCGATAGGTCGTTGTACTTTGCGTTAATATAATTTTGTTTTCTGCGACTTGTAATACCTGTGCGACTCGATACTGAGCTTGATATTTACGGTCAGTTTGAATTCGGCCCAGATTAATCACATACACATCGTCAATTCTTGGGTGTGTTAGTAAAGAGTGCTGCAAGGCAATATTTTGAGTATGTGAAATATAGCTATAGGCAGAAGTCGCAATTAATATGATGACTAACAGGACACGGTAGTGCTTGCTGATGACGCGCTCAATAAAACCGTGAAAGGTAAATAGACTTTGTAATAAAGGTTGGGTTAACCGTGAGGACATATGTGCATGCTAAAAATGGCCGTTAGATATTTTTAGGGTATTAAATATCATTGCATTACACAATGCGTAGCTCTTTTTTTTGCAAACAGGTGGTAGAGAAGGTTGAAGTAACAACGGCTGCATAAGCAGCCGCTTGGTTTATACGGTGGTTACTTACCCGTAATACGAGTTTTGGCATCTGCAGCCATCATTGCGAATACCGCATAGGCAGCTGTATTTTGTTGTAACTTCTTAGGGTCTACTTTATCTAAAGTATCATCAGCGGTGTGATGATAATCAAAATAGTCGGTACCATCTTGGTGTAAAGCAAAAATAGGGGCTGACATTGTATTTTTAAGGGGGATCAAGTCAGGACCACCACGCGCTGTATTTTTGCGGATATACTGTACATTTAAAGGGGCTAGCTGTTTAGCTATTTCTCGCACTAAAGGTAATGCCGCTGCAGCAACATTTGATTCAAAGCCATACACTACATCCGCACCAAAATCAGATTCAGCAGCAGCAACAATATTATCGAGTGTATCTTTATGACGTTTGAAATAGGCTTTTGCACCCCATAAGCCAAGTTCTTCTGCGGCAAATAAAACTACTCGAACACTGCGTTTAGGACGTTTTACATCACTGATATGTTTTGCAGCAGCCATGGTTAATGCGACGCCAGCGCCATCATCTAGTGCGCCGGTACCCAGATCCCAAGAATCGAGGTGCCCACCAATAAGCACATATTGTTCAGGGTATTGCGTACCGTTGAATTGACCAATTACGTTATAGCTGGTGCCTTCGCCTAAATCTTCAGTTTGAATATTGAGCTTTACCTTTACTTTATGACCCGCAGTGATAAGACGAGCAAGTTGGTCTGCATCAGGGTTCGCAACGGCGGTTGCTGGGATTTTGGTTACGCCAGCTTTGTAATGGCTGCCACCGGTATGTGCGAAGCGATGATGACTGGTACTGACTGAGCGCATCATATAAGCCACAGCGCCTTTTTTGGCAGCTTCTACTGCGCCACTATTACGGGCCTTTACTGCTGGCCCATAACCATTCCCATCAATATGTCGATTCATACGGTAGTTAATAAATGCGATTTTGCCTTTTAGGCTCCCCTCAGGCGAAGCAATGAGTTCATCTAAAGTTTCAAAAAACACCACTTCAGCCTGAATGCCTGACTTTGGTGTGCTCACACTGTTACCAAGTGCTGTTAGGTGTAGTGGTTGTTCACTTGGGGTAGTAATAGAAGCTGATTCGTGGTATCGACGCCAATGTGGAAACGTTGCGGGTTCAATCCATACTTTATCAAAACCGAGTGCTTTAAATTGTGATTGCGCCCATTCAACAGCTTTTTTATCATTTTTGGTACCTGGTAAACGCGGGCCAACCTCTGTGGTTAAAGATTCAAGGATCTGCCAGCTTAAATCACTATTTAGTGCGGCTTCACGCACTTGTGTAACTTGTTGAATCTGTTCTGGTGAAAACTCTTGAGCGTGCACTGCATTAGAGATACAACTCAATAAACATAACGTACTAAATAGTTTTTTCATGATGTCCTTGGTATTACAGCTGAGTACAAAGCACTATTGTGGCATTAACAAAAGGTGATGCAAACGTAAATGAGATCAAATACTGTGCACTGCGATATTCGTAGCCAATTTAATCTGCTAAAATTGGGCATATTTTTTATTGATGAGATAGTACCGTGAGCGCAATCGCTTTTAACACTTTGCCTTTAGAGCAGGCACTTTTAGATACCGTGAGTGATTTGGGTTATAAAAATATGACTCCCGTGCAAGCACAAAGTTTGCCGGTTATATTATCTGGAAAAGATGTCATTGCCCAAGCAAAAACAGGGTCGGGTAAAACAGTCGCGTTTAGCTTAGGCGTACTATCTCGCTTAAATGTTGCACGCTTTCGCATTCAGGGGTTGGTATTATGCCCAACTCGTGAATTGGCTGAACAAGTTGCCACTGAAATGCGTAAACTGGCACGCGGTATTCATAATATTAAAATATTAACGCTATGTGGTGGTGTACCAATTGGACCACAAATTGGTTCGTTAGAGCATGGCGCGCACATTATTGTCGGCACGCCTGGGCGTATTGAAGATCATTTATTTAAAGGTACATTGAATTTTAAAGAGGTATCAACGTTGGTGCTTGATGAAGCAGATCAAATGCTTGATATGGGGTTTGCTGATGCGCTCGATAATATTGTGAGCTATTTGCCTGAAAAGCGTCAAAACTTAATGTTCAGTGCCACGTTTCCAAAACGCATTGAAACTATATCTGAGCGTGTGATGCATCAGCCAGAAATGGTCAAAGTGGAAGATCAGGTTGTTAATACCAGCATTAAACAGTTGTTTTATAAATTAGATAATAACAAATTACGTTTTAATACATTGCGATTATTGCTATTGCAAAACAAACCACAAAGCTGTGTGGTGTTCTGTAACACCAAGGTTGAAACACAAAAAGTGTGTGATGACTTACAAGATGCAGGCTTTAATGCCGTCGCATTGCATGGCGATTTAGAACAGCGAGAGCGTGAACAAACGCTGATCCGTTTTGCGAATAAAAGTGCCTCGATTTTGGTCGCGACAGATGTTGCAGCACGAGGCTTAGATATTGATGATATGGATATGGTGATTAACTACCACTTAGCCCATGATGCGCAGACGCACGTGCATCGAGTAGGTCGTACTGGACGAGGAGGTAAGAAAGGACTTGCTTGCTCTATTTTCGGAGAGAGTGAGGAGTTTAAAGTGGCACAGATTGGCGATGTGTATGATCGCGATTTTGAACCATCACCTGTTCCTGCACATAGCTTATTAGACAAAGCACCATACAAACCAGACATGGTAACACTGCAAATTGATGGTGGTAAAAAACAAAAAGTACGTCCAGGAGATATCGTGGGCAGTTTAACGGGTGAGCAAGGGATCTCATTTGCACAAATTGGCAAAATCAACGTGTTAGACAATACGGCGTATGTTGCTGTGGCGAGAGATGCATCGAAGCCAGCGTTTAGAAAATTAACCGAAGGCAAGCTCAAAGGTCGTAAGTTTCGAGTCCGTCGAGTCAATTACTAGCAGCCGATTTCAATTTTATATACTCACTATGCCATTTTTTAAAAGCCTCGCTTCCCGCGGGGTTTTTGTCAGGATGATATAGTAACGCTAATTTGCGCCATTTTTTTGTTAATAACTGCGATGAAAATGGGATGGGCAATTGCCAAACCGCGCAGAGTGCCTGTAATTCTTCTGCCGCAATGGGTTGAGTGTGATTGCTTTGACTGAATCGTTGCCAAAACTGGGTGAGTAAAGACTCAATATCTTCTCGGCTTGTATTATAATTATCCCAATCTAAATAGTAGCTTTTTAAAGGGTTATCTTTAGTTACACCAGTATCTACTTTAGCACTTAGGTAGATGTCCATACTGTCAATATGCAGAGACTGATCAGTTGCAAGCAATTCATCTTGGAGCTGAAACAATGCATTCATGATTAGAAAGTTCTTCTTAAATAGTGCTTTATTAGGATCTTCATCCAATAGCTCAAACCAATCTAGCTGATTTAACTGAGCTGCTAAAGTATGAATTTTAAATACTCTCCCAGATGAGAGCTCAATAAAAATGGCGTCAAGCAAAGGGTTGAACATTGTTCGATCATTTTAGTTCGTGTATCTTCACCTTAGCACGAATAAATTTCCTATATCAATGAGGATCAAGGATGACTGGCAAGTCGGTTACGCATCTTTATAAGCTAATTTTGTGGTTCAGTTTGAGCATGTTTTGCAATATGAATGCTTTTGCATCTTCTGCTTCTTTGCATGAAAGAGTGTCGCAATTAAATGACTTGACTTCGTGGCAGGAAGTGGCTGAAACCGGGGAGCGATTGCGGCTTCATCCTGATATTTCTTTAATGACGTTACAGCACCTTATTGAAAATCTAGGTCGTGAAGCATTGAAGCATCAAAAATATCAAATCGCAAATGATTACTTCATTGAGCTAGAGGAACTAACAGCAGTGAACCCTGTAAGCGATGCGTTTTATAAAGCCGTCAAATCACAAGGGATAGCGGCCTATTTCCAGGCCAGCTATACGCAGTCAACTTTGGCGTATCATCGTGCTTTGAAGATTGCGACATTACGAGATAAGCCATTAGAGATAGCCAATATGCACAGTAATTTGGGGTTGGCTTACACTCAAACACATGAACTGGACTTGGCAATTCTACATTATGTGTCAGCCCATCAGTTATACCAACAGCATGGTGATACACAAGATAAAGCAGATATTATGCTTAATTTGTCAGGTGTTTACATACGGCAACTGCGATATAACATTGCAGAAGAGATGTTGTTACGCGCAATTAAACTCTTCAATGAGCTACAAGATGATTACGGTACGGCTTTATCGCAGGCTAATTTAGGCGTTATTTATAAACATACTGAACGATGGGCACTTTCTCGAGTTAGCTTGATGGCTGCGATTGATTACTATGAATCAGTAGAGAGTTGGCAGCATTTAAGCTTTGAATACGCCAATTTAGCAACGCTGAGTCTACTAGAAGGTAATATAGAACAAGGATTAACAGAGGCTAATTTTGCACTTTATTATGCGGAGCAGGCAAATAGTCAAGGGGGACGTCGTGAAGCATTGTACCCTTATGCGCAAGCTTTGTTAGCTCAGGGTCAATATCAGCAAGCGAAAGAGAGCATTCAAGAAGCCATTATATTAGCGAAAGAAGCGGGTGCCGCATTGAGAGAGCGAGATAGTTTACTTTTGCTGTCTTTTATTGAATCCAGCCTAGGTCAGCCACGACAGGCATTAGCGAATTATCAGAAGTATCAACGATTACAAAGTAAGCTACTAAATACGAGTTTGAGCAAACGGTTAGAGCAGTACCAAGATACGATAGCTGAGAATCAATTGAGTCAAGAAATAAAAACACTCAAACAATATCAGGCGTTACAGAAATTGCAGATAGAACAACGAGAACAATTAGTTTGGCTGGGAGCTTTATTTATATTGTCGTTGGGGATAGCAGGTGTCAGCGTTTACCGAAAAAGAGTTTTACAGCTTACAAAGACGGAACTCAGTCGGCAAGTGGCTCAACGTACAGCACAGTTACAACAAGTTGCAGATGAATTACGAGAAGCAAATCAAGTTAAAAGTCAGTTTTTAGCAAATATCAGTCATGAAATACGTACACCTTTGACATCGATATTAGGTCATACCGAAGCATTATTAATTGATAATCAAAGAGATCAAAATCTACAAAGCTCGTTACGAGTGGTTCACCGTCAAGGGGAACATTTACGAGATTTAATCTGTGATGTATTAGATTTAAGTAAAATTGAAGCATTGCAATTTGAACTTGAATTTACAGAATTTGAGCTAGAGAGCTTGATCAATGATGTCAGCGACATGTTTCAGCATGCATGTGTATTGAAAGGATTAAAGTTTGTTATTCATAACCATTTACGTGAATCATTAGTGGTGGAGTTGGATTATATTCGATTGAAGCAAGTACTTATTAATTTGCTTGGCAATGCGGTCAAATTTACTGAGGCTGGGTCCATACAGCTGACAATCACAATTGTTGAAGGTGGAGTCGAGTTTGTCATTGAAGATTCCGGTATTGGTATGGATGAAATTTATTTACAAGGTATATTTGATTCTTTCCAACAAGGAGACAACAGCATTTCACGTCGATTTGGAGGGTCCGGTTTAGGTTTATCCCTATCTCAACAGCTAGTTGATATGATGGGCGGGAAAATCAGTGTGGAAAGTACGCTAAATAAAGGCAGTACGTTTACAGTGTTAGTACCTTGCGTTCCCAGCAGTACGCCAAGTAAAATTGATAAAATAGAAGGCTTAAAAGAATTCAAAGCATTGTCAGGTAAAGTATTGATTGCAGAAGACCATGATGATAATCGCTCATTGTTTTGTCGTTTAGTCTCAAGCCTCGGGGTTGATGTTATTGTTGCAAATAATGGTGCCGCGGCTGTGGAGGTATGTCTAACTGACTTTCCAGATTTAGTCCTTATGGATATACAAATGCCTCAGGTCGATGGGCTTGAAGCATTTAAGATCTTACGGCAAGCGGGCTATGATGGCCCAATCTATGCGTTGACGGCTAATGTGATGCCAAAAGAAGTGAAAGCCTATTTGGAACATGGATTTACAGGTCATATTGGAAAACCTATCAGCACAGATCATCTTCATCAAATATTAGCAAAACATTTAATGTACATAGATGAAATAAGTGCAATGCAAATAGATATGTCAGATCTCAAAGCGAGCTTTTTGGCAACTCTTGAAGAAGAAAGATATAACATAGTGGACTTATGGGAAAGCAGGCAGACAAAATCGTTGCAAAATGCATGTCATCGTTTAGCTGGTGCCGCTGTAACGTTTGGCTTTAATGATATTGCGCAAACGGCTAAGCAATTAGAACAAGTCGTGATAACCACTGACCGTATGCAAGCGCAGCACTTCTATTTAATTTTATGTGATGAGCTAAAAGTAGCTGCTTCGTCAGAACAGCTCAATGTCATTTGAGTTATTTTGTTGCATCATGCTTTCATCAAATGCTACTTTATGGAGCCTACTTTCATCCGCTCTTTGTTCGTGGTCAAGTAATGTGGAATCTACTTTAAAAATAGATAACTTGGCGTGGATACTACGCGCTAAGTTAATTAGGTCATTACTAGAGACCGCTTGAATTTGCGAGTTATTGAGGGCATCTGAGTTAAGCTCAACCATTGAATCGATGCTCATTTGAGCTTCATCTGATACGGCTTTTTGACGGCTAACCTGTTCGTGAATACTTTTAGAAAGTGTGTTGATATCGATCATGGCTTGTTCTATCTGGTCAACTTCACGTGTAGAGGCTTGTGATAAGGATACAGTTTGTTGAGTTTCGCTTAATGCATCAAGCATCAAGTTATGGGCACTATCAGTACCAGCTTGGATCTTAGAGACCATATCTCTCACTTGCTGGGTTGATTGACTAGTGCGAGCTGCAAGGCTACGCACCTCATCTGCGACTACGGCAAAACCTCGGCCTTGTTCGCCCGCTCTCGCCGCCTCAATGGCTGCATTCAGTGCAAGTAAATTAGTTTGATCAGCAATTGAGTTAATTACATCAATGACAGAGCTAATAGCATCACTATCGACTTTAAGTGATTCGATTTGCGTACTCGTTGCTTGGATATTATTGGCTAAGCTCATCAGACTTTCTTGGCTCTTTCCCGTGTCTACACGCGTTTTCTTTACCGCATTGGTAGCTTCTGTCACTGACCCATATATTTGATCTAAATGTTCATCAAGCTCTCGTGCGACAGAAATCATACGATTGAATGAAGTCGCAAGGTCAGTGCCATGTGCATGCTGTATGGTCGCTTTTTGAGTCATCGAAGAATAGGTATCTCTGAGGCTGTCAGCCATAGGGGATAGTCGTGATGAGGAGCAGTAAACTTCGCCAATTAAATGCTCAATGGTTGCTAGACTGGCATTAATTGCTAAGCAAGCTGGTGGTGTATTGGCGTCTGCTTCATTAAACCGGTAGGTTAAGTCAATATTATCGTCTTTTAATAATGCAGCAACAAGTTCACTTAAGTAAGGGGTACTTGCATTACCTTGAGTGGCATATTTGAGCAGCACCAATGTTGTTATGGCAGAAACACTTAATAGGCATATGACTGCAGGCCAATGAAGAGAGAAAATTAGCATAATGGTAAAAACAGACAACACATTGGTTGCAAAATACCAAATAACAACATGTTTAGGCTTCATGAACGGACGAGTCCTTGTTAAAACTGCAAAATGACTATCTAGGTATAGAACATAATGGCGCATACTTCCATATTTTTAAGACATAAAAAAACCTGCATAAGCAGGTTTTATCATTGATTTAAATCACTATTTACGACGCATTAGATCGAAAAACTCATCGTTGGTTTTACTCATTGATAGTTTATCAATTAAGAATTCCATCGCATCAATTTCGCTCATATCATGCACTATTTTACGTAGGATCCACATCTTCTGAAGCTCATCTGCTTTAGTAAGTAGCTCCTCACGACGGGTGCCTGAGCGATTAAAGTCAATCGCCGGGAATACACGTTTTTCCGCAATTTTACGGTTAAGGTGAAGCTCCATGTTACCAGTACCTTTGAACTCTTCGTAGATGACTTCATCCATTTTAGAGCCGGTATCGATAAGTGCTGTCGCAACAATTGTTAAACTGCCGCCTTCTTCTACATTACGTGCTGCACCAAAGAAACGTTTTGGTTTGTGCAGCGCATTAGCATCAACACCACCGGTAAGTACTTTACCAGAAGAAGGAATGACGGTGTTATATGCACGCGCTAATCGTGTAATTGAATCGAGAAGAATTATGACATCTTTTTTATGTTCAACAAGTCGTTTTGCTTTTTCGATTACCATTTCAGCGACCTGTACGTGACGGTTCGCAGGTTCATCGAATGTAGATGCAATGACTTCCCCTTTCACTAGACGCTGCATCTCAGTAACTTCTTCTGGACGCTCATCGATCAGCAGTACCATCAGTGTGGCATCAGGGTTGTTGTATGTAATAGATTGAGCGATATTTTGTAGCAACATCGTTTTACCCGCTTTTGGCGGTGCAACGATCAAGGCGCGTTGGCCTCTACCTATTGGCGATGCTAGGTCTAGTACACGAGCGGTAATATCTTCTTTACTGCCATTACCGCGTTCCATAACGAAACGTTCGTTAGCATGGATGGGCGTTAGGTTTTCGAATAAAATCTTGGTACGAGAGTTTTCTGGCTTATCAAAGTTAACTTCATTAACTTTTAACAATGCAAAATAACGTTCACCATCTTTAGGTGGGCGGATTAAACCGCTAATGGTATCACCTGTGCGCATACTAAAGCGTCTTATTTGACTTGGTGATACGTAAATATCGTCAGGGCCAGCTAAGTATGATGCTTCCGATGAGCGTAAAAAGCCGAAGCCGTCTTGCAAAATCTCTAAAACACCGCCGCCGTATATATTTTCGCCGCTTTTGGCATGTGCTTTTAAAATTGCAAAAATAATATCTTGTTTTCTAAGACGTGCTACGTTTTCTAGTCCCATGGACTCGGCTAGTTTTACAAGTTCATTGATTGACTTGTCTTTCAGTTCGCGTAAATGCATATTGGTGGGTTCTTTATTACAATTGTCATTCTCGTCGTAACGAGGAGGTTGATTTGATACTACTAAGGTTTGTGGTTTTATAAACTAGCAGGTAGGGGGCTAGTCGTCCAGTCTTTAAACAAATTTTATGTAAAATAACATAAAAAAATACAATTTTGTTTTAAAACAGCATCAAGATACAACGTATATTGATGCTGACTGACACTTAGGTGTTCGTATCTAAAAACTCGATAAGTTGAGTTTTTGATAGTGCGCCTACTTTCGTAGCGGCAACTGCGCCATCTTTGAAAAGTAATAACGTTGGAATACCACGAATACCAAACTTAGGTGGCGTTCCTGCATTTTGGTCAATGTTTAGTTTCCCGATAGTTACTTTACCTTCGTACTGCGTTGCAACTTCATCTAGAATTGGCGCAATCATTTTGCAAGGGCCACACCATTCTGCCCAGAAGTCTACTAGTACAGGTTGTTTCGATTTAAGTACATCCGACTCAAAACTTTCATCAGTTAGTTGAATAATTTTGTCGCTCATTACGCTCTCCGTTAGAATTAGGCGAATTATTTACTGCGTATTTAAACACTCTTGTTTCTTATTGCAAGTTTAAACGTTATGCTTAATTGCTATGACTAAGACACATTTGACCAATAATAAATTTTCTGACTTTGCTTTAGCTCCGGAAGTGGTCGCCGGATTAGCTGAGAATGGCTTCGAATACTGTACGCCAATCCAAGCAAAGTGTTTGCCTTTTATCTGCGATGGTCGTGATATTGCAGGCCAAGCTCAAACGGGAACAGGTAAAACTTTGGCTTTTTTAACAGCCACCTGTCATCGTTTGTTGCAAAATAAAGGTGTAACCAGAAAGCACCCAAGAGCGCTGATCATGGCTCCCACACGGGAGTTGGCGATTCAGATCCACAAAGATGCAAAAATCATTGCGCCACACTGTAATCTTAAACTTGGTTTAATATATGGTGGCGAGGATTACGAAAAACAACGGGTCCAACTTGAAAATGGTGTAGATATTTTAATTGGCACTACTGGTCGTTTAATTGATTTCTACAAACAAGGCGCGTATAGCCTCAATGAAATCGAAGTCGTTGTACTTGATGAAGCTGATAGAATGTTTGATTTAGGCTTTATTAAAGATATTCGTTATCTATTTAACCGAATGCCAGATACGGCAGAGAGACTAAATTTACTTTTTTCTGCAACGCTATCATACCGTGTACAAGAACTCGCATTTGAACACATGACAAATCCTGAACATGTGCAAATTGAACCTGATGTTAAAACAGGTAAATTGATTGAAGAAGAGCTGTTCCACCCATCACACGATGATAAAATACCGCTTCTCTTAACTTTGATTGAAGAAGAATGGCCTGACAAAGCGATTGTATTTGCGAATACTAAGCAAAGCTGTGAGAACGTTTATGCTTGGCTAAAAGCAGATAAGCATCGGGTAGGGTTATTAACAGGTGACGTCAATCAGAAAAAACGACAAGCAATATTGGCACAATTTACTAAAGGTGAAATTGACTTTTTGGTTGCAACTGATGTAGCTGCGAGAGGGTTGCATATTCCTGAAGTAAGTCACGTTTTCAACTTTGATTTGCCTGATGATTGCGAAGATTATGTGCATCGTATAGGACGAACGGGCCGAGCTGGAGCTTCAGGTAATGCAATTAGTTTTGCTTGTGAGCAGTATGCATATAACTTACATGAAATAGAGCAGTATATTGAACATGCTATTCCTCTTTCTCATTATGACAAGTCAGCGTTACTTGACGATTTAACAAAGCCACAAGTTCAAAGAAAGCGAAACTATTCGTCGGGCCCACAGCGTAACCGCAGCAACAATGGTCGCCGTCAAAATAGTTACCATAAACCGCGTTCTAATTCGTAACCGCGATTATGGATATATGGTTGTAGCAAGAGGTACTGAAAGTGGGGCAAGATTTTCCACAAAATAATGTGTTTGCTGTTATTGATCTCGGTTCTAACAGCTTTCATATGTTAATTGCTAAGCATATGGCCGGTGGGATTCATACCATTGGCAGAGTAAAACGAAAAGTGCGCTTAGCGGCAGGATTGAATAAAGATAATCTTTTATCCCTTGAGGCAATGCAAAGAGGGTGGGAGTGCTTAGCTTTGTTTGCTGAGCGTTTACAAGATATTCCTGCAAGTAATATTAGTATTGTGGCCACTGCGACACTACGCTTGGCTTCAAATGCGGATGAATTTAAATCTGAAGCTGAGCGTATATTAGGCCATCGGATTAATGTTATCAGTGGTGAACTTGAAGCTAAAAGTATATATAAAGGTGTTGCACATACGTCCGCTTGTCAAGGTCGACAGCTTGTCATCGATATTGGTGGTGCTAGCACTGAAGTGATTATCGGTAAGGGGTTTACTGCTGAGATCTATAAAAGCCTAGATATGGGGTGTGTCACATTTCTTGAGCGCTATTTTTCTGACGGTACATTAAGTCAAAGTAATTTTGACCATGCAATTAGTGCCGCGAATCAAGTTATTTCGCCGATTAAGCAAACGTACATTGATGCTGGCTGGGAATTGGCGATTGGCGCATCAGGTACAATACAAGCAATTCAAGAGATACTTGCGGCATCTGGGGAAAGTGAATTACTGACACTTGAGCGTTTATACTCCATTAAAAAGCAAGCAATATGCTTTGCTAGTATAGACAAGTTGCAATTAGCGGGCTTAGGTGAAGAGCGACGTTTAGTCTTTGTATCGGGCTTGGCAATATTAATTGCTTTATTTCAAAGCCTAGATATAAAGTATATGGGTTTGGCCGGTGGTGCACTGCGCGAAGGTGTGCTGTATAGCATGATATCTGATTTTCATAATACCGATATTCGTAAGCGGACGTTGGATGGATTTACTGAGCGTTATCATGTTGATAAACGCCAAGCACAACGTGTTGCTGAGGTAAGTATCGAACTGGCAGGGCAACTTTCTGCTACATGGCAGTTGCCAATGGAACAAATCATACCTATCTTGACCGCTGTGGCGCATCTTCATGAAATTGGTTTGGTGATTGATTATAAGCTATATCATCAGCACAGTGCATATATACTCAATAATACGGGAATGCCTGGCTTTACTAAAGCTGAAAAGCAACTGATAGTCGCCATTACGAGTGCTCATCGAGCTGATTTAAATCAAAGGCAATTTAGTGAAGTAGGTAACCAAACATTACTCGTAACGAGATTGATACGTTTGGTAAGGCTTGCTGTGATCTTATCAATGAGGCGTGAAGATGATGTGTTAGCAGATTTCTTTGTATGCGCAGATAAATTTGATGCGGTTAAGCTTAAATTTGCGGGAGATTGGCTGTCGGCACATCCACTTATGGTAAGTGAACTGGAGCAAGAAACCATTTACCAGCAGAGAATGTCTTGGAGATTATTTATAGAGCGCTAGCATTAGCGCTCTTTTTGTATGCTAAATAAGCAAAAAAGCCGGGTTAGTATGATTTCTATTCGAACGGCTCGTTTTCGTCATTTTTATGTCATAAAACGCTTGCGCTTTTTCTTCACCTCCCTATAATGCGACCCCACTGACACGGAGCGCTACGCTAACTTAGCAAAGCAAAACAAAACGCAGTCAGCGTTGAGTAAAACTTAAATTTAAAATTTCTTTATGAAAAAATTGGATTTAAGTGTTGACAAAAAAATAGGAAGGCGTAAC